>NZ_JAIUHU010000014.1:0-156751 GCF_020165275.1 Mesorhizobium sp. Ca11 | reverse complement strand
ACCGCTCCCATGGCCTTCAAAAAACGCCTCATTAGCCCAACAAACAGAATTCACTCTCCCGTGCAAAGCCCTCACAACGGGAGAAGGTGAAGGCGCGCTCAGCCTTCGATCAACTCCGCCGTCGTCGCCATCCGCACGCCCTGCCCCGCGAAAGCCTCGTTGTGGCGGGCAATGATGTCGGGCGCGTTTTCCTCCACAGAATCCAGCGTCGAATGCGCGTCCGAAACCACGGTGACGCCAAATCCCTCGGCAAAGGCGCCCTTCACGGTGGCGGCGACGCAGAAATCAGTCTGGGCGCCGAGGAGCACGACGTCCTTCGCGCCGTGTCCCGCCACCCATTCAACGAGTTCGGGATTCGAGAAGGCGTTGCCGACGGTCTTGCCGAAGGTCGGTTCGTCGGCGGCCTGACCGAGCAGCGGCCATACCGGCCAACCGGAAGCGCCCGGCGCCAGCGGATCGCCTTCCGGTCCGTCATGGCGGATAAACGCCACCTTGCGGCCGGAACGCCGTGCCCAGTCGATCAGCCGACGGGCACGCTCGGCGATCGTGTCGGCGTCATGGATCGGCGGATCGAACCGACCGTCGAACATGCCGGTCTGCAGGTCGATGACGATCAGCGGCGCGGCGGCGGAGGGGGCTGTGTCTGGCATGGCGCGAAGATAGCGTGGGTGGGGGGCGGGTCAAGGACGAGGCAGGAGCCAACAAGCATGAACTCGCGCAAACCATCTACAATTTTGAGTTGCATTCAGGATTAATCACAACTAAGATGATCGAGAGATCGGGGGATGACAATGGATGAACAATACACCGTATTCCTGATCGGAGGAGGCACGGGAGGTGACGAGCAGGCGGTGTTCACGCCGCACGATGCGGGGACCCGATGCAGGCTCACCTGCAGCTATCGCAATAAAGTCATCGCTGCTGAAGAAGACGACTATTTCGAAGCCCTATGCCAAATCCGCAATCGGCTCGAAGTGGAAGGACTACTACCCTTTTGTTATGGCGCGAGCGCCAATGTTTTCCCTGAAGGCACCGTGACAGAGATGAGTCGAGGATTGGTGGTCTGCAAAGTGAAAACGGGCGAGCGTCCCAAGAGGAGCGACTTAGTCAATATATTTGACGATGGCTATGACGTGATGCCCGTGTTCGTCTCGATGCAGCAGAAGTTTTGGGATTCGTGGCTCGCCTCCCTGCCCCGATCACAAGACCCGGAGATAGCGAACTCGACGGACGGTGCAACCCACTCCCTCTGGCAGTCTCTAACACTTCGCTTTGCCAAGATGTTGAAATCGCTTTTTCCACTGTCAGGGGGAAGATAAGGCACCTGGCTTCTACGACATCAGCGGCATCGGCCCCTTCAGCGCCTCCGCCAGCGCGTCGCGGAACACCGCGATCGGACGCGCCAGCCTGCCGGCCGGCGGGCGGTGGAGCAGCCAACAGCGCACCTGCGGCTTGAAGCCGGGGCAGTCGACCACCTCGACCGCGTCGCGCCATTGGCTGCCCGACAGCGCGCCGGGCGTGACGACGCCGATGCCGTGGCCGCGCGCCACCAACGACATCCTCAGATCCGCGCCCTGCGCCTCCACGCCGACATGGAAGGGCAGCCGCGCCGCCTCGAAGCGATGGCGGATGAACGCGCGGAAACCGCAGCCGGTTTCGTTGAGCACCCAGGGGTAGCGCGCGAGATCGTTGAGCTCGGCCGGCTTCGGCACGCCGAGGCCTGGCGAAGCCACCAGCAGCACCGCCTGCACGCCGAGATCGTCGCCGACGAGCTCCGGCGGCGGCGCGACGCCCTCGGCCAGACAGACGGCGACCGCGTCGATCTCGCTGTGCAGCACCTGCTCCACCAGGCGCGGCGACAGGCTGGAGGTGATATTCAGCGTCAATTGCGGGAAGGCCGCGCGAAGACTGTCGAGCGGCTCGGACAGCGCGCTGGTCGACAGATAAGGCATGATGCCGAGGCGGAACTCGCCCCTCACCTCGCCGGCCGGCGAGACGCCCGCCTTCAGATCCTCCAGCGAGCGCAGCAGCCGACGGCTATGCTCATAGGCCTCGCGACCCGATGCGGTGGGTTTGAGCGGCTTCGACTGGCGGTCGAGCAAAGGCGTCGCCAGCCGCTCCTCGAGATTCTGCACCCGGCGCGTCACGCCGGGCTGGGTGAGATTGAGCCTGGCAGAGGCGCCGACGATGGAGCCGGTTTCGACGACGGCGACGAAGGCTTCGAGGTCATGGATGTTCATGCGTATCTCGCATAATCATTATCAAATAATTTCAATTGTAGCATTATGATCAGCGCGAATAAAGTCCTCGCGAGATATTCAAACAGCGAGGCTACCCATGAACGGAACAGACAACGCCCGGATCGCGACGGCCGAGTTCGCCGATCCGTCGCCGCATGCCGGCGGCGGCACGATCACGCGATCCCAGACGCTGCTGTTCGCCGCTTCGGTCGGCATCATCGTCACCAATCTGTTCGCGCCGCAGACGCTGGTCGGGCTGATCGGACCGTCGCTGGGCGCGGCGGCATCGGAAAGCGGCCTAGTATCAATGGCCACCCTGCTCGGCTATGCGGCCGGACTGTTCTTCCTGGTGCCGCTGTCTGACCTGGTCGAGAACCGTGTGCTGGTGCTGCGCATGCTGTGCGCGGCCGCGCTGGCGGCGGCGGTCGCTTCATTCGCGCCGTCGGCCGCCTCGCTGCTTGCCGTGCTGTTCGTGCTTGGGGCGGCCTGTTCCTGCATCCAGGTGCTGGTGCCGGTCGCGGCCTCGATGGCGCCGCCGGGACAGGACGGGCGCGTTATCGGTGACGTGATGAGCGGGCTGATGATCGGCATCCTGCTCTCGCGTCCGATCGCCAGCCTCGTCGCCGACGCCTTCGGTTGGCGCGCCTTCTACGGCATCAGCGCCGCGGCACTTGGGCTGCTCGCCATCCTGCTCGGCCTCGCTTTGCCAAGGCGCAAGCCTCTGGCGCATGCGAGCTATGCGGGGCTCATCGCCTCTCTGGTCGGACTTCTGGGTCAGGAACCGGTGCTGCGGCGTCGTGCCTTCACCGCGTGCCTGGTGATGGCGGCTTTCAGCGTGTTCTGGACGGCGGTGGCGCTACGCCTGTCCGCCCCGCCTTTCGACCTTGGCCAGAAAGGCATTGCGCTGTTCGCATTTGTCGGCGCCGGCGGCGCGGCTGTGACGCCGATCTTCGGCCGCGCCGGCGACCGCGGCTTTACGCGCACCGCCACGATCCTCTGCCATCTCGTGCTGATTGCGGCGCTCGGCCTCGCCGCATGGGCCGGGGCGACCAAAGCCGGGGCATGGCTGCCGCTCATCCTGATGGGTGTCAGCGCCGTGCTGCTCGATTTCGGCGTCACCGGCGACCAGACGCTGGGCCGCCGTGCGGTTAATCTCCTGCAGCCCAAGGCACGGGGCCGCATCAACGGGTTGTTCGTCGGCATCTTCTTCATCGGCGGCGCGATCGGCTCGCTGCTTGCCGGCATCGCCTGGACCTGGGGCGGCTGGAACGCGGTGTGCGCGGTTGGAGCGCTGTTCGGGGTGGTGGCGCTGGTGGTGGATTGGACCGAGTAGCTCGATCTTCTCCTCTCCGCTTGTGGGGGAGGAAGCTATCCAATCCCACCCGTCACCGTATATGCCCCGCTGACGCGCCCATCCGGCGACCTTACAATGGCCGTGACGATCGAACCATAGGCGCCGCGCCAGACGCTGTGGAAGCCTTGATGGGTCGTGGCCGGCACGATCACGCGAACGGTGAATCGGTTAGCGCTGCCTTGCATGGAAACCGGCTCGCCGTTGACGTGGACTTTCACCACCGCCGCGTCGCCGGTCTCCAGCGCGATCGCGATCTCATCGGTGTCGCCGGCGCGGATCGTCTCAGCCGTGAGCGCCAGCGTGAGCGGGGGATCGCCAACACGACTTGCCGCGCCCCTGGCCTCGAACACATCATCGGCCAGCGCCGGCGTGCGCGGCGGAACGGTGCGGCGCCTTGTGGAGCGCTCGTAATCACCGGCGATCATCAGCAATGCCACGTCGTCATAAGCCTTGCCGGCGAAGGTGAGGCCGACGGGCATGCCGATATCGGCCATGGTGCCCATCGGCACCGTCACCGTCGGGATGCCGAGATGCCGCCAGACCAGATTGCCGTTGGCGACCCAGGTGCCGTTTCGCCAGGCAAGCCGGGCGGAAGCCTCGTTGATGTCGGCATCGGCCGGACCGACATCGGCGACCGCCGGCAGCACCACGGCGTCGAGCCGGTTGGCATCGAGCCAGTCTTCGAAGTCGGCGCGGCGCGTTGCTTCCAGGCCTTTCAGGCCCGCCTCGATGGTGGGAATGTCCGCGAGCGGCGCCACGCCCCGCTTCGCCCGCTCGACATACTGCGCCAGGTCGAAATCGGCATCGCCATAGCGATCGCGCAACGTGCCCGGCGGCTGCGGGAAGATCTTTGCGCCGTCGACCGAAGCGAGATCGGGGATGGCCGGATCGGCATTGGCGCGCAGGAAATCGTCCCAGGACCAGATGGACAGGTCCCAGATCTCGCGTTCGGCGAATTCCGGCGGCACAAGGCCGCGGTCGACCATCGACAGCGCGCCCGGCCGGTCGCGTTCGTAGTTGGAGACGACAGGGAAATCGACCTCGACCACCTCGGCGCCGAGTGATTCAAGGTCGCGCGCCGCCTGCCGCCAGAGCTCAAGTACCGAGGCGCGCGTCTCGATCGGGCGCTCCGCGCCGTCATCCTTGCCGATATACATTTTCGGCACGCCGAGCCGCTTGCCCTTGAGCGCACCCTGCACGGCAAGCGCGGTGTAGCTCGCCGGCCGTAGCGCCGAGGCTTTCGGGATTTGCACCCAGGGCTGCACGCGCCAGAAATCGCCGCGCGTCTCGGCATCGTCGGCGACGATCACATCGAGCAGCTCCAGCATGTCGGGGATGCTGCGCGTATGCGGCACGACCACATCCATGGTCGGCACCAAAGGCCAATTACCGCGCACCGAGATCACGCCGCGCGAAGGCGTGTAGGCGACCAGCGCGTTGTTGGAGGCGGGCGCGCGCCCGGACGACCACGTTTCTTCGCCGAGCCCGAAGGCGGCGAAGCTGGCGGCGGTCGCGGTGCCCGAGCCGTTGGAGGAGCCGGAGGCGAAGGCGGCGGTGAGGAAATCCTTGTTGTACGGACTTTCGGCGCGACCATAGACGCCGCGCTGCATGCCGCCATTGGCCATCGGCGGCATGTTGGTGAGGCCGATCAGCACCGCGCCGGCGGCGCGCAGCCTAGCGATGGTGAAGGCGTCCTCGTTCGCCGTGAGATGCTCGAAGGCCGGCGACCCGGCCGCCACCGTCAGCCCCTCAGCCTTGTAGCTGTCCTTGGCGGTGTAGGGGATGCCGTCGAGCGATCCGAGCGTCTTGCCCTCGCGCCGGCGCCGGTCGGACGCTTCGGCCTCCTCGAACATCTTCGGGTTGAGGATGGGCACGGCGTTGAGCGTGATGCCGTGGCGGTCGTAATGGGCGATGCGCCGCAGATACGCAGCGACAAGCTCGACGCTGGTGACGGTGCCATTTTCCAGCGCGTGGCGCAGGTCGGCTATCGAGGCTTCGACGAGGTGGAGCATGATGGGGATCGAATTTCCTTACAGAAGCTGCGTTCCGTCACACCCCCCTCTGCCCTGCCGGGCATCTCCCCCGCAAGGGGGAGATTGGATGTCGCGACGGCTTTTGCCAATCGCTGACGCTGCAGAGAGGGTGCCGTCGCAGGAACTGCCAATCTTCCTCCTTGCGGGGGAGATGGCCGGCAGGCCAGGGGGCTGTCCAGCCGGCCTGTCAGGTGTCCAAGGGCGCTATTCATTTTTCCGGACGAATGCCCGCCTCTCGCCCTCGTGCTCTACGCTCAACCCACCAATCATTCTGCCAATCTTCATAGCCGAGAAGCGAGCCCTCCATCCGTTCGAGGGCTTCGTTCCAGCCGATCTTGGCGGAGACTTTCGATGCCAGCAGATATGCGTCTATTCGCCATTCTTCGCCGGAGAGTGCGAAGAGGGCGCGCCGCCATCTTTCGAACTTTGGGAAGCGGGCGCGCTCGGCCTCGGTGAAGGGCGTGTCGATTATGCGGCGCACCAACCGACCCGAACGGACGAACGGGTCGAAGCGGGCCAGCATTTCCGTCAACCACTCCACCGGATAGGCGTCTTGGAACACCGCCAGAGGCTTGCGACCTTCAAGCATCAGCGGCAGCTCGAAATTCGTGTGAACGAGATACGGTGTCTCGCGGATTGGATGCCAGGGCTCGATGCGATTGAGCCTCGGATCAAGCTCGCGAGGTGGGATGCATATCGCGCCCAGCCTTTGAATATCTCCCGGGTCCAATTCCCATGAGCCTGATAGCTGTGTGTTGCCGCAACCCAGAACCGCGCTAAGCTTTTTCAGGTCCAAGACGCGGATTCGAGCCTCAGCGATAGCCGAACCGGTCGCAGGATCGATCTGCTGCAGGACAAAATAAGTGGATTCGGCAGTGTTGCTCATGCGGCGACGATGGCTGCTCGGACAGTCCTTGTACAGGTCTCCTTCTGACAGGGCCGTTCGTGGCGCCCCATCTGCTCTGCAGGGCATTTTTCCCCACTTGGGCGAGATTGGCTGTCGAGGCCGCTTTTCGCCCACCTCCAACGTCACACTCACTCCGGCGCCCCGGCAAACAGCACCGTGCCCTCCCCGCCCGCCGCCGGCCAGTCGCGGATGGCGCGGTCGATGCCGCCGGTCAATAGCGTGCTGTCGGCGGCGAACGCGACCGCGTACATGGGACCAGTGCCGGGGTCGAATTCGGCGATCTCGCTGCCGGTGTCCATGTTCCATATCCTGGCGGTGCCATCCAGCGAGACGGAGCCGAGGCGCTTGCCGTCGGCCGACAAGGCCAGCGCATAGACCGTGCCGGAATGCCCCTCGAAGCGGCGGACCTCCTTGAAGGTGTCGAGGTCCCAAAGCTTTATCGTGTAATCGCCGCTGCCGGTCACCGCGTGGTGACCATCGGCCAGGAAGACCGCGCCATAGGCGCCTCGCTCGTGGCCAAGCCAGCTGCGCAGTTGCTTGCCCGCAACGATGTCCCAGAGCTTCAGCTCACCGTCGATGCTGCCCGTGAGCGCCCTGGTGCCGTCGGGCGAGATGGCGACGGAACTCACCGGCCAGTCGTGGCCCGGCAGCACATGCAAGACCGCTCTCTTCCCCAGGTCCCAAACGCGACGGAACCGGTGTCGTGACCGCTAACGGCGAGCTTGCCGTCCCGGCTGATCTTCAGTTGCCTGACGCCGCCGTTTGCCCCTGAGGAGAAGACGTGCAGCACCGTGCCGTCGGATAGCTGGCGCAGCACGATCTCGCCGTCGTCGCCGGCGGTGAGCACGGTCTTGCCGTCGGGCATGAAAAGCGCGCTGCGCGCCATGTCCTTGTGCTCACCAAGGTCGCGGATCAGCCGCTTGCCGTCGATATCCCAGAGCTTGATCATGCGGTCGGTGCTGGCGCTCATGATCTGGTGGCCGTCGGCCGACACCGCCAGCCAGACGACGGCGTCGCGGTGGCCTTCCAGCGCGGTTGGCTGGGCCGGCGGCACCGGTGGAGGCGGCGCCACCGTCTGCGGCGGCGTTGCGGGAGCGGGCGCCGTCTGCTGGGTTGGCTGGACCGGCTCTGCCGGCTGGGCAGGCCGCGGCGGCGCGGACTCGGCCGGTGGAGCGGCTGTCTGCGCCGGCTGAGCGGGAGCCGCAACCGGCTCGGGCAACGGGGGCTTTGCAGCCTCATGCTGTGCGGGTGCGGGCAAGGCTGGCTCGATGCTCGACTCGGGCGTGGTAGGTTTTGCGCTCGCCTCCGGCTCGGGCGGTCGAGGCGCCGGATCTGCCGGCGCGGTGGCGACTTCCTTCGCCGGTTCGGCGCCCGGCGCCCGCCAACCGAACTGGTCGGCGACGATGACGATCAGGGCCAACAGCGGCAAAGCGAGCGCTGCGCGGCGCAGCCGCGGATGGCCGGCCGGCGCGATCTCGGCGTCGCGGCCGAACAAAGGGGCGGCCGGATCGTGACCGGCGGCGCCCGGCAGCAGGCCGGCGAAGAAAAGCAGCCCGGCAAGGACCGACAGCACGCCGGCCGCGCCGAAGACTTCCAGGCGCGCCGTCGCCGGCGGCCTGCCGCCCAGCGCCGCATAGAGCTTGACGAAACAGGCAATGCCGACGATCAGCATTGCCAGCGCCAGCAGCCTTTCGGTCGATCTCTTCATCGGTCTCCCCCCATCGCCCCGCCGCGTTGCAACCGGCGGCAGCGGGCCCCGGCATCCCAGCCGAGCTTGCGGCCAAGGCTAAGTGCAAGACGTCACACAGCTTCCCCGGGCGATATCCTTCGCATCCGGTTCCGGCCCGCGCGGTCGCCCCACTATTGGGCGGCGGCTCTATCAGTAGAACGCTATCCCCAGGAACAGAACAGCCCGCTGGAGCCGGTGATTGACAGAAATTGCATATGTGAGATTATCCGCCGGGGATTTCTAGGAGAGCGATCTTATGAAGAAGACTTACGAGAAGCCGGTTTTGATCCGCAAGGGCAAGCTTTCGACAGTCGTGGCGGGTTCGCCGCCCGTCGTGCCGGGTTGATGAAAATAATCGGTGCCTTTGCCGGCACTGATTAACGGGGGAAATTTGGGATGAAAAAGATTTACGAGAAGCCGATTCTCGTCCGCAAGGGCAAGCTTTCGGCGGTGGTGGCAAGTCCGTCGCTCGCTATCACCAATGGCGCTACCTGACGATATAATTTCAGTGCAGTAGCAAGAATACGCAAAGGGGAAGCGCTTGCTCGGGCGTTTGCTTGACGGCAGACGTGCGTATGAGATCATGCGGCGGAATTTTCGGGAGAGCGTGGATGAGGAAGACCTATTTGAGGCCGACGCTGGTCAAGAAGGATAGGCTTTCGGCAATCACCGCTAACGGCGCAGCTTCCGTCGTATTCTGAGCCAAAGACGCGTTGCAGACCTTGGGGCGGCGCGGGTTAGTCTTGCTTGAGAACGCAAGAATTGCCGTGCTTTGGCCGGCATATGTCAAAGCGCCACGATCAGATCGTCGAGCACGGCCTGCCAGTGGTGTCTGGTGGAGATGCGGACACGCGTCACCGCCTGCAGCATGGGCGCGTATTGAACCGGTGCTAGTGCCGACAGCGCGATCTCATCGCTGGCGATCAGCTCCTCCCCTAACCAGCTTTCGACACGCGCGGTCTCGCCTTCCGAGGCCAGCCAGGCCGCAGTCAGCATCACCGAGTGGAAGCCGAAGGGCGCATCGCGGCCGAACTCGGCCGGATGGCCGCTGCTGGTATAGGCGATGTAAGCACCCGAGACATTGCCGTTGACATAGCCCTCACTGTTGGCGGTGTGGTCGCGCGCCATGGCGTTGAGATTGCGCCAGTCGAGCCCGGCGTGGCCGGAGGGCACTTTGCACAGGCCGCGCGGGGTTATGTCGTCGAAGCCGATGGCCCTGAGCGCCGCGCCGGGCGAGAGCGCGCCGGACACCAAAAGGCCGAGATCGACCGGATAGCCCGACAGCTTCAGTCGCCGATCGAGCCCAGAGCCCGCAATGACGATTTCATCGGCCTCGACGCCGAGCGGGAAGCGGAAGGCCGCGTCGGCGGGCAGCGCCCGGCTCTCAAGCAACTGACCCTTGGCCATGACCGACAGCGTGACGCCCGTCGCGGCCGGCGTCCTGCCGTTCAACGTCCGCCCCGGCGCGAGCCCGACCGGCTTCGGCAACGCCTCGCCGATGAGGCCGACCATGGCGCCCGGCGCATCCCGCAGGCGCACCGTCTGGTCCTGGTTGGCGCTGCTGGCGCGCCAGCCCGGCGGCACGGAGACCGAGAAACGATAGACACCGGGCCGCTGGATCGCCGCGCTGCGGCGCTTCGACGACATCGGGAAATTCGCGAAACCGGCAGCGTTGCTGCGCGCCGAAGCAAGGAAAGTGCCGCGCTCGTCATAGAGCCGCACCACGATGCCCGCCATCGGCCGGTCGGCTTGACCATAGGCGCCGTCGCCGTCGACATCCATGTAGACGAAGGACGAGAAGTTGAGCTTGCCGGATGTCGGCGCCCAGTGGGCGCGCGGCGCGTAGTCACCCGCCGGATCGGGATTGCCGCGCGCCCTGCGGCGCTTGCGGCGCCAGCGCAGCGCGATCGCAATGAGAGCGATGGCGCCGGCAAGGACAAGGGCTGAGATAAGCGCGACGAGGGCGGTGTCAGCCATGGCGGAGAGGCGATGGCTGGAGATCGCCGTTCAAGACCGCGTGCATGAAATTGTCCCCCCATCCAAGTTTGCAGCAGATTAGCGTTGGGCATCGATGCCGCAAGTCATTGCGATGGACGAGTCAGGATTGAGATGCTGGCGGGACAGCGCCAGCTTTCCCTTCTCACCTTGCGGGTGAAGGTCAGGTTGCCAACTCCACCCAGACCGGCGCGTGGTCGCTTGGATTGTCCCCTCCCCGCACTTCGCGGTCGATGCCCGCCCCTTTCAATTTTCGAGCGAGCTTCTTCGATAACAAGATGTGGTCGAGCCTCAGGCCGGCGTCGCGCGGCCAGCGGTTCCGGCGATAGTCCCAGAAAGTGTAGAGCTTCTCCTCCTTGGGAAAAACCTTTCGCAACGCGTCTGTCCAGCCCTGCGCGATCAGCGCGGCGAAGGCGGCGCGACTTTCGGGTTGCACCAGCGCGTTATCGTCATAGGAGCGTGTCTGGTAGATGTCGCGCGGCTCGGGCACGATGTTGAAGTCGCCGGCGAGCGCCACCGGCAGACCGGTGTCGAGGAGCTCACCCGCATGCGCGGCGAAGCGCTCGTGCCAGGCGAGCTTGTAGTCGAATTTCGGCCCCGGTCGAGGATTGCCGTTCGGCGCATAGAGGCAGGCGATGACGACGCCGTCGATCGCCGCCTCGATGTAGCGGGCCTGGCGGTCGGCATCGGCGCCGGGCAGTGCATCGCGCGTCAGCACCGGCTCGGCACCGCGCGCGAGGATCGCGACGCCATTCCAGGTCGGCTCACCCTTCCACACAGCGCCATAGCCGGCGTTGGCGAGCCGGGTCAGCGGAAACTGCGTGTCGCGCGCCTTCAGTTCCTGCAGGCAGACGACGTCGGGCTTTGCCTTGGCGAGCCAAGCCAGCAGGTTGTCCAGCCGGGTGTTGATATTGTTGATGTTGAAGGTGGCGAGTTTCATCAAGTCTGTCGATATTCAGGTGATGCCGGCCTGCAAATGGCGGCTTCCTGCGCTTCCGGTGCTCACGTACTTTAAGTACGCTCCGCTCCGGTTCTCGGAAACCACCATTTTCGACTCGGCCTGACCTGAATCTCGCCAGACTTGGCGGCGTAGTCAGTCCGCCATCCGGATTTTGATCGTCTCCGCTACCGTCTTCAGATGATCGCCCGTCGAAAAGCCCGAGATCGCCTTGCGTGGTTTCAAATCATGGTCGCCGTCCTCCAGCCAGATCACCTCGATGGCAGGAGAAAGGCCGTAGGTCGCTACTTCCTCCTTTGTACCGAACTCGTCGCGCGTGCCCTGGAAGATCAGCGTCGGCGTCTTCAGGTCGGCGAGATGTTTTGTCCGCAACTGCTCAGGCTTGCCCGGCGGATGGAAGGGATAGCCGAGACAGACCAGGCCGGCGATCTCGTCCTTGGCGAACATCTCGTCGGCGACCATGGAGGCGACGCGGCCGCCCATCGACTTGCCACCTATGATCAGCTTTCCGGTCACGCCCTTGGCGCGCAGATCGGCGATCGCCTTCACATATTCCGGGTTCACCGTCTCGGCGCGCGGCGGCGGCTTGCGATGGCCGTAGCGGCGCGCGGCCATATAGTGGAACTCGAAGCGTGCGACCTGAAAGCCGGCGGCGGCGAGCGCCTTGGCGGTGGCAACCATCGAGGTTGAATCCATCGGCGCGCCGGCGCCGTGGGCGAGCAGGATGGTGACGGGGGCGGTGTCGAAGCCGTCGAAGAGGAAGTAGGTCATGGGAGCGCCAATCTCACCTTCTCCCCTTGTGGGAGAAGGTGGCCGAGCGAAGCTCGGACGGATGAGGGGTGCTCCAGCTTGGCGGATACGCCCTTCAATACTCCTACTTGCGACAAGGTCACCAACGTCTCATTCCTTCCAGCACCCCTCATCCGTCTCGGCGCTGGCGCGCCGATCCACCTTCTCCCACAAGGGGAGAAGGAAAAGGCGCTCACCCCGCCGTCCGCGCCATATGCAGATCCACGAACTGTATGCCCTTCTGCGCAGTCCGCGCCCAATCGGACACCGCATCCAGCTCCAGATATCGCACCCACAGCCGGCGAGCCTCGGCCAGATTGCCCGCATCGAATTCCAGGCGCGCGAGGTTGAACACCGGATCGGCATAGGTCTTGTCGAGCGCAACAGCCTTCTGGAGGTGCCTTCGCGCCGATGCCACCCTGCCCTCGTCGCTCATCAGGCCGGCGAGGTTGAACCAGGCCTCAACGAAACCGGGGTCGAGCTTTATCGCGCGGGCATAATCATGCGCGGCTTCGGTAACCCGGCCGGCGCCGCGCAGGCAATTGGCGCGGTTGAAGGCGGCAATCGCATCCTTGGGATCGATCGCCAGGCAACGCTGGTAGAGCGCGGCCGCATCGTCGTGGCGCCCCTCCTCTTCTGCCATCTCGGCCTCGGCGAACAATTCCTCCAGCGTGTCATCCTCGGGTGAACCGAGGTCGAACAAAAGCTGGCCGTCGAGCTCGCTCCTGCCTTCGTCGAGATAGATCGCATCCGGGCGGCCATGCTGCGAGCCGAGATTGAGCGACTTGGCGGTGAGCGAGGCGACCGGGCCGGAGCGATGCACCGAGCGCGCGATCGCGCCCCAGGTGGCGCCGCTGGCGATCAGCCCGGCATATTTCCTCGCCAGGATCAGGTCGCGGAATGAATAGGGCTCGCCATCATGCTCGAAGGCATCGAACAGCGACAGAAGGTCGAGATCATCACCCGCCAGCCGCGATTGGTCGATCAGCGATTGCCTGGAGAGCGACGAGGCATCGGGCGCCTTCATCAGTCCAAGCAGGCGCAGGAAGCCGTTCTCGCTGATGAGTTGGCGGCCTGCTTCGCGCTCCGCTTTCACGCGGCGCTCGATCTCGGCATCGCCGGATTTCGCCGCCTTGGCGAGAAGCGCGCGGCCGAACACGACGTGCGTGGTGCGGCGCGTGACGCCGCGCCTCAGCTCCGCATGGCGGCGCCCGACCTCGCGCGCGGCGAGCCGCAATGGAAAGGCGGCCAGCGCGCCGACGACGCCGAAGACGGCGCCGGGAACGATCACTGGCCCGGCATTTCCCGTCACTTCTTGCTCTTGCCGACGGCCTTCAACAGGTTCGCCTTCAGCGGGTTCTCAGGCGCACCGCCGGCGGCCGCCTTCTTGGACGGCTTCGCCGGCGCTTCCTCGGCCTTGCTCTTCGACTTGGCCGGGGGTTTCGCCTGCTGCGACAGGCTCGCCTTCAGCGCATCCATCAGGTTGATAACATTGCCGCGCTCGGGCGCAGCCGCGATGATCGGCTTGTGGCCCTTCAGCTTCTCGCGGATCATGGCCATCAGCGCCACCTCGTAGCGATCCTCGTAGTTCTTCGGATCGAAGTGGGTTTCCTTCTGCTTTATCAACGCCTGGGCCAGCTCGAGCATTTCCGGATCCGGCTTGCCGGCCGGAATGTTGCCGAAATATTCAGCCGTGCCGCGCACTTCGTTGGGGTTTCTCAAGGTGCAGACGAACATGCCGTTCTCGCGCGGTCCGATCGTCACCACGCGCTCGCGGCTGGAGAGCACCAGGCGGGCGATCGCCAGCTTGCCGGACTTGCGCATCGCCTCGCGCAGCACCGCGAAGGTTTCCTCCGCCATGGCGCCGTCGGGCGCGAGATAATAGGGCGCGTCCTGGTAGATGACGTCGACCTCGTCCTCGTCGACGAAGGCCTCGATGTTCATCGTGTGGTTGGATTCGATCCGGACCGCATCGAGGTCGGCATCATCGATGATGATGTACTGCTTGTCCTCGTACTCGTAACCGCGCACCAGATCCGAACGCTCGACAAGGCCAAGCTCGGGATCGACCGGTTTCATGTTGATGCGGTTGTGCGTCTTCTTGTGCAGCTGATTGAACGAAATGCGCTCGCTCGCGCTGGTGGCCGGGTAAAGCCGGACCGGACAGCTGACGAGGCTGAGCTTGAGGTAACCTTTCCAACTTGCCCTGGGCGCCATGATGAACTCCTACGCGGCCATGCACTGACACTATGTTGGAGCATGGTCTTGTCCAAAACCGGTTCCGGCCTTTTTAGGACCATGCTCTTTGCAGCGCTTCGTCCGTAGGACGATCAGCGCCGTGGAAATCCTACACCGACCCCTGATTGTACTGCCGAATTCCTGACGAAGTGTTTTCTGGGGCGGTTGGCGCGGAGAATAGTTCAAATTGTAGCAAGCGTCGATGGACACGGCGTCGCCCTTTTCCTCTCCCCCGCGATGTTGGGGCGAGGAACTAGCGCTCAAACACGGGCAAATCCCGCGCCGCCTCGTCGATCTCCGCCCAGGGATCACCAGATGTCTCCAACAGCCCCGGCAGCGAGGCGTAATTCAGGTCCTCCGGCGCGTCGATCGTCTCCAGGTCGGTCCAGCTCACCGGCGTCGAGGCCGGCAGATTGGTGCGGGCGCGCAGCGAATAGGGCGCGGCGGAGGTGTGACCGCGGGCGTTGCGGTGGAAGTCGATGAAGATGCGCTTCTTGCGGTTTTCCTTGCCCATCGTGGTGGTGAAGGTGTCGGGCGCGCTTGCCGCCAGCAAAGTCGAAATCGCGCTCGAAATTTGATGCAGCTTCTTCCAGTTCTGCTTTCGGGTCACAGGCACGGTGATGTGGATGCCCTTGCCGCCCGAGGTTTTGGCGAACGGCACCAGTCCCAGGCTCTCCAGCCCGCCCTTGATGTGGACCGCGGCCTCAACCACCTCGCGCCAGGAAATCCCTTCGCCCGGGTCGAGATCCAAGACGATCTGGTCGGGCTTGTCGAGTTTTGACCGGTGCGTGCCCCAGGTATGGAATTCCACCACGCCGAATTGCGCCAGCGCCAGATAGCCCTTGGCGTCCTCGACCGAGAGATATGTTTTTGTCTCGCCTTCCGAATTGATCGACTCGAACACGGCAACCGAAGGCGGCATGCCGGTGAAGGCGTGGCGCTGGAAGAAGCAGTCCTGCGGCCTGCCGGTCGGGCAGCGCACCAGTGACACCGGTCGGCCGATGATATGCGGCAGCATGAAATCGCCGACCAGCGCGTAATACACCGCGATGTCGAGTTTTGTTGGCCCGGTCCTGCCGAACAGCCGCCGCTCCGGATTGGTGACCCAGATGGTGGCGAGGTCGGATTCGGCGATCAGCCGTTTGCGCTTGACCGGCACCGGAGTGGTCAGCCCGCCGATATCGCGCAACCCGCGGAAGACGCCGTGCCGGATCGCGTTGTCGGTGGTGCGGTTCGAATAGCGGACGCGTGCCGACAGCAGCGGCTTCACCCAATGCATCTCGCGCATGATTTCACGCGGCACGCCTTCGGGCGGGGTCGCGCCGGCGGTCAGCCGCTCCAGACGGGCGAGCAGGTCCGTCGCCATGTCTGCGTCGAAACCGGTGCCGACCTTGCCGCGATAGTGCAGTTCACCGTTTTCGAACTCAGCCATGCCGAGCGCCGCCAGCCCTTCCGCCTGGTCGGAGACGGTATAGCCGGCGATGACGAAATCGTCCGTCTTCTGCGCCTTGGCCTTGGTCCAGTTCTTGGTGCGGCCGCTCTGGTAGATTGCGTCGGCGCGCTTGGAGACGACACCTTCCAGCCCAAGGTCCGAAGCCTGATCGTACAGGCCCTGGCCGTCGCCCTCGACATGATCGCTGTACTGGATGGCGGAATTGGCGGGCTGACCGGCGAGCAGCTCGGCGAGCAGGGCTTTGCGCTTCTGCAGCGGCACCTTGCGCAGATCCCAGCCGTCGAGATGGAGCAGGTCGAAGGCGTAGAAATGCAATTTGGAGCCGGCGCCCTCGGCCAGCGCGTCCTGCAGCAGCGCGAAGCGCGAGATGCCCTTGTCGTCGAGCACCATGATCTCGCCGTCGATGATCGCTTGGGCGATCGGCAGCCGCGAAAAGGCCTGCGGCAGATCGCCATAGCGTTTCGTCCAGTCGATGCCGCCGCGGGTGATCAACCGCACCTCGCCGCCCACGACATGCGCCATGGTACGGTAGCCGTCGAACTTTATCTCATGCAACCAGAGCTCGCCCGTGTCCTCGGCAACGCTCGTGCCGCCCGGCGGCTTCGGCACCTGGCTGGCGAGTTGCGGCTCGACGCGGGCGGGTGGCTCAGCCCTAATTGCGCCGGGCAGCACGCCCGGTTTGAGCGAGCCGGCTTTCGGCGGCAGGCGCTCGCGCTTCCTCGGCGGCGCCGCCAGTTCCTCGATGCGGCGGCCGGTCTTCACGCTTTCCGGGCGCGCATCGAGAATGTCGAGCTTTGTATCGGAGGCGAGGTCGCGCTCTTTGAAGAGCAGCCAGTTCTTCTTGTTCTCATCCTCGCCCGGCTTCGGCTTCAGCCGGGTCAGCATCCAGCCGCCGTTGAGTTTTTGCCCGGCCAGCCGGAACTTGAACGCGCCGGTCCTGAGGCTTTTCTCGACATCCTCCATCGGCGCCCAGGTACCGGTGTCCCAAACGATCATCGGCCCGCCGCCATATTCGCCCTCGGGGATGACGCCCTCGAAATCGATATATTCGATCGGATGGTCCTCGGTCTCGACGGCGAGGCGCTTGTCGGCCGGATTGAGCGAGGGCCCGCGCGGCACCGCCCAGCTTTTGAGCACGCCGCCGACTTCCAGGCGCAGATCGTAATGGTCGGCGGTGGCGTGGTGCTTGTGAACGACAAAGCGGTTGCCGGCACCGGCGGACAGGGTGCCTGCCGGTTCGGGGGTGCGGGAGAATTCGCGCTTCGCGCGGTAGGGTTTGAGATTGGCGGGCATGAGTCAGGTTGCTGTAGCGGCAAGCTCACCTTGCCGACGTCGCGTTCCGTCACACCCCCCTCTGTCCTGCCGGACAGATGTCCGGCAGGACAGAGGGGGGTGCTGTCCCGCCAGCATCTCAGATTTCCCAGCGCGCTGCGAGAGGCGCCACCCTCAATCGTCTACAGCCGGCGTCAGTTCCAGCTCGGCGGGCGAAAGCCCTTGTTGCAACTGGCTCAGCCGGAACTCGTCGACCCAGTAGGCCTCGCCGTCGACCAGCACGCGGGCGCTGTAGGAGCCGCCGGAGAAGCGCTGCGCGGTGACATAGACCTTGTGGCGCTCAAGCGCGGTCTTCACCGCGGCGCGGCGGGACTTTTCTCTGGCAACGGGACTGGCCATGGCCTCACTCGAGCACGCTGCCGCTCCGATAGCGGCTGCCCATAAGGATGGCGGAGAGCGGGATGTGAGTCAATTTGCCGGTGAAGGCGGCCCATTCACCGCCCCGCACGCAGCCGCCGCCAGCGCTGCATCGCCTCCTGCGCGACCTTGAACAGGCGCGGGTTGGCGCGCACGAAAGCCACGCCCCAGCCACGGTATTTGATGGCCTCGCTCGCCGCCATGCCCTTCGGCGTGATGCCGTAGCAAAGTTCGGACAGAACCGACTTCACTGCGCCCATATGTTCCTTGTAGCTCTGGTTGCCGACCGACAGGTCGAAATAGTCGAACCCCTGCCCGCGCCCCCATCTGATCAGCTCGCCCATGATGCAAAGTCCCGGCGAGACATTGGGAACCGCACCCTGGTCGATCGCGACCAGCAGCGCGTGCAGGGTGCCCAGATGGACCGCCAGATATTGGACCGCGACCGTCACGTCGCCAGCGCGCAGGCCAAAGATCCGCACCGAACCGTCGGTCAGGCCGCGATGCGCGGCCTTGCGGTAGAAATCGACGACCGGCGGCTGCGCCAGCAGATCGAAGCGGCCGAGCTCGCGAAAACGGCTAAGCCGCATCTCGACCAGCTTGTCGAAGGTGGAATCCACCAGGGTTGGCGTGTCGGCCTCGACCAGGGCCAGGCCGCCATTGCGATCGAGCCGGCGCAGGTCCTTGTTGAGCGCCTTGACGAAGGACGGGCGACAGATGCGCTTGACGACGGTTTCGGCGTCGCCATCCATGGCGATGCCGTAGTGGGAATGTATGGAATCGCGCGCCGGAGAAAGCAGCGCCAGGGGATTGGCGATGCCGCCGATCTGCTTCGGGATACCGACGATGTGGATGCGGTCGGCCGGCGGCAGTACGGAAAGCACCGCCGCCCATGCGGCCTCGGCGGATTGCCTGGTCCAGGGCGTCGCGTCGGCGAGCAACGGCGCGGAATAATCGCACACCCCGCAGCTCAGCCACTCGATCACCCAATGCTGGAATGCACGGCGCCGCATCAACGGCACCAGCATTCTCAGCTCGCCCGTGGCGGCGTCCCTCACCTCGACGATGGCGAGATCGGCTTTTGGCGGCACAAGCCCTTCGACGATCCCTTCGGCCCAGGCGAAATGCTGATGGCCGGTGCACACGCCCTCTGTCTCGAGACGCAGCCAGAGCGGTTTGACCGCTTCGAGGCTGGTGTGCAGCTGCGCCACATAAGCGCCGCCGGTGGCGTGCACTGCAGCCTCATCACCGGCCAAGCCGGTCGTCATCGCGGCCATCGGCATTGCCTGGCTTGCCACATCATTCTCCTATCGTCTCTGCACTGCCAGCGTGGCCGCACGGCGCCAGGCGCCGAACACGCTGGGGCGGTGCTCGTTCGGGTGCTTGGCGTTCCACATACGGTGAGCAGCGAAATACCAGGAGGCCACAAGCACGAAGATCTCGGAGACCGCGGCGCCGGCCAGCGACCATGTCGACGGGGCGACGGCCAACAGAATCCCGATCGCCGCCAGCCCGATAATCGCGCCGGCCATGGTGATGAAGGCGACGATGCGGAAATCGCCAAGAATCTCGAGGACCACGCGCGGCATGATATAGGCCATGATCGGCACGAAGTTGGCGATGGCGAAAAGCCCGATCAACCCGACCGAGGCATGCTGCAGCGCCTGGGATTTGATCATCGGCAAGATGAACAGGATGCCGCAACCATAGGCCAGGCTGCCGAGCCCCATGACAAGCGCCCATATCTTGGCCTGCGTCCATACGCGGTCGAACTCCTTGTTGCGCACCAGCTTTGCGAGTTCCGGCTGGGTCATGTTGGAGAAGGCAAGGCTGGAGATGCGCAGCGGAGCAAACAGCACCAGCACCGCCGCCAGCGGCGCATAGGCCGCGGGTCCGGCGATGCCGGCGACCAGCAGGGCCAGGCATTGCCCCTGGATGTTGGTGGTTGTGGCGCTGAACCCCGACCAGCGAAGCTGCGGCCAGAGCTTTGCGTAGCGCCGCAAGGTCGGCGCACGAAAGGAGATACGCAGCCTGCGACGCGCCAGTCTCACCAGCACGGCGATGCCGACCACATTGGCCACGGCAAGCGCGTAGAACGTGACCTGAAGCGCGTCCGCGAAGAACCAGATCGCCGCTCCTGCTAGTACTATGCCCGCAATCGTGAATGCGGCGTCGCTGACGGAGACGACGAGCTGCATGCGGCGCGCGAAGAAGGCGGTGCGCATATGGCTGCGCAGCGACCAGGCCCCGACGAAGCAGGCGGCGCCGATGCCGCTCGGGTCGCCCAGGAGGCGCATCAGCAGCCCGGTGCCCAATCCCATCAGCAGCGCCACCACAAGCGCCGCCGATCCGAAGGTCACGTCGTAGGCGTCGACGCCGGCGCTGTTGGCGCTTTTGCTCATCCATATGGTGGCGGGAACGGCGGTGAGCGAACGGATATAGGACAAGCCGACGCCGCCCATCACCATGGCCAGCGCGAAGAGCCCGTAACCTTCGGCCGACAAAAGATGCAGCAGCGCGATGTTCAGGGCGAAATGGAAACCGCTCTGCATCGCCTCGCCGCCGATCATCAACATGAGGCGCCGCACCAGATGGGCCGGGAAGGTAAACTTCACGGGCTCGTCTCCGCCTCGCGGGCGACACGCGCCCGCCCCTGCCGCGGCGGCGTCGCCTTCAGCTTGTCGGCCACGATCGCCACGATCGCGGCGGCGGCGATCGGCTCGCTGAAGAGCGCCTCGTAGCGCGCGCGACCGGCGGCGGCGAAGCCGCGCCACAGATCCGGCCGCAGGATGATCTCGCCGAGCTTGCCGGCGAGGGCGGCCGCGTCGCCCGGCGGAACATGCCAGCCGGTCTCGCCGTCGGCCACCACTTCCACCAGTCCGCCGATCGCCGAGACCAGCGGCGGCCGTCCCCAGCCCATCGCCTCGATGGCCACGCGGCCGAGCGATTCCGGGCGGCGCGACGGCACCGCGACGATGTCGGCCCAGCGATAATGGTTAGTTGGGTCGGAGACGAAAGGCAGCACCTCGACATGCCCTGTCAGGCCCATGCGCCCAACCAGCTCGGCCAATGCCTGCTCGCGCTCGACGCTTTCGAAGGCGCCACCGACGAGGCGGACCTCGACACGGTCGCGCAACTCGGCGGGGAGCGAGGCGACGGCTTCGAGCAGCACCTCCTGCCCCTTTATGCGGTTGACGCGGCCAAGCAGCAGGACCTTGAGCGGCCGGTTGCCGTCATAAGTCATCGGCAGTGCCGCGGCGGGACCGGCAACGCCGTTATAGACGACATGCGTGCGCCGCCCCTTGGCATCGAGGGCCGGCGGATCGCCGAAGGTGGCGCGCGTTGCGCGCGAGTTGAAGATGAGATCCGCCTTGCTCCAGCGCATCAGCGCGACAAGCACCTTGCGCAGGATGCCCTCGGGAATCTCGTGGATGTGCAGCAGCGCATTGCGCGGCAGGAGACGCGCGGCCAGCGCGTAGTCGGCGATGATCGAGGTGTTGATATAGGTCAGGTCGCTGCCCCGCATGCGCCGCCAGGCCCGCCAGAGCGCCGCCGGCAACCGCGCCATCTCGGCGGTGGCGAGCTTGAGCATCGCCTGGCGCCTGAGCACCCAGAGCGGCTCGAATACGATGCGGCTGGCATGCGGCTTGAGGATATCGACAATCGGTCCCTCGCGCGGCAGCACGACCTCGATCTCGGCGGCCGGAAACGCGGCGCGCAGCGCAGCCACGCTCTCCGCGAAGCTGCGGTCCGAACCATAGAGCTCGTAGCCCTGATGAACGCAGGCTATGCGCATTGCTATCTTTCCACCTTGCACCCCGAGTCCGCTCAGCACCGGACCTTTCAAGCGCGGAAGGAACTTCATGCCAAATCCGCACGCCGCTCTACCCGGCGATGGCCACTGCAGGCCGGGAGCAAGGATCATGCCGGGTCTCGAATGTCCGGCCGCGACCCACGAACCCCAGCCGTGCCCCATATCGATACAGATACGTCGCGAAAGTTGACCGATGATGAAGCAAGCCATGTAGCTTGAAGAGAAATTTTACACCTTCATGTGAATATTCGCCCTGGGGGTACCCTGGCACGGAAGTTGCTGGGCGTGTCATTGCCGTAACAACAACTATGACCGGACCCTGGGGATTCCTTTATTTTGAAACCGGAACGACCTTCCACCCTGATCGAAAAGCCTTCGATCCTGATCCTGGGGACGCGCGGCATTCCGGCTTCTCACGGCGGCTTCGAGACTTTCGCTGAGCGCCTGGCGCTTTTCCTGGCCGGACGCGGCTGGAAGGTCGGCGTCTACTGCCAGAAGGAGGTCGAGCGCGTAGGGCAAAGGGTGACGAGCGAGACCTGGCGCGGCATCGAGCTCATCACCATCGAGGTCGCCTCCAAGGGTCCCCGCGCGACACTGGAATTCGATTGGCAATGCGTGCTCGACGCCGCCAGGCGGCCGGGCGTGTGCCTGGTGCTCGGCTACAATGGCGCGGTGTTCCTGACCTGGCTCAGGCTCATGCGGCGCAAGATCTTCACCAATATGGACGGCATCGAGTGGCGGCGGCCGAAATGGGGCCCGGCGGCGCGCAGTTGGTTCTGGCTCAACGAATGGATCGGCGCCTGGGTCTCGCATCGGCTCATCGCCGACCACCCGGCAATTGCCGACCATCTCGCAACAAGGCGGCCGCGTGGCGCCATCGCCACGATCGCCTATGGCGCGGACCCGGTGACCTCAGCGCCGGAAGAACCCGTTCGCGCGCTCGGGCTCGAACCCGGTAAATACCTGATCTCGATCGCGCGGGTCGAACCCGACAACAACATCCTGCCGATCATCGAAGCCTTCCGCAGCCGCGATCGCGGCGACATGAAGCTGGTGGTGCTCGGCACGCTCAACGACGACATTCCCTACCACCGCGCCGTGCGCGCGGCGGCAGGCAGCACGGTGATCATGCCCGGCGCGATCTACGATCAGGCGACAGTGAAGGCGCTGCGCTACCACGCGCGCTCCTATATGCACGGCCACACCGTGGGCGGCACCAACCCCTCGCTGGTCGAGGCGCTTGCCGCCGGCAACATGGTGATCGCGCATGATAACCGCTACAATCGCTGGGTCGCCGGCGAGGCGGCGATTTACTTCAGTGATACCGACAGCCTGAGCCAGCGGATCGACGAGGCGCTGGCCGACGACGCGCTGGTGGCGCGCTGCAGCAAGGCGGCGCGAACGCGGGCCCGCGAGGCTTTCCGCTGGGAAGACGTGCTCATTGCCTACGAGAAGGAAGCGCTGCGGCAACTCGGCGTCACCACCGCCGCGCCGGCGAAAGCCGACCGCGCCAAGCACGCATGACCGGCTGGTCGCGCCGCCGGCTCCTCGGCGCGGCGCTGGTCGCGGCAATAGCGCCGCTGGCGAGCGCGCTTCCGCCACTGTCATCTCCAGCGCGTGCCGCCGGGGCATGGCCTTTCAGGCGCGGCGTCAATACCTGGCCCTGGTTTGCACTGACGCGCGAATTTCCTGCACCCCGCACCGACTATGACTGGCCGCCTTTCCAGTCGCAGCGGCCGGTGCCGACGCCGGCCGACCTTGCCCGCCTGCGCGCCAGCGGGCTCGACTTCATCCGCCTGCCTGTCGATCCGGGGCCGTTCCTGGCCGCCGACGCGGGCCAGCGCGCCGACCTCATGGCAATGCTGAGCGCGGCGGTCGAGGCAGCGCTCAGCGCCGATCTCGGCGTCATCGTCAATATACAAGCCAACGGCGCCACGCATTACTGGAATCCCGACCGCATGTATTCGAGCACCGCGGCGCCGGAATTCGCGCGCTACCAGGTCTTTGTCGGCGAAGTGGCCGGCATGCTGGACGATATGGCGCCCGGCAGGATAGCGCTGGAGCCGGTCAACGAGCCGCCGCAGGACTGCTCCTCCGGGCTGTGGCCCAAGGTGCAGGCGGCTCTGCTGAGCGCGGCTCGGGTCTCGGCGCGCAACCTGCCGCTGCTCGCCACCGGCGGCTGCGGCTCGATGGTGCGGGGCCTCGCCGCGCTCGATCCGGCGCCGCTGGCGGCCTTCGAGCCGATCCTGTTCACCTTCCACTTCTACGAGCCCTACCTGTTCAGCCATCAAGGCGCGCCGTGGATGCGCGAGCCGGTCTACCGGGCGCTGAACAATGTGCCGTGGCCAGCCTCCGCCGGGACGCTGGAAAGAACGCTGGCCTCTGTTAGGACAAGGATGGCGCAGGATTCCGAGAGGTCCGACGAAGCCAAGAAGGCCGCCTATGCCGAGACAGAGAAGGTGCTAAAGGTCTATTTCGATGCGCAGCCCGACCGCCGCTTCATCGACCGCTACCTCAAGCAGGTGAGTGACTGGGCGCAGACCCATGGCATCGCGCGCGAGCGCATCATCATGGGCGAGTTCGGCGCGTTGCGAACCGATGCACGATACACAGCCGCGCCCAACCCGGACCGCGCCCGCTACATCGGCGATGTCCGGCAGAGCGCCGAGGCATTCGGCTTTCCCTGGGCATTCTGGGACCTGTTCGACGGCTGGGGCATGATGGACGACACCACGCGCGCGCTCGATCCCGCGATGGTCGAGGCGCTCGGGCTGAGGATGCCGCGCGCTTGACTTGCTGAATCATCAAACCGCGCTAAGGGTTTGGTTTCCATCTGGCGGCGAATGCGTAGCGAGACTCGCCGCGTTCCTACGCCTGCGTCCTTTGACGCGCAACAGGCCTTGCCGGTCGATAAAGCGCCAGCGCGATGACCACGAATTTGGTCATCAGCGTCGTCTTGGAGGCGATGCTTTCGGAGGTGTTGAGCAGGATGAGCCAACCCAGCATCGGCAGCCAGATGCCCGAATGGCAGCGGCGCGCGACCTCGTGCATGAACAGCGCGAAGCCGAAGAAGATCAGAAGCGTGAAGAACGCCCCCTGGTAGAGCGTCAGGCGCAGGATCGGGTTCTCGATGCCTTGCTCAAGGCCGGTGATGCGGCGCATGCTGTCGAGCAGGTCGACATCGGGCCCGACGATCAGGTCACGCAATTCCAGATGCCTGAAGAGATCGAACATCTCGACGCGGGCGTTGGCGCTGCCGCTGTCGGAAACGAAACGTTCGAGCAGCGCGTCGAAGAAGCCATAATAGCCGGCAAGCGCGATGGCCAGCGGCAACAGCGCGGCGAGCATGATCGCCAGCGCGGCGCCCAGAAGGTTGACGCGTCCGGTCCTGAGCTGCGCCAGGCCCTGGATCAGCAGATAAACGCCGCTGAGCAGGATCGTCAGCACCATGCCCGAGCGGCCGCCGAAGGCGACCAATGCGCAGAACTGCAGGCCGACAAGCGCCAGCCTGAGCGGCGTCGACAGGGAACGCGAGCCGGACAGCAGCGACAGCACATAGATCGAGGTGACTGTAGCATTGGAGAGCGGGTGCCCTTGCAGCGCGGTGGAGCGCAGATCGTTGACGAACACCGCGCCGTCGAACCTGTAGGGGAACACCAGATGCTTGGTGCCGAACTCGAACAGCGCCAGCAGCGCGTTCGCCGTCATGACCACATGGATGACAAGCTGCAGCCAGGCAAAGGTCTTCTCGTCATCCTCGCTCAGCAGCAGCACGAGCAGCGCCGGGGCGACGAAGGTGTCGATCATGCCGGCCATGCCGGGGCGCTGCCTGAGGATGACGACGAAGAGAAGCACGGTCGAGATCACCGCCATCAGCATCGTGGCCGGCCGCCTGTTGGTGACATGGACCACATAGCCGACCGGATTGCCGAAGATGCAGGAGCGCCAGACGAAGGCGAGCACGAAGAGATAGGTGGACGGGTGGATCTTGCTCAGCGGGCTGCCTTGCAGGCCGTCGTAATTATAGCCTGCGAGCCACAGCATGCCGCCGGAGACGGAAAACAGAAGCAGCACCGCGATAGTCAGGCCAAGACGGGTCAGCGTGTCGACTGGGACAGTGCGCGGGCCCGCCATGCCATAGCCCGAAGCCGAAACAGGCCGGCCGGTACCAGCCAGGATCGAGGCCATGTCAGGCCGCCTCGTCGACCAGCATGGCGCCGGTCGGCAGCCGCCCCATGACGGAGACCGCTTCCGAGGTCGCGGCGACGTCGCGCATCGGCGTCGCATTGAGCCTGGCGACGAGCAGGATCTCGTCGGCCATGGCGACCAGCGGCAGGACGTTGAGGTCGTCCGCCAGCGCGCCGCCGTCGACGACGACGAGCTCGAAGCTGTGATTGGCCTCGGCCAACATGCGATGGGCGAAATAGAGCGCCTGCGCTTCCTGGAACACCGCGGTCGGCCGCCCCCGGCTGACCAGCGCCACGGAACTGCCCGGTGCATAGCGGCTGACCGCGTCGAGTGGATATTCGCCGCGCAGCACGTCGAGCACGCCGGGCTGCGGGTCCTTCTGGCCCTTGCCGGCATTTATGTCGATGAACAGCACGCGGCGCCCCCTGGCCGCCGCCGCGTTGGCGAGCTGCCATGCCACCCTCGACCGCTCAGCCTTATCCTCGGGCGGCGACGCCACCAGGATGGAGGGTACCAACGGCCAGTCCGGCGGGCGCCTGGTGGCGGCGGCGATGCGCTGCAGCGCGAGCCCGGCCACGGCGTCGGTCTTCTGGGCAGCAGCGCCGGAGCGGCGGCGCCCCCTGCCCGGCAGAACGCCCAGCACCGGCGCCTCGATAGCCGACTGCATCTGATTGGCGGACAGCACGGTCGGCGACAGATATTCGGCGATCAGCGCCATGCCGATGCCCAGCGCCAGCCCGCCGAAGATGGCGCCGAAGATAAGCAGCCCCTTCGGCGGCCAGCTCTTCTTCAGCGCCGGCATCGCCTCAGAGATGATGCGGGCATTGGTGCTGTTGACGTTGGTCTGCTCGCGCGTTTCCTGGGCGCGTTGCAGATAATTGGCGTAGACGGTGCGCACGGCATCGAGATCGCGCTGCAGCTCGCGCAGCCTGACCGATGCCTGGTCGGTGTCGAGCGACTTGCCCTTCAGGGACGCCACCTTGGCCTCCAGTTCCTTCTGGTTGGCCAGGGCGCGCTGATAATCCGTCTCGGCGGCGGCGACGAGGCGGCCAAGCTCGCGCGAAATCAGCTTGCGCAAGTCGCTCAATTGCTGCTGCGCCGAGATCATCGAAGGGTGGCGCGGCCCGAGCGCGGTGCCGAACTGCGAGATCTGATCGACGAGCGTCGCCTCTTGCGCCCTGAGACTGGCGATGACCGGCGAGCGCATCGCCTCCGACGTTGCATCCGGCGCGCTGCCTTGGCGGCGCAGCTGGTCGACCTGCGCCTTGAGCTGCGCCGTGCGGGTCTGGGCGGCGGTCAGTTGCGTGTTGAGATCGGTCAGTTCCTGATCGCTCACCAGGTTGCCGCCCGCCATTACCATGTTGTGCTCGGCCTTGTAGGTCTCGACGGCGTTGGCAGCCTGCTCGACGCGCTTGCGCTGGTCTTCCAGCCGGGCGCTGATCGCGTCGGAGGCGTCGGCCGCGGCCTTCGAGCGCGCTTCGGCCTGGTCGTCGAGATAGGCCTGCGCGATGGCGTTGGCGAGTTCGGCCGCCAGGTCGGCGCTCTTGGCCGTGATGAT
Organism: Mesorhizobium sp. Ca11; assembly: GCF_020165275.1. NCBI lineage: Bacteria > Pseudomonadati > Pseudomonadota > Alphaproteobacteria > Hyphomicrobiales > Phyllobacteriaceae > Mesorhizobium > Mesorhizobium sp. Ca11. The sequence goes on along the minus strand of NZ_JAIUHU010000014.1, from coordinate 129,806 downwards.
GATGTTGAGCACCAGCACCTTGTCGTCGCGCTTCACCGCCAGGCGGCGGCGCAGCGCGTCGAGCGTTTCAGCTGTCCTGTCGCCGTCGCCCGAGCCGAAGAACATGCCCAGCCAGCCGCCGAGCCCGCCCTGCCCGTTGAAGTCCGGGTTCTCGGTCAGGTTGGTCGCCTTGATGGCGCGCAGCAGGACGCCGTTCGATTGCGCCACGCTCACTTGGCTTTCGACCTGAGTGATGCCGCCATCGGGCGAGATGCGGCTGGGATTGACATCGTTGGTGACGACCTGGAGGTCTTGCGGATCGATGATGATCTGCGCCGTCGAGGAATAGAGCGCCGGTGTCAGGAAGGCGTAGATCAGCGTCGCGATAGTGAGCAACGCGACGGTGGCGAAGATCAGCTTGCGGCGGCGCAGCAGGATGCGGCCGAGATCGCCAAGCTCGACCGTGGCGGGCGCGGGCGCAGGCGCGTGATAGGCCGGCGCCGGCGCGATCGCCTCCGGAGCGTTCTGCTGAGGCACCATGAGCAGGGGTGATTGCAAAGGTCGCTCCGAGAACGCTCCATCGGCCGGCAAACGAGAAATGCGGCGTTGGTCTAGCTATTCCCGGCAACGATTAAAACACTGTTAATTATGTTCATAAATTGAGGCCGCTCTGGCACGAAGTTTGCACCAACGCAGTAGAATCTAAGTGCAGCCTAAATTGGAGACATCGTGCGCATGCGGCGGGAATTTGATCTGGCCAGCCGGGTCGGCGGCACCGGATATGCCCGGGGCTGGCGATGCGCCTGACCCTGCGCCTCGACGGCGATTGCGTGCGTGCTTTTCATGTGGCGCTGGCCGAGCGGTTGTCGCTGCTGCCCGGCGTGGAGCTTGCGGTCGACGGCCGTCCGGCGGCGGGCGGCGTGCCGCGCGAAGCCGAAGCGCTGTTCCAGCTTGAGACGCTGATCCATCGCCTGCCCGCCAATGGGACGGCCAGGCGTGTGCCGCTTTCGGCACTGGCCGGCCATGCGAGAGCGTCCGCGCCGGCCGACCTCACTATCGATCTCATCGGCGACGTCGAGCCGCAGGGCAGACGGGTCTGGCGGCTCGCCTATGACGGTGTCTGCGGCGAGCAGACCCTCCTGGCGCTGATCCTTGCCGGCCGCACGCCGCTGGCCCGCCTGGAACAGAACGGCGCGACAGTCGCCGAGGGACGGCTCGGCACCGAATATCACGGCATCGCGCTGGCTTCCTTCCAGGACATGCTGGCGCGCAGCGCCAGCCTGATCGTCGCGGCGGTCAACGGCGCCGCCCGCTCATCGCTCCCGGTGCTGCCCGAACCGCCATCCGAGACGGCGCCGCCAGCCATGCCGTCGGCCACGAAGCTCGGTGTGCGTGCGGCCAAGGCGACGGCACGCCGCATCGTCCAGCAGATCTACCATCTGTGCTACAACGCCCCGCATTGGCGGGTCGGCTGGCGCGAGACCGGCGGCAAGGATCTCTACGAGCTGCGCGCCCATCCGCAATCCGGCTGGCGCGATTTGCCGGACGACGGCAGCCGCTTCTACGCCGACCCGTTCCCGGTGCTTTACCGCGGCCAGGTGACGCTGTTCGTCGAGGACTACATCCACGGCACCGGGAAGGCGATCCTGTCGGCAGTGGCGTTTGGCCCGTCCGGCCCAGTCGGCACTCCGAAGCCGGTTCTGGAGCTGCCCTACCACCTCTCCTACCCCTTCGTGTTCGAGCGCGACGGCGAGATGTGGATGGTGCCGGAAAGCTCCGCCAACCGGACCGTCGACCTCTACCGCGCCACCGCCTTCCCGGGCGGCTGGGTCAAGGAAGCGACGCTCCTGTCAGACATCATCGCCAGCGACGCCACGCTTGTCGAGCATGGCGGGCGCTGGTGGATGTTCGCTACCGTACGCGACGGCGGCGGCGCCTTCTCGGACCAGCTGCATCTGTGGTCGGCGCCGGATTTCCGCGGGCCGTGGACGCCGCACCCCAAGAACCCCGTTATGATCGACATCGCCTCGGCGCGGCCGGCGGGCCGCATGGTCAGCCGCGGCGGCCAACTCCTTCGCCCGGTGCAGGACTGCCGCAGGAGCTATGGCGCCGCGCTCGGCATAGCGCGCGTCACTCAGCTTGACGAGAGCGGCTTTGGGCAGGTCGTCGAAACGATCCTCAACCCCGGTGCCGGCTGGGCCGGCCGCAAGCTGCACACGCTCAACGAGGCAGGCGGGCTGGAATTCATAGATGGTTCGGCAATGGCGCCGCGCTGGAAACAGATCCAACGGCGCGACGTCATGCCTGCGGGCCGTGGAGACTACAAATGAGCATCATAGAGGACCGCACAGCGCCCGCCGTGCCGGCCGACCGGACCGAAGTCGAAGTGGCGATCGTCGGCGCGGGGCTCGCCGGAACCGTGCTGGCGCTGTCGCTCGCCAAGGCGGGCCGCAAGATCGCACTGGTCGATCCGCATCGTATCCACCATGACGAATTCCGGGCCGAGAAAACCCGGGCGGAGCAGATGGGACTGTTCGAGAAACTCGGCCTCGGCCCGGTTTTCAGGTCTCTCGTCACCCCGATGACAGACGTCCATGTCTTCCGCTTCGGCCAGCTGTTCGAACGCAAGCAAAGCTGGGAGTACGCCTTTTCCTACACGCCGCTGGTCAACGGCCTGCGCGCGGCGCTGCCTCCGCAAGTGCCGCTGACGATCGGCAAGGTGGCGGAGGTCTCGACGGGACCGGACCGGCAGCGGCTGGTGCTCACCGACGGCTCCGTGATCGATGCCCGACTACTGGTCGTGGCCACCGGCTATAGCGAGGCGGTGCGGCGCGCGATCGGCGTCGAGCGCGTCGAGGAATCGAAGGCGCATTCGCTGACGTTGGGGTTCGATCTCGCGGTGACGCCGCAGGAATTCGGCTTGTCGTCCCTCACCTTCTACGGAAGGCGGATCGCCGATCGCATTGCCTTTCTTACCATCTTCCGGATCGGCGAGCGGATGCGCGCGAACATGTTCGTCTACCGGACCGTCGCCGATCCGTGGGTGCGGTCGTTCCGTGAGGATCCGCAAAGGATGCTCCTGGAGTTGATGCCGGAGATCGCGGCTCGATGCGGCAACTTCGCCGTCGCCAGCGAGGTCGAGGTGAGGCAGGTCGGCCTGACAACGACGCAGGGCCATCGGCGCGACGGTGTCGTCTTCATCGGCGATGCGTTCGCCACGACCTGCCCGGCGCAAGGCGACGGCATCCACCGGGTACTGACCGATGTCTATTGCCTCAGTTCGACGCATATCCCCGCCTGGCTCGAGACGCCCGGCATGGCGGCCGACAAGATCTGCGCCTTCTACGACGATCCTGCCAAGATCGCCGCCGACGCCAGGGCCATGCGCGCCAGCATCTATGCAAAGCGGATAACCACCGAGACGGGGCTTGAATGGCGGCTGCGCCGCCTGCGCAACAACACCGCGCGGCGCTTGATGATCTTTGCCCGTCGATTCCGCGAGGCGGGAAAATCGGGTGACGCCGGACCTGGCCCAGAGGGAACTGCTTTCGACCAAACCGGCAAGGCACCGGCCGGCCTGGGAACATGATCGTGAGCGATCTTACCAATCCGTAAGTCGCGGTCCTTGGCAAAGCCGGTTTAGATCGTGGCGAGCAGTGTCTCCTGCTCGGCGGGACAGCACGCCCGTCGCTCCAATGGCCCGCTGCCACCTTTATCGGTTCGGCGGCGGGCTATCGAATGGCGACTCTCACAAAGCGGATTATCCTACGAGGACCCGGTGAAGGTCGCGACCGACAAAGCCAGCATGCGCTCCAGCATCTACGCCAGGCGCATCACCATCGAGACGGGGCTCGAATGGCGGCTGGGCCGCCTGCGCAACAACACCGCGCGCCAGCTTGTGATTCTGTGCCGCAAGATAAGCCGTCGCGAAGAATTGCTGGCGCCGAGCGCGGCGTAAAGCGGAGATCCCAAGCGCGGATAGCCTGGCGGGACAGCCCCCTCCGCCCTGCCGGGCATCTCCCCCGCAAGGGGGAGATTGGCTGTACCCATCGCTTCGCCCTATCTTCAGACTCCAACAAGGATGGCGACCATGACCCGCATCCGGGCGATGACGAGAAACGACCTGGCCGATGTGTCGCGGCTGCTCGGCCAATCGTGGCGGCGGACCTATGCGCCGATCATGGGCGACGAGACCGTGGCCAGGCTCTCCGATGAAAGGCACGCGCCGGAAAGGCTCGCGGCTGAGCTCGATGACGAGGACAAGATGTCCTTCGTCGCCGAGCGCGCCGATGGCTCGATCGCCGGCTATGCGATGGCGGCAATGGACGGAAAAGGCGATGTGATGCTGCAGCGGCTCCACATCGAGCCGCAGGCCTTCGGCAGCGGTCTTGCGGGCGACCTTCTGCATGCGGTGCTTGCCGCGCATGCCGGCATCCCCAGCATCGCGCTGGAGGTGATAGAAGGCAACGACCGCGCGATCGCCTTCTACCGCAAGCACGGCTTCGAAGTGGTCGAACGCCGGGAAGCGGCCCACGGCGTCGGCGGTCACGCCTCGCTGATCATGCGCCGCATGCTGCCGATGGCTTAGAGCTTTGTTTTTGCCGCAATTCCAGGCGGAAAACCGCTCACACTTTTCCTGGAATTGCTCTAGATCAGGCGGCGGCCCGCATGCGCAACGCCTGCATGACGCTTTCCTCAAACGCCCCAGGCGCCCTGGCCGCTTCGGCCAGTTGGGCGGCATCCCAGCTTCGGCTCAGGCTGCCGTCGGCCATCAGCACCGCGCGATTGCAGAGCGCCGGCACGGCCTCCACCACATGGGTCGAGACGATGGCGGCATGCCGCCCGCTCGCGCAGAGCGCGATGATCACGCGTTTCACCTCCCAGGCGGCGACCGGATCGAGGCCGTTCAGCGTCTCGTCGAAGATCAGAAGTGGCGGCCCGCCGAGAAGCGCTGCGCCGATGGCGATCTTGGCTCGCGTGCCGAGCGAATATTCGGCGATCGGGCGGTCGATCCAGCGTCCAAGGTCTAGTCGCTCCAGGAGAGCGCCGCCCGGCAGGTCGCCGCTTGGCAGGTCGTTTGGCGCGCAGCCACGGATCGAGGCGACGAGCTCGATATATTGACGTCCCGAAAGCGGCGCCGGCAGTTCGTGCGGCTCGATGGCAAGGCCGAAGCCGGCTTTGGCGCGTTCCGGCGCGGCGGCGAGGTCGATGCCGTCGATCACCACGCTGCCTCCGATCAACGGGATCTGGCCGGTGATCGCCCTGATGAGCGTCGACTTGCCCGAGCCATTGGCACCGAGCAGGCCGACTATATCGCCCCGATGGAGCGAAAGACCGATGCCGCGAACGACAATGCGCCCGCGATAGCCGGCGCTGAGCTCTTTAACGGTGAGGACTTCAGCCATTGCGATATCTCTGTCGGGTTCGGTGCCACAAGAAAAACACCAGCGCCGCCAGGCCGATCAGAACGGTACGGCCATATTCGAGCGTCTCGTAGCCGGCATAGGCGAGCGCGCCGGCGAAGCTCAGCATTGCGACGAAGGGCGTGTTGAGGAAAAAGGCGCCGAACACCGCATAGGCGCCGTTCAGCACCAGTAGCCAAAGGCCGCTCGCGACCGGCACCGACCAGGCCGACGGTTCGGCCGCGAGCGCCGCGCCGGCCGGCAGCAGGAAGAAGGCGAGCGACAATTGCAGCGGCAGTCGCACAAGCCGCAGCCATACCCGTGTAAAACCGATGGGCGCTGTGCGCAGCACCGGCGAGCCGAGCGGCTGGCAGCGCAGGCTGAGCATGAAAACAAGAATGCCGCCCGCCAGGCCCGCGACGGCCGCAGGCCCAGCCGTATGGCCGGCCAGGCTGGCCCAGGCGCCGAGGATGGTGGCGAGCCCGAGCAGCAGGCTGGCGGCCGCCAGCTTCCAAGACGGCCGTATATTGCGGGCCGGCAGTTTCCAGGCCCAGCTGGAAAGCCAGCTTGGACGCGCCCGGTCGAGGCGACGCAGCCAGGGCCTTCCGACCGGCGCCGCCTCGCTCGCCGCCACATCGACGAGAAGGTGTGGCCTCCGTAGGCGCCAAAGGCCTGCCGTGCCGAAGCTCAAGGCAAACAGGGTGGCCGCGCCCAAGCCCCAGGCCGGCGCCAACGGCTTTCCGATGACGGCGCAGGCGAAGCCGACCGCCGTGGCGATCATCAGCGTGAGTGGAAGGCCGAGCGCGAAGGCTCCCACCGCCGCCATGCGACGGCGCTCCGCCGAAGCGAGCGGCAGTGCCTTGAGGAAGGGGGCAAAGGCGCGAGAAAGGCAAAGGCGCGACATTGCATTGCCCGCCAGCCATCCCAGCGCGGCGAAAGCGACTGGCAGTCCAAGCATCCACAGAAGCTGGTCGTGCCGCAGCTTCGGACCCGCGGCATGCAGGGCGACGACGATATCCGCGATCGCATAGGCCAGAAGTCCACCGCCGCCGAGCGCAATCCAGGCGAGATCGCGGCGCCGCGTTGCGCGTAGGCCGGCGACCAACTCGCGCCAGAGCAATATTAGGACAAGCCTGTCGTGCCGCATTGGCCGTCACCACAGTGGAATCGCCACCGGCAAGGATGGCGACGATTGCGCCGCCAATAGGGCCAGCGCTGGACGCATTCATGCCCCGCCCTATAATTTAGCCGGATCGAAAATTCGGCGGAGCAAGACGCATGAGCCTCGGCAAACAGAAACTCGGCAGCCAGGGACTCGAAGTCTCTGCCATCGGCCTCGGCTGCATGGGGATGAGCCAGGCCTATGGCCCGGCCGACGAGGCGGAGTCGATCGCGACGATCCACCGGGCGATCGAGCTCGGCTGCACCTTTCTCGACACGGCCGAGGTCTACGGCCCCTTCGCCAATGAGGAGCTGCTTGGACGCGCGCTGCAAGGCCGGCGCGATCAGGTGACGATCGCGACGAAGTTCGGCTTCCGCATCGCCGACGGCAAGCAGGCCGGGCTCGACAGCCGGCCCGAGCATATACGCGAGGTGGTCGACGCTTCGCTCTCGCGACTTGCCACCGACCGCATCGACCTCCTCTACCAGCACCGCGTCGACCCCGCCGTACCGATGGAGGATGTCGCGGGCGCGGTCGGCGAACTGGTGGCTGAGGGCAAGGTGCGCTTCTTCGGCCTGTCGGAGGCGGGCATTGCCAACATCCGCCGCGCGCATGCCGCGCATCCGGTCTCGGCGCTGCAGAGCGAGTATTCGCTGTGGGAACGCAACCTCGAGCCCGAGATCATCCCAGCGCTGAAGGAGCTCGGCATCGGCCTGGTGCCGTTCGCTCCGCTCGGCCGCGGCTTTCTCGCCGGCGACGTCAGGCGCGCGGAGGAGTATCCCGAAGGCGATTTCCGCCGCGGCGATCCGCGCTACCAGGGCGAGAATTTCGACCTGAATGTCGCGGCGGCCGCCACGGTGCGCGACATCGCCGCGGCGAAGGGCGTCAAGCCCAGCCAGATCGCGATCGCCTGGCTGCTCGCCAAGGGCCCGGATTTCGGCATCGACATCGTGCCAATCCCCGGCACCAAGCGCCGGATCTATCTGGAGGAGAACGTCGCGGCGGCCGACATCACGCTCGACGCCACCGAGATGCTGGGGCTCGACATGGCACTGACGCCCGACAAGGTGTCAGGGCCGCGCTACAACGAGCGGACGATGTCTCTGGTGGACCGGTAGAAGCTGGCTAATCTCCCTAGGGAGGATTGGGCAACGGCCCTATTTTTTCTTGCAGTCCGACATCGCCTCCATCGCCTTCCTCGCCTCACCCTCGCTGGCGTATTTCTTCTTGCCGAGATCGACGACAAGCGTGCCGTCGGGCTTCTTCGGCACGATCTCGCACTGCTTCGACACGGCGTCTCTGGCGACCCAGTATTGCTCGGCTGCCATGACCGGTAGGCTCATGATGCCGGTGGCGAGGATTGCGGCGAGGATGGTGCGAACCATTGCGGACCTCCATGGCTCTGGTTGGAACGCAACGCGAAACCGGCGGGCGCCGATTGGCGACGCACGACACGCTGCCTTTGGAAAACGCCCTGTCCGCCGCTGTGTTCCGGCGGCTCAGGCGCGCGAATGAGGATCGATGCTGTAGGGATGCACAGGATAATCCGGGCCGATCGTCTCGCTGACGCGTCCCATCCAAGCATCGACAGCGGGATAGTCGGCGAGCGAGAAACCGCAGTCCTCGGCTCGGTGGCTGTAGGCGTAGACGGCGATGTCGGCGATGGTGAGCGCGTTGCCGACCAGGAATTGCGTGTCGGCCAGGCTGCGCTCCAGCGCGCCAAGCGCGCGCACGCCCGCCTCGCGCTTGCCGGCAACCATCGCCTGGTTACGCTCCAGCCGACCGGTCAGCGTCCAGTAGCGCAACGAGCCGATGACCGGCTCGATATGGTACTGCTCGAAGAACAGCCATTGCATCACCTTGGCGCGGGCAAAGCGGTCCGACGGAAGGTAGGGTGTGCCCTCGGCGAGATAGGCGAGGATCGCGTTCGACTCGGCGATCGCCTCGCCATTGTCCAGCCCGAGCACCGGAACTGCGCCTGCCGGGTTGAGCTTCAGGAACGTCTCGGTGCGGCACTCGCCCTCGAAGATCGAGATGATGCGGGTGTCGTAGGCGATGCCGAGCAGCCCGAGCAGGACGCGAACCTTCCAGGCATTTTGCGACGGGAGATAATCGTAGAGCGTGAGCATGGAGTGCATTCCTCGTTGGTGGATTGGCTTGCCATGCGGCGAATGACGGCGCCACCCGATTCAGGCGGGCGCAGATCAGCACAGAAAGGTCTGAGCGAGGCCCCCCTCTCTGCCCTGCCGGGCATCTCCCCCTCATAGGGGGGAGATTAGATGTCACGCGGGGTTTCGCCAATCGTCAACGTTGCAGGAAGGTGGCCGTCGCCTCTCACCGCCTCGCAATATCCTTTGCCACCGCCTGCGCCTCGATGCCGATTTCGCGCAACAGGCCGGTGACCGGATTGTAGAAGCCGACGAGATAGACGCCGAGCTCCGTCGCGCGGGCGTTCACGCCGCTCTTGTCCGGCCTGAGCTCCGCCGGCAGGAAGCTGTCATAGGCCGGGCGGTAGCCGGTGGCGAAAATAGCCGCGTCGAATTTCTTCTCCAACCCGTCGGCGAATTTCACACCGTCCGGGGTGAAGCTTGCGATATCCGGTGCGATGCCGATCCGGCCGGCCTTGATCGCCGCCACCGTGCCGACGTCGATCACCGGAATGCGGCCGGCTTCGATCCCCCGCATGATGCCCTGCCGCGGCCGCACGATGCCGTAGCTCTCCAGCCGGCCCAGCGCCAGATCGAGGATCTTTGGGAACACCCAGTCGTTCAGCGCCTGCGGTATTGCCCGGCTGGCGATCCCCACCATCTGGATCGGCACGCCGAACAGCTGGCGCGGCACGATGTGGACGCCCTTGCGCACCGAGATTGTGGGCCTGGCACCGCTTTCAGCCAGGTCGAGCGCGATCTCCGCGCCCGTATTGCCCATGCCGACGACCAGCACGTCCTTGCCGACATAAGGCGCGGCCTCGGTATAGGCGGCGCTGTGCAGCACCTTGCCCTTGAAGGCTTCGATGCCCGGGAAGCTTGGTGTGATCGGCTCGGCATTGTTGCCGGTGGCCACCACCACTTTGCGGGCATTGAACAGCCCGGCGTCGGTCTGGACCAGCAGACGCTCGCCTTCGCGGCGGACCGATTTGACGGTGACGCCGAAGCGCGGCCTGAGCCCGAAACGCCCGGCATAGGCATCGAGATAGGCGACCACTTTCTCGCGTGGCACGTAGCGCGGGTGGCTTTTCGGGAACCGCACGAAGGGCAGCGACGAAAAGGACTTCACCGTGTGCAGGTGCAGCCGCCGGTAATGCCGCCGCCAGGCGGGCGCCACCTCATTGGCCCTTTCAAGGATGATGAAGTCCTGCCCCGCCTGTTTGAGGCAGGCAGCAACGGCGAGCCCGGCAGGACCGGCGCCGATGATGACGACATTGGTGTCCAAATGGCTTTCCTCCCGCCAAGGCGGCAAAAGCTATGACAGGAGGGGTTCGAGCGGCAAGTAGGGAGAAGCACCTATGGGCAGCCGCCCTACTCCATCGCGCCCGGCGTCTCGGGCTCATCCTCGGGCGGTTCGAGGATCTCGATCAGTTTCGCCACACGGGCGCCGGGCATGGCGCGACCTTCATTGACCAGCGCCTCGTCGGCGCCGATCCAGGCGAAGGCCTCGCGCAATTCCTCGAGGCTGGCGCCGGTGAGCGCGATATCGGCGATGACGGCCTCGTCGACCGGTCCAAGCACGGAAATGATCTCGTTGCGGGTCATCTTGTCCTTCCCCATGGGTCGATTGCCCAGGAAAACGATCGACCGGTGAAGCCGGTTCCGAAAATCCGCGGGCCGGCTTCTACCAAACGAGGCCCAATGCTATGGCTCGCCCATGAAGCCCGCCCTCCTCCTCGCCGCCCTGCTTTCGTCCACGCCGGCGCTCGCCGATTGGAAACCCATCGAGAAAATCGAGACTTATGCCGTCTCGGGCGACAGCGCGGAGCAGCTCTATCTCTCGATCGGCAAGAAAGGCCCGGTGATCGGCAAGGATTCGGCCGGCAACGAACGGCGCGTCATCGCGCATACTTTCTTCAAGCTGACCTGGCAGCGCGACTACCAGCCGCAAGGCGACGCCTGTGTGCTGAGGACGGCGCAGCCGAAGCTGATCATCACCTACACGCTGCCCAAGCCGGCGGGGAAACTTGGCTCAGCCTTGCAAACGCGCTGGGACACCTTCGCCGCCGGGCTGATCGCGCATGAGAAGGTGCATGGCGCCGGCATCGTCGACATGGTGGACAAGATCGTCGCCTTCAGCACCGGCCTCACCGCCCAGAACGATCCCGGCTGCAAGAAGGTCCGGGCCGAGCTGACGGCCTATCTGGACCAGCTCTCCAAGGCGCAGCGCCAGGGCAGCCGCGATTTCGACAAGATCGAGTTCGGGCACGACGGCAACATGCTGAAGCTGATCGCGGCGTTTCTGGGCGGAGGCTGAGAACGAAGGCAAGAGCGGCAGCGACAGCCCCGCTCCCTGCGCCATGGCGGAAGTAATGCGCGCGTCCTGGATGGATAACGACCAATCCCGTTGGCGATGTAAAATCAGCAGGATTCGGCTTTTCTCGGACACGCTGAAATACATTAACGATGCCTAATATCCATCGGTGGCGGTTTGAAGATCAATCGGCCGCCCTCCGGCGACTGGCTGGATCCACTTCGCTTCAGCGCAGCCTTCGCTCAAACTGTCTTCAACGATGGCAGTAAGCAAGGCGCGCCGCCGCTTTACAGGTGGATGTGGTAGCGCTACCGTTTCACAGTCGCGTGACCGGGGGAGGAGGGCAAACGTCGCCGACGCCAGTGGTGGGTGCTTGCCGGCACCCGTTTCAGCCACACCTTGATTGGAACGGCTCCCCGCGAGATTCGCAGGGACCATCGGGAGGAGTTCGATGGCGTCTGTCGCGATTGGCGATGTCTACAAATCGTTCGGGGCCACCCAGATCCTGCATGGCGTCAGCGTCGACATAGACGACGGCGAGTTCGTCACGCTGGTGGGCCCCTCAGGCTGCGGAAAATCGACCCTTCTCAGGATGGTTGCAGGCCTGGAAAAAATCTCACGCGGCCATATCTCGATCGGCAGCCGTATCGTCAACGACGTTGCGCCGAAGGAGCGCGACGTCGCCATGGTCTTCCAGAACTACGCGCTCTATCCGCATATGACGGTTGCCGAGAACATGGCGTTCTCGCTCATGCTCAAGGGCGTCCCGAAGGCTGAAAGCGATGCCGGGGTGAAACGGGCGGCCGAAATCCTCGGGCTGGTGCCGCTTCTGTCGCGCTATCCCCGCCAGCTTTCGGGCGGCCAGCGCCAGCGCGTCGCCATGGGCCGGGCAATCGTGCGCAATCCGCAGGTGTTCCTGTTCGACGAGCCGCTCAGCAATCTCGACGCCAAGCTGAGGGTGCAGATGCGGGCCGAAATCAAGGAACTGCACCAGCGGCTGAAGACCACGACGGTCTATGTCACCCACGACCAGATCGAGGCTATGACCATGGCGGACAAGATCGTGGTCATGCATGACGGCCTCGTCGAGCAGATCGGACCGCCGCTCGAGCTCTACGACCGGCCAAACAACCTGTTCGTGGCAAGCTTTATCGGCTCGCCCGCCATGAACCTGCTCAAGGGCGCATTCGCCAATGATGGCCCACCGTCATTCAGAGGTGCGGGAGGCATTTCCGTGCCTTTGCCGAAGCCTCTCTCGATTGGCAACGGCGAAGCCATGGTGCTCGGAGTACGACCCGAGCATCTGCGGCTGGCCGACGACGGCATTCCAGTCAAGGTGGCGGTGATCGAGCCGACCGGGTCGGAAGTGCAGATCATCGGCCGCACGGTCGGCGGGGAGGACATCGTCGCCAATTTCCGCGAGCGCCATTCCTTCGCGCCGGGAGAAACCATTCGGCTGTCGGTCGACCCTGGTCCGATCCACCTGTTCCACGGCGAGACCGGCAAGCGAATCGAGACGGCGCGATAAAACCAGGCAACGGCAGAGCAACAGGAGGAAACGAGTATGAAGTTCACCAGACGCGATGTAATCCGCACGACCGCAGCCGCGGCGGCCGGAGCCTTGGGCAGCCGCTTCGTCGGCTCGAGCGCATTCGCCCAGGAAGGCGTGACCTACAAGCCCGAGGAAGGCGCCAAGCTCAGGCTGCTGCGCTGGTCGCCCTTCGTGCAGGGCGACGAGGATCAGTGGCTGAAGAATACCAAGCGGTTCACCGAGGCGACGGGCGTGGAGGTGCGCGTCGACAAGGAAAGCTGGGAAGACATCCGTCCCAAGGCGGCGGTCGCCGCCAATGTCGGCTCCGGCCCCGACCTGATGTTCGTCTGGTTCGACGACCCGCACCAGTATCCCGACAAGCTGCTCGATGTGACGGAACTGGGTGATCATCTCGGCAAGAAGTATGGCGGCTGGTACGACGGCCCGAAACAATATGCCACGCGCGAGGGCAAGTTCATCGGCTTGCCGCTGGCCACCATCGGCAACGCCATCGTCTACCGCGAAAGCTGGGTCAAGGAGGCAGGCTTCTCCGAATTCCCCAAGGACACGGCCAGTTTCCTGGAACTTTGCAAGGCATTGAAGGCGAAAGGCCATCCCGCCGGCTTCACCCATGGCCACGGCGTCGGCGACGGCAACAATTACGCGCATTGGCTGCTGTGGAGCCACGGCGGCCAGATGGTCGACGAAGCCGGCAAGGTGACGATCAACAGTCCGGAGACGCTCAAGGCGATCCAGTATGCGCAGGAGCTCTACAAGACCTTCATCCCCGGCACCGAAAGCTGGCTCGACGTCAACAACAACCGCGCATTCCTGGCCGGGGAAGTGAGCGTGATCGCCAACGGCATCTCAGCCTACAACACAGCAAAGATCAACAAGGACAAGGACCCGAAGCTGGCCGAGATCGCCAAGGACATCCGCACGACCAACATGCCGATCGGTCCGGTCGGGAAATCGGTCGAGCTTTTCCAGGTGACCACGGCCGTCATCTTCAATTACACGCCCTACCCCAATGCCGCCAAAGCCTATCTGCAGTTCATGTTTGAGGACCCGCAAATGTCCGACTGGATCACTTCGTCGGCGGGCTATTGCTGCCAAACGCTGAAAGCCTTCGACAACAACCCGGTTTGGAAGGCCGATCCTAACAATGCAGCCTACGCGAAAGCCTCGGCGACGCTGCGCCCCAACGGCTATGCCGGGCCGCTCGGCTATGCATCCGCCGCGACAATGGCTGACTACGTGCTGGTGGACATGTTCGCCAAGGCGGTGACGGGCCAGGCGACGCCGCAGGAAGCGATGGAGGAGGCCGAAAAACGCGCCAATCGCTACTACCGCGTCTGATCCTGGCGCAGTTTGAAGCAGGATGACCGCGCTTTGCGGCTTACTCGAGCCAAGCGCGGTCAGCCACAGTTCCACCCGCATAAGAAGGAGCCCGCGCCATGGCCGTTCCGTCCGTTGCCGTTCAGACGCGCCCGTCGATCCGTTCGAGGCTCGCCGAGAGCAGGAACGCTCTCGGCTTCGGCTTCATGCTGCCGGCGGCGGCGCTGCTCCTGGTCTTTCTCACCTACCCGCTCGGGCTCGGTGTCTGGCTCGGCTTCACGGACACGCGCATCGGCCGGCCGGGCATCTTCATCGGCGTCGAGAACTACGAATATCTGTGGAGCGACAGCGTCTTCTGGCTCTCGGTATTCAACACGCTGCTCTACACGGTCAGCGCTTCGATCCTAAAATTCGTGCTCGGCCTCTGGCTGGCTCTCATCCTCAACGAGAAGCTGCCCTTTAAGTCGTTCTTCCGCGCCGTCGTGCTGCTGCCCTGGGTCGTACCGACGGTGCTGTCGGCCATTGCCTTCTGGTGGATCTACGACTCGCAGTTTTCGATCCTGTCCTGGGCGTTGCAGCAGATGGGCCTGATCGACCACCGCATCAATTTTCTCGGTGACCCGACCAATGCGCGCGCCTCGGTCATCGCGGCCAATGTGTGGCGCGGCATTCCCTTTGTCGCCATCACGCTGCTTGCCGGGCTGCAGACGATTCCGCAATCGCTCTACGAGGCCGCTACGCTCGACGGCGCCAGCCGCTGGCAGCTGTTCCGCTACGTGACCCTGCCGTTGCTGACGCCGATCATAGCCATCACGATGACGTTTTCGGTTCTGTTCACCTTCACCGATTTCCAGCTGATCTACGTGCTGACCCGCGGCGGGCCGGTGAACGCCACGCATCTGATGGCGACATTGTCCTTCCAGCGCGGTATTGCGGGCGGCCAACTGGGCGAAGGCGCGGCAATCGCGGTTGCCATGATTCCTTTCCTGCTGGCCGCGATCCTGTTCAGCTATTTCGGGCTGCAACGGCGCAGATGGCAGCAAGGCGGCGGAGACTGACATGGCCGCGATCAAGGAAGTCGAGCGCCTGGAGACCGACGAAGGCGGCATGGGATACCTGCAAAGCCTTCCGCGGCGTGTGGTGACGGTCTATCTGCCGCTGCTGGTGTTCCTGATCGTGCTCCTGTTTCCGTTTTACTGGATGACGATCACGGCGATTAAGCCCAATCTCGAGATGACCGACTATGTGAACTACAATCCGCTCTGGGTCGTGCATCCGACGCTGGAGCACATCCGTTATTTACTCTTCGAGACCTCCTATCCAGGTTGGTTGCTCAACACGATCATCATCTCGACCGCCGCAACTTTCCTGTCGCTGGCGGCTGCCGTGCTTGCCGCCTACGCCATCGAGCGGCTGAGGTTTTCGGGGGCGCGGCAGGTTGGCCTCGCCGTCTTCCTCGCCTATCTCGTGCCGCCCTCTATCTTGTTCATTCCGCTGTCGGTGATGGTGTTCAATCTCGGTCTTTACGACACGCCGTTCGCGCTGATCCTCACCTATCCGACCTTCCTCATCCCGTTCTGCACCTGGCTTCTGATGGGCTACTTCCGCTCGATCCCCTTCGAGTTGGAGGAATGCGCGCTCATCGATGGCGCGAGCCGCTGGCAGATCCTCACCAAGATCGTGCTGCCGCTGTCGGTTCCCGGCCTGATCTCGGCCGGCATCTTCGCTTTCACCTTGTCCTGGAATGAGTTCATCTATGCGCTGACCTTCATCCAGTCTTCGGAGAAGAAGACGGTGCCGGTCGGCGTGCTCACCGAACTCGTTCGCTCCGACGTCTATGAATGGGGCGCGCTCATGGCCGGCGCGCTGATCGGGTCGCTGCCGGTGGTGGTGCTCTATTCCTTTTTCGTCGAGCACTATGTTTCATCGATGACTGGCGCGGTGAAGGAATAGAAGTGCATCAGCGCCTGGCACGTGGCGTCGGGCTTGTGACCGGGGCTAGCAGAGCGGCACCAACTTCGCCGCTTCGCGGATGGCTCGCGCGGCGCCCGGATTGCTGACCGGATAGCCAGAGATGAAGCCCTCGACCGAGAAGCTGGGGAATTCGGTGCGCAGACGGTCCGCGATGGCTGCGGCCTCGCGAGCTTCGCCTAGTGTTGCGTGGGCAAGCATCAGGAAGATCAGCACGTGCGGCGAATCCGGCGTGCTCCGTCGCAGCGCGGCTATGGCTTCCCGGTGCCTGCCGGCCGTGAACAGGACGCGCCCCTGCATGCCGAAATACCAGGGCGGGGCAAGCGGATTGAGTCGCATGGCGCGCTCGATGAGCGGGATGGCTTCCGCCGGATCGCCGGCGACCAGCGCCTTGCTGCCGGCAAGCAGCGCCAGCGTGTCGGCATGGTTGGAACCGCATTCGAAGGCGCGCCGGTGCGCCCTTTCAGCTGCCTCCAAATCGCCCAGGCAACCCATGAGGTCGCCGAAGCAGTTGTGCGCAGTGCTATCGCTCGGATCGAGCCGCAGCGCATTCTCGGCCGCCCAGCGCCATTTGGCGATCGAGGCGCTCAGATTGTCTCCGAAGCCGTTGCATGCCTCGATCGAATAGGCGTAGGCAAGTTCGGTCCAGGCCTTGACCAGGGTCGGGTCAAGTTCGAGCGCGCGTGAAAACAGCCTGATGGCTTCCCTGTTGCCGCTGCGGCTGAAGGTGTTGTGCTGCTCGACGCCCAGCAGATAGCAGTCATAGGCGCGCAGGCTGGCCGGCGGCTTGCGAAGGATTGCATTGCGGCCGACCGTGGCGATCGCTCCGAAACAGCCGGCAAGCACGTTGATCACGCTTTCGGTCAAGCTGTCCTGCAGCGCGAAGATGTCCTCGACGGGCCGGTCGAAGCGTTCGCTCCACAGGCTGACGCCGGTTCGCGCATCGGCCAGCTCCATCGTGAGCCGCACTCGCTGGGTGTCGGCGCGCAACTGACCGGACAGAAGATAGGCCGCGCCCAGGGCCTTGCCGTCGGCAGTGAAATCGGCCGGCTTGCTGCCCAGCGCCTTCATGGTGTGGAAGGCAATGACCGGCAGATCCGCGTAGCGCGCAAGGTCGATGGTGATGTCGGATGATAGCCCGCGAGCAAAGCGGCGCCATTGCTCGTCGGCGCTCAGGCATTCGATGGGAAATATCGCAAGGACCGGCGAAGTGTCGGGCACGGTCGGCATGGCTGTGACGGCGTTGATATGCATGGCGAGCGCGACCTTGCTGCGGACGCCGAGCTTTTCGTAGATCGCGGCGAGGTGGGTGCGCACGGTGGATGGCGCGATGAACAGCGCCTCGCCGATCTCGCGATAGGTCAGGCCAGCCGCGAACCTTTCCGCCACCGCACGCTCGCGCTCGGACAAGGCCGGCACAGGCTGGCGCGCTGAAAGCGCGGCCGGTATGGACGCAGCGTCGTGATTCATCTCGATTCCCTGCCCACGGACGGCGACATTATCAACGCCCCGCCCCCCGCAAAATACTACAAATGCAGGACCCAAAACACTGCATGCAGCCGATGGATCGACTGAGCGTGGCGGTTCAGGCTCCCGGCGTGCCCTCGATGAGGGCCGTTCTTCCGAGGAGCCGACGATGAAACCCATATTGAACACGATTTCCGATTTTTATGGCGCCGTGCAGCTCGACCTCCGCGACCAGCCGGCCGGAGAAAGCTTGACGCGTCATCCCGGGGTGTTGGGCCTTTTAGCCGTGTGGCACGAACGAGCCTGCTTCCGCGAGGAGCTGGCGCTCAAGGCGCGCTATACGCCATATCTGATCGGCGATATCGGTCTGACCATGGACGAGGTGCGGGAGGAGCTCGCTAAACCGTTCTGGCGCCGATAGGCCTCAGAAACTCACCACCACCGCATCCGCGTTCCGCTTCGCCGGCCCATGGAACACCGCCTCGATGTTGTTGCCGTCGGGGTCGAGCAGGAAGCAGGCGTAATAGCCCGGGTGGTAGCGGCGCTCGCCCGGCGCGCCATTGTCCTTGCCGCCGGCGGCGAGCCCGGCCTGGTAGAAGGCGTCGACCATGGCGCGGTCCTTCGCCTGGAAGGCGAGATGGTGACGGCCGGTGAGCACGCCTTGGGCGGAACGGCTGTCGGGGGTCGAGACGAACAGCTCGTCGGCCCAGAAATGGTCCTCAGCGCCGCCGCCGATCGGGATGCCCAGCACTTCGAACAGGCTGCTGTAGAAGCGCCGGCTGGCCTCGATGTCGCGCACCACCAGGTGAAGGTGATCGATGAGCCGGCCGCGATAGAGTTCCATGGGATGCTCCTGGTTGAGAGGGTAAATCTAGATGGGGCTGGTGTGCGGTCAATGACGGGTACTGCCGGCTGCTGACACTTCAGCCACTCGGGACAGCGCCTGGGACAACGAAATCGGCCCTCAAAAAAATCCGGATAAAAAATGCAACCAGATTGTAGGATCGGCTCCCGCTCCGGCGTCCTTCGGACGCACGCGGCCCGGTGGACTGGAAAAACCGTGCCGCATCAAACAGGATGCCTTACGGCATGGAGAAAACCATGAACCATTCCTATCGTTGGGTCATCGTCGCGGCCGGCGCGCTGATGACCTGCGTGGCGCTCGGCGCCATGTTTTCGCTGGCGATCTTTCTGGAGCCGATGTCGCTCGACACGAACTGGTCGCGCACCGGCATTTCCAGCGCCATGACCTTGAATTTCCTGGTGATGGGCCTCGGCGGCTTCGCCTGGGGCGCGATCTATGACCGGGTCGGCGCCAGGCCCGTGGTGCTTGCGGGCGCGGTGCTGCTTGGACTGTCGCTGGTGGTGGCGAGCCGGGCGACCTCGCTGCTGGTCTTCCAGCTCAGCTACGGTGTCATCGTCGGGCTGGCGGCCAGCGCCTTCTTCGCGCCGATGATCGCGCTCACCACCGCCTGGTTCGACACCAACCGAAGCCTTGCCGTCTCACTGGTCTCGGCCGGCATGGGCGTGGCGCCGATGACGATCTCGCCCTTCGCCCGCTGGCTGATCACGGCCTATGACTGGCGCACCGCCATGTTCGACATCGGCGTCATGGCCTGGGTGCTCTTGTTGCCCGCCGTCTTGCTGGTGCGCCAGCCACCGGCGGCGGTCGCAGCCAGCGACGGCACGCCGGCGCCCGTCACCGACGATCCCGGCATGAGCGTCGGCCAGGCGCTGCGCTCGCCGCAATTCATCGTGCTGGGCCTCACCTTCTTCGCCTGCTGCGCGGCGCATTCGGGCCCGATCTTCCACATGGTGAGCTATGCCACGTCCTGCGGTGTGGCGCCGATGGCGGCCGTGACGATCTATAGCGTCGAGGGGCTGGCCGGCCTTGGCGGGCGCGTGCTCTACGGCGTGCTCGGCGACCGGCTGGGCGTCAAGCCTGTGCTGGTCGCCGGGCTTGCTATCCAAGGCCTGGTGATCGCAGCTTATCTCACCGTCGGCCAGCTCGAGCAGTTTTACCTTCTGGCCGTCATCTTCGGCGCCACCTATGGCGGCGTGATGCCGCTTTACGCGGTGCTGGCGCGCGAATATTTCGGCCTGCGCATCATCGGCACCGTCCTCGGCGCGGCCACGATGCTCTCCAGCCTCGGCATGTCGCTCGGGCCGCTCGCCGGCGGCATGATCTACGACGCCACTGCCAGCTATCGCTGGCTGTTCATCGGCTCGGCGCTGATCGGGCTGGGCGCCGCCGGCATCGCGATTGCCTTCCCGCCGCAGCCGAGCCGGCAGAAACTGCAGATGGCTTGAGAACTGCTGATGGTCTCCCCCCTTGTGGGGGAGATTAGCCAGTCCTCTCACCCGGTCCCCGTGCCCGTGCGTACCGCCTCGCGGTCGCTCTCGTCGCGCTTCACCCGCTCGTCGGAGATCAGCACCACTGGGCATGGGCTGCGCCGCAGGACGGCCGTCGTCGTCTCGCCGAAGATCAGTTCCTCGCCCTGGCGCCGTGCCACGCCCATGACGATCAACGCCACGTTGCGGCCGGCCTGGCGGGCGATGGCGTCAGCGGCGGCGGCTCTGCTGCGGATCGCCGTCTCGATCTCGACGCCGTAGCGGTCGGCAAGCGCGACGATGTCCTTCAGCACGGCTTCCCTGCGGCGGTGCGAGACGGTGTCGCGCAGCTCGTCGCGGCCGGCCCGTGCGACATAGAGCGTCTTGACGGGCGCGCCGGTGACGGCGGCGACGGCCAAAGCCAGTTCGGCGCCGCGGCGGGCAACGGCCGTGCCGTTGACCGGCACCAGTATCTTGCCCGATCGCGGGCCGAGCCGAGGCATCTGGCGGCCGGCGGTGGCCGGCTTCAACACCAGGCAGAGCGGCCCGTCGAAGGCGCCGGCGACCTCGTTCAGCCGATGCGAGAAGGCCCCCTTGGAAGTGACGGCGCGGCCGAGCCCGACGAGCAGCATGCCGTAGCCCTTGCGCGCCTCCTTGATGACCGCTTCGGCCGAGAGCTCCTCATGCTGGCGGCGGGTGACCGGGGCCTCGCGCACCGGCGTCTCGTCGCCTTGCTTCGCCGCCTCACGGCTGTCTTCGGCGCCTTTCTCGATTTCCTCCAGATGCAACCCTTCGGTCGGTTCGGCATCGGTCTCGCCGCTCGAATGCAGCACCGTCGTCGGCTTGCCGGCGCCGATGACGCCGGCGAGATAGGCGGCGAAGCGTCCGACGATACCCTCGTCGACCACAACCAGCAGCCGCTCCAGATTGGCGACGAATCCGCGCTGGTCGATCTCCTCGCGCTCCAGTCTTTTCTGCTCGCCCTCGCCCATCGGCAGGCGGCGCAGCGCCCAGCGCAATGTCGGCGGCATGGCCAAGGTGGTGATGACCGCCATGGTGACGATCATGG
Organism: Mesorhizobium sp. Ca11; assembly: GCF_020165275.1. Classification (NCBI taxonomy): domain Bacteria; kingdom Pseudomonadati; phylum Pseudomonadota; class Alphaproteobacteria; order Hyphomicrobiales; family Phyllobacteriaceae; genus Mesorhizobium; species Mesorhizobium sp. Ca11. Next base: position 109,095 of record NZ_JAIUHU010000014.1, on the reverse strand, counting down.
TGAAGAGGTTGTGCGACAGCACGCCCATCGACAGGCCGATCGAGGCGACAATGACCTCCGTGGAACCGCGCGCGTTCATGCCGCAGCCCACCGCGACGCCCTCGGCGCGGCTCATGCCGGCGACCTCGGCGCCGATAAAGGCGCCGAGAAACTTGCCGATGCTGGCGATGATGACCAGCGCTACCGTCAGCAGCGCAAGCTGAGGATCGAGAAGCACAGTGAGGTCTGCGGATAGTCCGGCGACGCCGAAAAACACCGGCATAAAAAGGGCGGTGATGATGCCACGCAGCTGCCCTTCGATGTGGCGCGACAGGATTGGCGACTCGCCGACCAAGATGCCTGCGACGAAGGCGCCGAGCACGGTGTGCACGCCGATCAGATCGGTGATTAAGGCCATGGCGCCCATGATGGCGAGGATGACGGTGACGACCGCATATTCGGAGCGGAAAGTGTCGTTGGTCCAGCGGATGGCGTCGAAGACGATGCGGCGCCCGAGCGTGAAGGAAAACGCCATGAAGAGGGCGACGCCGGCAACCGTGAAGGCCAGGTTGCCGATCTGGATCCGCCCCTGGGTGGCGATGCCGATGGTGATGGCGATGATCACCCAGCCGATCGTGTCCTCGATGATGGCCGACGAGACGATGATCTGGCCGAGGTCGCGGCGCATGAAGTTCATATCGCGCACCACCATGGCGACGATCTTGACCGAGGAGATGGAGAGCGCGGTGCCGAGGAACAGCCCGGCGACGATGCGTTCGCTGCCTGCGGCAAGCAGCGTGGCCGGCATGAACTGGGCGGCGACGAAGCCGAGCGCGAAGGGCACCGCCACGCCGGCGGCCGAAATGGAAAAACAGGCGCGGCCGACGCGGCGCACGAGCCGCAGATCCGTTTCCATGCCGGTGAGCAGGAGCAGCATCAACACGCCCAGCTGGGCGATGGCGTTAATCATCGACTTTTGCGAGGCGTCACCGGCAAAGACCAGCCGCTCGGCCGCCGGCCAGACCCAGCCAAGCAGCGAAGGCCCAAGCAGGATGCCGCCGATCAGCTGTCCCATCACCGCCGGCTGGCCCAGTATTTCCAGAACCTCGCCGATGCCGCGACCGACGACAAGGAGCAGGATGAGTTCGGCGACGAAAATGCCTTCCGAGGACATGCCGGTCTTCTCGGCGGCGAAGGCGACGACGGGCATCAGCAGAAGTGCAGCGGCGGCTAACACGACCGACCGGCGCCGATTGAGTATTTTGGACAAGCTGTCTCCCCTCGATTTCGCGTCATAACGGTTTGGCCGGTGGTTCGGTTGCACGGCGTCGGAGCTGCCAATCTTCCCGTCGTGGGAAAGATGTCCGGCGGGACAGAGGGAGGCGCGAAGGAACGCGGCTTCACAGCCAGAAGCGTTAACATCTGCAGGTCCGACATCGGACATGCAGCAAGAGAGACAGGCAGAAGTTGGTGCTCTACGGCGCCCCCCTGTGCCCTGCAGGGCATCTCCCCCACAAGGGGGGAGATCAGCAGTTCCGGCGCCGTTTCCTACAATTCTAATCAAATGCCGCCGCGGATTTTTGCTTCCCGGTAAAGCGACTCGGCGATGTTCGCGCCGTGGCGGGCAATAAGGAGAAGCTAATGAAAAGCGACTTTGCCGCCGCCCACCTGCACCTCGACAGGGCCTGCCATTACCTGCGCGGCGACGATGAAACGAGCCGCGCGGCGCTTGCGGCGCTCGACCTTGTGATCGAGGCAGTGGCGGCAGCCCAGCATGCCAGGCCGATGGCCGATGTGCTGCCCTTTCCGCGACGCGCGAACGGTGGTGTCTCCCGCTTGCAACCTGACTTATCCGCCTGAAAAGACGGGAACATTCCGGCCGGCCGCACGTTGAAGCGACAGGGGTGTGGCCGGTCGATGTCAAGGCGAGGACCGGCCATGGCGGCGGGAGGCGCCCGGCAGAATGGCCCAGACGAATGCCGCAAAATCCACAGATGCAGCTGTGGCAAGGCCGACAGAGGCGGCTGCGCCGGCAAGATCCACCGAGAAGGCCGCGCCGCCGCGCGCTTCCGACACGCTGGCGCTGAAGCTCAGCTCTCCTGAATTCACCACGACGCTGTCGCATTTCCATCGCGCCGAGATCGCGCGCATGGCCGGCTGGCGCGACCGACTCGACCGCACCAGCAACTGGGCGATCACGGTGGTGGCGGCGATGCTGTCGGTATCGCTGTCGACGCCCAGCGCGCATCATGGCGTGCTTTTGTTCGCCATGCTCCTGATCACGCTGCTGTTGTGGATCGAGGCGAGGCGCTACCGCTTCTTCGACGTCTACCGCGCCCGTGTGCGGCAATTCGAGCGCTACTACTTCGCGCAGATCTTTTCGCCGCAGCCGGACTATGCTTCCAACTGGCTCGCGATCCTCGGCGAAGGCCTGCGCTCGCCGCGTTTCCTGATCACGCAGCGCGCGGCGCTGATCCGCCGGCTGCGCCGCAACTACATCTTCATGTACACGATCCTGCTGCTTGCCTGGATCCTGAAGATCACCACGCCGAGCCTGTCGCGCGAAGGCTCTCCCATCGGCTTCGGCGCCTCGCTCGTCGACACGTTCCGGGTGGCGACGCTCGGCCCGATTCCCGGCGTCGTCGTCGTGTGCGGCGTGGCCGGCTGCTACCTCGCGCTGCTCGCCGCGGCGTTCCTGGTCCGCGCCGATGACGGCGAGCTGTCCTTCGGCGACGTGCATGTGTGAGGGAAGGGAGTAGGGAGTAGGGAGTAAGTTTGCGATGGGAGTTCGCGGCGTCTACGTGGCCTGAGACTCTTGACCTACTCCCCTACTCCCTACTCCCTACTCCCTACTCCCTACTCCCTACTCCCTACTCCCTACTCCCTACTCCCTACTCCCTACTCCCTTATTCCCTTACTCCCCTATTCCCCTGTTCCCTTCACTGCAGCGACAGCGCCGTCCGAAACTCCCGGGTCGAGTTGCGGCTGGGATAAGGCTCTTCCGGCACGGGAACGCCTAGATGGGCGCAAAGCGGGGGCCAGCCGTCGCCGAGCTTGTGGACCAGCAGACGTTCGGCCGGCACGGTATTCAGCACCGCCTCGACATTGTCCCGATAGATCGCGATCGCGTGGGCGCGATCCTGCGGGCGGCCGTCAAAAGCCTGTTTCGAAATGAGCGAGATGCCGAGCGACTCCTGGTCCGTGCTGCCGACGATCGCCGGCAGGATGGTTTTTTCGAAACTCTCCCACCAGCTTTCAGGCGAGCGCCAGGTCAGGATGACGCGCGCCTGCGGATAGATTTCGATCAGCTCGCGCCAGTAATGCGCCGAGGGCCAGTCGACGCAGGATTTATAACCAGCAAAGAGCTTGTCCCAGTCGGGCGCGGCGCCCTTGGCCAGCGCCCGCCAGAGCAGCTTCTGCTCCTCATGCGCCATCACCTCCGACATATGATGGCAAGGGCCGAAACCCAGCATGGTCAGCGCCTCGCGCATCGAATCCGTCCCGGTCCGGCCGAAGCCGGTTCCAATCACCTTGAGCGACATTTCCCCTCCTCCTTCGTTGCGATCAATCTCCCTGGACCACGAGCCGCAGGCGGTTGCCTTCCGGATCGGCGGTCGAGATAATGCGACCGTCCCTTTTCACCGGTATGTCGGCCGCTTCGAGCCTGCGCTCCACGGCGGCGAGCTCCTGCGCGGAGCCAAGCTCGATGGTGAAATGGTCGAGGCCGGCTGCACCCGGCGGCGGCTCGCGCAGCTCGTCGCGCGCCCAGATGTTGAAGGCCACCATATGGGCGCGGCGCGCCGTGCCGCAGTCGAACATGCCGAAAGTCCGGGACTGGATATGCGGCCGGAAGCCGAGCACCCCGAGATAGAATTTCATCAGCATCTCGGGCGCGCGGGCGCGCAAATGGATGTGGCCGATAAAGGCTTCCTGCGCCATCTTCGGCTCGATATGGCCGGAATTGCCGAGGTCGCGCAGCAAGCCCGATACGTCCAGCGGCTCGAGCCCCGAATGCCCGCTGCCGTCGGTGGCAATCAGCGTCACGCGGCCATTGGGCGACACGTTGCGGCGCAGCAAGCGCTGCGGCGTGTCGAAGCAGATCTCGATGCCGTTACCGGAGGGGTCGGAGACATAGAGCGATTCCGAAACCAGGTGATCCTGGGCGCTGAACCGTAGGCCAGATGCCTTGAGGCGGGCGGCCGTATGCGCGAGATCGCGGCGGCTGGTGATATGGATGGCGACGTGGAAGAGATCGCGCGCCTTCTGCGGCAGCGGTGCCTCCGCGCCGGCATGGAGCACGATCAGCGTCCGGCCGCCGGCGCCAAGCTTCGCCATGGTGGCGTCCTCGCCAAGCAGCGCCAACCCAAGCGCGTCGCGCCAAACATTCAAGGCCGCCGGCACGTCGGTCACCTTGAGATGGACCGGCCCGAGACGGGTCACCGGAGACAGCAATCCATCATCCATCGTCGTCTGTCCGATTGCGGCCAATGACATATTAGCTGTGAATGAATTGCCTGTCGCGCTCCAAGTTCGGGTTGACCCCTTCCCGGCGGGCGGCGACTATTGCGACGGCCGGTTTTCTGGAATTGGTTCAGCAGGAGGAGATCGCATGGACGAGACCGAACAGTGGCGCAATATGGCGAGCGCGCCGCGGGACGGCAGCCGCATCCTGGTGACGGTGCGTTCCTCCGAGCAGGGGCCGGCCGAGGTCGACATGGCCTACTGGTCGCGCGCCGACCAGTTCGGCGAGGAAGGCTGGCGGGCGTCGGACTCCTCGCCCGGCCGCATCGTCGAATATGCAGAACCGGAACTCAGATGCTGGATGCCGCTGCCGACCGCAGGACGCGGGACAATGCCCAGCCCGTGGGAGGGAGATGACGTGCCGCTGGTGGACGGGGAGGGAATTTAAGGTCAAGCCCGCCGTGGCTCGGAAGGCCGGCTTTCAAAGCCGAAAGGAGGCGGGTCCTCGCCCGGCATGCCGGCGAGAGAGCGCTGCACGGGCCGACGCTGCCACGGCAAAAAGCCTGCTCGCGAGCATTGGTAGACTTATCCTGGGAGCGCCGGGCAACCGTTGCGCTAACTGCTGCTCCAAGTACCGCGCCTGGGCGATGTCGTGACGAAAGATTGCGGGTAGGCCTTGGAGCCGGTAGAAACCGTCATCTTGCCGGAAGGGCCAATCGGTCGGGCTGAATGGCAGCATTGAGGTTCTCCCACGTTTCAGGTTCGGCCAACTCTCTGGCGCGACCGTGATAAAGCTGGAGATGGCAGCGTGATCGAAACGTGAAAAAGACCGCTTGGGACAGATAGCGGTTGAATTACCAGGGGCGAAGCGAAAGAATTGCCATAATCGTGGCCGGGGCCGAACTCAATGAAAGGGCCTCATCTTTATCTTCTGGGCGGATTTGATCTCGCCGGTACTGGCGCGGCTGCTCCAACCTTGAGCCGCAAGGCACGGGCGATGATGGCCTATCTCGCGCTGCAAGCCGGACAGGCACAATCGCGCGAGAAGCTGGCCGCCCTGCTCTGGAGCCTGAATGGCGAAACCCAGGCCCGGATGAGCCTCAGGCAAGCCGTTTCGGCCATCCGAAAGGCTATGCATAAGTGCGGCAGCGGACGGTTTCTGACAGACGGCGTCAGTGTCGGCCTGTATCTCGACGAGATCGACTTCGATGTCGCCCGGTTCGAGACGCTTGCGACAGGATCGTCGCCCGAACACCTCGAGGAGGCACTCGTCGTCTACCGCGGCGACCTGCTCGACGGTCTTGGCGTGAAAGAGGAGCCGTTCGAAGATTGGCTTCGAATTGAACGCGAGCGCCTGAGAACGATCGCGGTTGCAGCGCTGGACAGGCTGGTGGCGCATTACAGCGCGTCGAACGACCTTTCATCCTGTGCGCGGACGGCTGCGCGACTGCTCGCAATGGAGCCTCTGCGCGAAGATATCCACCGGGCATTGATGAGGGCCTATGCCGCGCAGGGCCGCATCAACCTTGCTCTTAAACAGTATGAGCTCTGCCGTGAGGCGCTGGAGAGAGATCTTGGGCTGCAGCCAGAATTGGAAACGCGCCAACTGTACGAGGCTCTGCGGACACGCCGGATGAGTTCATCGCCTCACTCGACACGTCCGGTTGCGGCCGCCGAGCCGGCGGCCGGTTCGGGGGCAAATGCCGATGGGAGCCTTTCCGGCGGCGAGCCGATGCCGCCGACCACCCACTACGTCAAATCGGCAGGAATCAACATCGCCTATCAGGTGACCGGCGAAGGGCCGATTGACCTCATATACGTGCCCGGCTGGGTCTCCAATCTCGACCTTGCCTGGGGCTCGCCGCGCTTCGCGCATGTGCTCAAGCGGCTCGGCACCTTTTCACGCCTGATCCGATTCGACAAACGCGGCACCGGTCTATCCGACCGCAATGTCGGCCTGCCGACGCTGGAAGAGCGCATGGAGGATGTGCGTGCGGTGCTGGACGCAGTCGGCTCCACCCGAGCGGTGCTGTTCGGCAGCTCGGAGGGCGGTCCGATGTGCATGCTTTTCGCCGCCACCTATCCCGAGCGTACGTCCGCGCTGGTGCTTAACGGAACCTACGCCAAGGGCACTTGGTCAAAAGAGTATCCCTGGGCCAGAACTGTGGCGCAGGTGGACGACGACGTAGCGGCCGTCGAGAGACAATGGGGCAAGCCAGCCGACATGAGCAACGCAGCGCCGAGCCTGACCGAAAACATGGTCGAACGCGAATGGTTCGCCGCCTATCTCAGGAATTCGGCCTCGCCCGCCGATGCAATCGCGCTCTGGCGCTGGGGTACCGAAGTCGACGTTCGCGACATCCTGCCGGCGATCCGCGTGCCGACGCTGATCGTGCAGAGGACGGGCGACCGCTGGGTACGCCCAGAGGAAGGGCGTTACTTGGCAACCCACATCCAAGGCGCCAAATACGTCGAGCTGGCCGGGAGAGACCACGTGATCTGGGGTGAAGATTGCGACAGTCTGGTTGACGAGATACGAAGCTTCGTCACCGGATCGACATCCCGAAAGACCATCTCTGCGCTCACCGGATGAGCGGCGGCATGTCGTCGGCAGAACTGCTATTTCCCCATCCGTGGGAAGGTTGGCGGTTCCGACTCCGCGCCAAAAGGAGCGCAGCCCTCAGAACAAGAACGCCGCCGTGGCCGGATCGGGTCCCGTCCGGCCGCCGGCCGATTCCAGACCGTGAACGGTCTGCATGTCGTCCGCGTCCAGCTCGAAGCCGAAGATGTCGAAATTGCCGGCGATGCGCTCCCGGTGGATCGACTTCGGAATGACGACCAGCCCCTCCTGCAGGTGCCAGCGGATGATGACCTGCGCCACCGACTTGCCGTGCTTCTTCGCGATCTTCTCCAGCGTCGGATCGGCCAGCAGCCGGCCGCTGCCCAGCGGGCTCCAGCTCTCGATACGGATGTTGTGCCTGGCGTGAAAATCGCGCTTGTCACGCTGCTGGAAGCGCGGATGCAATTCGATCTGGTTGACGACCGGCGTCACGCCGGTCTCGCCGATGATGCGCTCCAGATGGTCCTGGTTGAAGTTCGAGACGCCGACAGACTTGATACGGCCCGCCTTCCGCAGTTCGACCAGCGTCTTCCAGGCCTCGACATATTTGTTCTGGCTGGGCACCGGCCAGTGGATGAGGAACAGGTCGATCTGGTCAATGCCGAGCTTCTGCATCGTGTCGTCGAAGGCGCGCAGCGCCGCGTCACGCTGATGCGCGCCGTTGCGCAGCTTGGAGGTAATGAACAGCTCGGCGCGCGGGATGCCGGCAGCACGGATCGCCTCGCCGACGCCTTCCTCGTTGCGATAACCCTCGGCGGTGTCGATCAGCCGGTAGCCGCCCTCGATGCCCCAGCGCACAACCTTGGCCGTGATCTCCGGATCGACCTGCCAGACGCCCAGCCCGATCTGCGGGATGGTGGCGCCGTCGTTCAATTTGAGCTGTTCGGGCATGAGAGGTTCCTTTTGGAAGGGAGGGTGGTGCCGACTATGTAGGCCACGGGTTGGGGAATGCCAGTCAGGGAGAGAGAAGATGGCGCGGCGCCGAAGCTGCTGATCTCGCCCTCGTGGGGGAGATTAGCAGTTCCCGCGCCTCAGCCCCTCGCCCCGAACCGCAGCCCATCCATCAACAGCTTCACCAGCCGCCCCGACCGCTCGCGCCAGTCTGGCGTGTTCGGCGCCGAGTAGATGCCTCCCAGCGCATGCATCACATCGGAGGCGTCGACGTCGGCGCGGATTTTTCCCGCGGCGGCGGCGGCCTCGATCAGACTTCGCATGGCGCCCGAGACGCGGCCGGACGTGTCGGAGAACAGCGTCGAGTTGGTGGTGAGCAACAGGCGCAGGCTGGTGGCGAGGCCGCGCTTGGTGGCGATATAGTCGACGAAGCGCTGCATCCAGAGCTCCAATGCGACATCGGCAGTGTGCTCCCGGGCGAGTTCCTCGGCGGCGTGGCAAAGTCCTTCCACCTCGCGGCGATAGACGACCTCGACCAGATGCTCGCGGGTTGGGAAATGGCGATAAAGCGTGCCGATGCCGACCCCTGCCCGCTTGGCAATCTCCTCCAGCGAGGCGTCGACGCCATCGGTGGCGAAAGCCTGCGCCGCCACTTCGACCAGCCTGTCGCGGTTGCGTTGCGCATCGGCGCGCAGCGGCTTTGGCGCATGCGTGTTGCGCTTCGCTTCAGCGGTCATTTCCTGGTCAGGCACTTTTTTCTCCACCGAACGCAATATGGGGGTTGAACCATGACCGGCCAGACCCCACGTAAATAAACGGAGGCGCCTCCGTTTTAGTGGAGTGCTTTTATCATATAACCAGGGGAAGCGGCATGTCACGTAGAGAAGGACGGGAAGCGCACCCTGGTTGGTGGAGCGCGGCGATGAGGCTGCTGATCTCCTCCCTTGCGGGGAAGATGTCCGGCGGGACAGAGGGGGGTGCTGTCCCGCCAACGTCTCGGCAAGTGACAGGCGCTTCCTTCCTGGCGCTATCTAGCGAATCGCAGAAGCGGCAAACGCCTCGTTCCGTCACACCCCCCGCTGCCCTGCCGGGCATCTCCCCCGCAAGGGGGAGATTAGTCTCCCCGCCGACGGCGCCTTCCTCAAACGTTGCCCTTGCCCCTCCCCTGCCAAGTCCCATTTCCATCCCTAGCGTCCAGCAATCGGAGCCCGACGCCCCATGACCAGCCAGACCATCATCGATCCTCCCGAAGACGGCCATTTCAGGAACGGTCTTGCCGCCAACGGTTCAACCCTTAGTCCCACCACGCTTTCACTCCACCTCATCATCAATGGCCAAGCCCACGCGTTAGAGGTCGAGCCGCGCGTCACCCTCCTCGATGCGCTGCGGGAACGGCTCCACCTCACCGGCACCAAGAAAGGCTGCGACCAGGGCCAGTGCGGCGCCTGCACCGTGCACGTCGACGGCGAGCGCGTGCTGGCCTGCCTGACGCTCGCGGCCCAAGTCGAAGGGCGCTCGATCACCACTATCGAGGGCCTTGCCGGCCAGGACGGCACGCTGCACGCCGTGCAGGCCGCGTTCCTCGAACAGGATGCCTTCCAGTGCGGTTATTGCACGCCGGGGCAGATCATGTCTGCGGTGGCCTGCATCCGCGAGGGCCATGCCGGTTCCGACGATGAGATCCGCGAATACATGGCCGGCAATCTGTGCCGCTGCGGCGCCTATCCGCACATCGTCGCCGCCGTCCGCCAAGCCGCACAGGAGCTGCGCTCGTGAGAGATTTTTCCTATCTACGCGCCGACAGCGTCGAGGCCGCGCGCAACGCCGCCGCTCTTCCCGGCGCCATGCTGCTTGCAGGCGGCACCACGCTCATCGACCTCGCCAAATGCGGCGTCGCCGAACCCTCGACCGTCATCGACATCAGCCACATCGAAGGGCTCAACGCCATCGATGTCAACGCCGACCGCGCCGTGATCGGCGCGCTGGCCAGGATGAGCCATGTCGCCGACCATACTTCCGTGAAGAGCTGCTTCCCGGCCGTATCGGAAGCCCTGTGGCAGGCGGCCTCGGCGCAGTTGCGCAATATGGCGACCATCGGCGGCAACCTGATGCAGCGCACGCGCTGCCCCTATTTCCGCGATCCGCAAAACTTCCCGGCCTGCAACAAGCGCGCGCCCGGCAGCGGCTGCTCGGCGATCGGCGGCGCGACGCGCGGCCATGCCGTGCTCGGCGTCAGCGAGGCCTGCATCGCCACGTATCCGGGCGATCTCGCCGTGGCACTCGTCGCCTTCGACGCCGAGGTCGATCTCGGCGGGCGCAAGCTCAAGGTCGGGGACTTCTTCCTTGCGCCAGGCGCCACCGCCGAGCAGGAGCACGACATCCGCCCCGGCGAAGTGATCACCGCAGTAGAGATCCCAGGCTCGGCCGCGGCCAGACGCTCGACCTACATCAAGGTGCGCGACCGCCAGTCCTATGAGTTCGCTGCGGCAAGCGCGGCGGTCGGACTGGAGCTTGAAGGCGATGGCCGCACCATCCGCGACATCCGCGTGGCGCTTGGCGGCGTCGCCACGAAACCGTGGCGGGCGCGCGCCGTCGAAGAGGCGCTGAAAGGCAAGCCGCTCGACGAAGCCATGATCCGCAAGGCGAGCGAGCTCGCCATGGAGGGCGCCGTCGACCATGGCGCCAACCACTACAAGATTGCGCTGGCGCCGCGCGTGATCGCGCGCGCCATTCTCAAATTGGGAGAGACGGCATGACCGTTCATGACATGAAACACGCCGCGTCCGACAGCGCGCGTCTCGAAGCGGTCGGCGGCCGGCTGTCGCGCGTCGACGGCCCGGCCAAGATCACGGGCGCAGCGAAATATGCCTTCGAGCAGCAGCTCGAGGGGCTGACGCATGCGGTGCTGGTCGGCGCAACGATTGCCGCCGGCAAGGTGACGGCGATCGACGCCCGCGCGGCCGAGACCGCGCCCGGCGTGCTCGCTGTGCTGACGCCCGACACCATCATGGAATTGAGGGGCGCATCGGACTGGCTCGGCAACCCGCCCTCGCAGCCGACCTACGCGCCGCTCGTGCGCGAGGTCACCTTTTCCGGCCAGCATGTCGCGGCGGTGGTAGCCGAGACGTTCGAGCAGGCGGTCGCCGCCGCGGCGCTGGTCAAGGTGTGGTATGACGAGACGCCGGCCATCGTCGACCTGAGCGACGGCAAGGCGGGCGACGGCATCCCGATCGACGCCATGACCAAGGAATGGGGCGACGCTGAAGCCGCCTTCGCCGAAGCGCCTGTGCGCATCTGCGCGGCCTACAACACGCCGCGCGAATTCCAGGCGGCAATGGAGCCGCATGGGCTGATCGCGCGCTGGGAGGGCGACGAGCTGACCATCTGGGAGCCCAGCCAATGGCTCGACGGCATGGCGCGCACCTATGCCGAGTGGTTCTCCGTGCCGTTCGAGAATGTGCGGCTGGTCTCGCCCTATATCGGCGGCGGCTTCGGCTCCAAGGCGCTGGCGCTGGCGCACAGCGCGGTGGCGGCGGCTGCCGCCAGGATGCTCGACCGGCCGGTGAAGCTGGTGCTCACCCGCCCGCAGAATTTTACGTCCTACGGCGGCCGCGCGGCGACGCGTCAGACCGTTGCGATTGGCGCCGACAGGGATGGCAAAATCCAGTCGATCGTGCATCGCGGCGTCAACGAGACAGCGGTCGACGGCATGTGGGTCGAGCCGCTCGGCTCGGTCACCTCGATCATGTATGCCACGCCCAACTTCTCCTCGAAGCAGAATGTCGTGCGGGTCAATACGGTGGTGCCGGGCGCAAAACGCGCGCCGGGCGAGAACCCGAGCGCCTTCGGCATCGAAAGCGCCATCGACGAGCTTGCCTATGAGCTCGGTATCGATCCGCTGGAGATGCGGCTGATCAATTATGCCGAGCAGGACCCGCATGCGAAGAAGGCGTGGTCGACACGCCAGTTGCGCGAGGCCTTTGCCGCCGGCGCGGAAGCGTTCGGCTGGGCGAAGCGCAGCAACGCGCCACGCTCGATGCGCGACGGCCGCCAGCTCATCGGCTGGGGCGTCGCGGCCGGCACCTATCCGGTGCGACGCGCGCATGGCGAGGCGGTGGTGAAGCTGCTTTCCGACGGTTCCGTCGAAGTCGAAAGCTCGTCCATCGACATGGGCCAGGGCACTTACACGATCCTGGCGCAGACCGCCGCCGAGACGCTAGGCGTGCCGGTGGAGCGGGTGTCGGTGAAGCTCGGCGACTCGCATTTCGCCCGCGCCGGCGTCACCGGCGGCTCGCGACTTGCCGGCGTCATGACCGGCGCCGTCCACAAGGCGGCAGGCCAGGCGCTGGACGGGCTGATCGGGCTAGCGCTTTCCGACCCGCGCTCGCCGTTCCAGAAGCTGCAGGCGAACACGCTGCAAGTGAGGGATGGCCGCATCGCCTCGCCGCGCGGCGAAGGGCCGGACCTGTCGATCGCCGACTTCATGATGGCGATCGGCCGCGACCAAATCGAAGCCAAGGGCGACACGCTGCCGGCCAGCACGACGCCGGAAGAGCGCTACAAGAACTACACCACTATAGCCATGTCGATCCCGCACACCGAGGGCGACTATTCGCGCCATTCCTGGTGCGCGCATTTCGTCGAGGTGCGCGTCGACGAGGATTTCGGCACGGTGCGCGTGTCGCGCGTGGTGTCGGCGCTGGATTCGGGCCGGCTCTACAACCCGAAGCTGGCGGAGAGCCAGTGGAAGGGCGGCATCATCATGGGCATCGGCCAGGCGCTGCTCGAGGAAGGCATCGTCGATCGTCGCCACGGCCGCATCGTCAACAGCAATTTCGCCGACTACATGCTGCCGACCAATGCCGATATCCCAGACATCCAGACCATCTCGGTCGGCATCCCAGACCCGCACTCCTCCGCCCTTGGAGGCAAGGGCGTGGGCGAACTGGCAATCGTCGGCATCGCGCCGGCGATTGCCAACGCAGTGTTCCACGCGACAGGGAAAAGGGTACGGGATCTGCCGATCACGCTGGAGAAGCTGATCTGAGGTCGACGCCAGGGACGGCCTCCGCCCTGGCCGGCGGCACGTGTCGCGCCGACGGGCCGAGCGCGCGTCGTCATCGTCTCGGCCCGCGCCGGCGGACGTGAATGCCTTTACGGCACGAACAAAACCTCGGCGCGAGGCCAGGGTTTTGCTCGGCCTGCCAGATCAGAACTTGTAGCTGAGGCCGACCCGCAGATCGTGCGTCTTGAGATCGATGTTCGCAACCGTGCCAGGACCGAACAGCGGCACCGAAACATCCTTTTTGCCGAAGTCGGAGTAGCGATATTCGACGCGCGCGATCCACCTGTCGGTGAAAGCGTGCTCGACGCCGGCTCCAACCGTCCAGCCAAGATGGGTTTCGTCGTGGATCGGTATTGAACCGCTGGTGGCGATCACAGTCATTTCATACTTGGCCGCGGCCACGCCCGCGGTGATGTAAGGCAAGGTCCGATCGAAAGCGTAGCCGGCCCGCAGCCGCGCCGAACCCGACCACTTGAGTTCGGTCTTGAGCAACGCACCGGCACCGGTGAAGGTCCCCACCCCATCCACATTGCTGTAAGCAATGTCCGCCTCGGCGCCGAGCACGAAGCGGTTCGCCATTTCCTGATCGAAGCCGATATGGATGCCGCCAATGAACCCATCCGGGTCGAGGGGCGCGTTAACGTCGGCACCCCCAGGGCCAGCGTCGGCGATGAAGAGATTGGACTTTCCGGCGACGTAGCCGAAGTGAGCGCCAGCATAGAGGCCGGACCAGTCGTAGTCGGCGGCAACGGGCAAGGTTTCATTGATGTCCGCCGCCGACGCGATGCCGACAGGCGCCAGAATGAAGGCTGTGGCGAGAAGAACCGTTTTCACTGTTTGCTACCCCAATGTTGCTTCCCCAGCCGCGAAATGCTCGGCGGCGATCCGGGTGTCGTCGAGGTTTTGCATTGTTCGCCAGCGGCGTCTTGGGCTGGACCGCACCTGAATTGTCCTGGAGAGCGCCGCAACGCTTTCCCGGTCGGTGTGGCCATACAGCCTCAGTCGATTGCCGGTCTGGACGCAGCGATTGGGTGTGAGTCTACCTGGCTCCGCCCGGCGCCGACGAGGAATTCGGCGCGGTCAGCTCAGCGGCGGGCGGCAGCCTGATCAGTTACGAAAGGCATGCCTATGTCCGAAATCAGTTTGACGAGATCGGCTTGGCGCCTCGTACCGGTCTTGGCGAATATCCGGTTGAGATGGGTCTTCAACGTGTTTTCACTGATGCCGAGCAACGAGGCGCTCCTGGACGCGGGCAATCCGCTGCCGATCCGCAGGAGGACCCGTGCCTCCGCGGGAGTAAGATCGAACAGCGTCGTGAGAACGGCCTCCGGCAGCGGAGAAGAGGACGTCGTGGTCGATACGAAGACGGCAGCGCAGGCGGGCCGGAAAGCCGCGCGCGCAGTTCCTTCGGTCAGCGGCAACACATAGGCTACGGCGGGCGGTTGACCCGGCGCTGAAACGGGCAGCCCTATGCCGCGAGAGCCAAGCGAAGCATCTGCGCCGGCAGCGCTTGCTAATGCTTCCGCCAAAGCGCGGGCGACCACGGGGTTCTGCGGTTGGAGCAGGCCCTTCCTGGAAAGAATGGGACCCTGCCCGGAAAACATCCGGTCGGCAGCCCCATTCGCATGGAGGATTGCTCCGTCGGCGCCGGCAAAAACGATAGGCACGGCGAGATGGTCGAGCGCTTCGCGATAGAAATTGGCGGTAATGCGGGTCTGATCGAGCAGATCTCCAATCAGGGAAGCGCGACGCAGATGCGGCGAGAGCAATGCCAGGAACCGCTGCTCTTCAACGGTTATGATACCCCTGTTGGCACGCGTGGTGCAGCCCATGAGACCAATCCGGTCCGGCGTGTGAACGAATTTAGTGATGCAAGCCTCGCGCAATCCCTGCGGTCCGGCCCAATTCTGGAAGAACGGCGTTTGCTGGAGCTCGGCCTCGCTCATATGCGACAGCGTCGCAACAGGCGTGTCGATGTCGCCAACGACCGCGGCCTTCAATCCGGGAATTTCGTCAAAGTCATAATCCTCCTGGAGCGCGCGCATTTGCACCGGATCCCAAGCTGATTGAGCCGCGAAACGGCCCTGATTGTCAGCAGTGCTGGCCAGCGCGACAGTGGTATAGGCAGCGTCGACAGCTTCGGTGACACGGGTCATCACTCCGGTCCAGCCTTCCGGATTCAAGACGCAATCATAAATTTCACCGATAATCGAATAAAGTACTTCGCTGCCCAGCCTCTCCACCACGCCCCCTGACATGCCCTGCCCCGCATGAGGGACGAGCGAAAAAAGATGAATACAGCAACAAATCGACAGCCGCCCGGCGCAAAAAACGCCGATCCCGTCTGGAAGGATTTCGCGACGTCATACTTTGGGGTGACGCCACGCCTGGTTGAACTCGATTAAGGGTCTAATGCGATCGGTCGAACGCCGAGCGATCAATGTCGCTTGTTATTCCCGGATTGGAAAGCATCGCGTTCGACAATTTTTGAAGCTGTAGCTTTTCGAGGTGTTCGATTGTCGCGAAAGACGGTGTTTTCATCGGCTCAGTTGCCCTCGCATCTCAATGAACGCGATCGGTTTTCCCTCTGGCAGGACATCCATGTCGCGGAGATATGGTCGGTTGAATACGGCATATCCGCAGACCTGCCTTTCGAGGCGGCGATCGAAGCCACGGCTGTCGGATCACTGGTTCTCGGCCAGATGTCCGGAACGATCAGGCATGCAACGAGGAAAGCAAGCAACATTGCCGACGACGACAATGACGGATATCTCCTGCTGATCAACAAGGCCGACACCGTTTTGACCGGGGCGCAGGTCGGCCGCGAATACGGCGTCGGCAAGGGAGAAGCGGTCCTGGTCACGGCATCGGAAGCACTGAAAATGGTCGGTGCCGACCGGAATGTGTGGGCCAACGTGGTGGTCCCACGCGCCGTCCTCATACAGGCCTTCCCACAGATCGATGACAGGCTGGCGTTGAAGATCGGCGCCGAAAGCGAGGCTCTCGATCTTCTCAAGCGTTATTGCCAACTTCTCGAGACCGGCCGCCCCCTCGTCTCGGCCGATCTCATCACGCACGCAACGGACGTGATCGTCGATCTGATCGGTCTGGTGACGGGCGCGAAAGGTGAGGCTGCCGAATTGGCTGGCCTGCGCGGCCTGCGCGCGGCCAGGCTGCGGGCGGTCCTGGCCAACATCGCAGACAATTTCGCCCATCCTGGCATCTCTGCGCAGGGCGTCGCAAAGGAACTCCGTCTGTCGACGCGCTATATTCACGACATCCTCCAGGAGACGGGTATCAGCTTCTCCGAGCGTGTGCTCGAGCTGCGCTTGCAAAGCGCACATAAGATGCTCGCCCAAAGACACAATGACGGTATGCGGGTCAGCGAAATTGCGATGATGAGCGGTTTCAGCGACGTGTCCTACTTCAATCGCTGTTTCCGCCGTCGCTTCGGCTATACGCCGACGAGCGCCAGATAGAACCGGGCGTCTCCCGAATCGGTCAGGCGACGCGATTTCCGATTTACCCATTCGCTCTATCTGTTTGTTTTAGCCGCATTTCTGCGACGCCAAGCGACGCCGCTTGGCTGCAAAATGCTCGGTGGTGCCAAACCATCACAGCGCGCAGAAAAGAACCGGCATCTCTTTCCAGTCCAATTCCAGTGCGGCGCTGCCCAAGACAATGCCCGGGCTCCAATGACATGTCCACCTTCAGGGTGAAATGACTTGTCTGTCAGGGGATTAAATGCCGAAGAATGGATTTGAAGGCCGGAAGAAGGCGTTGAAATATCTGGCGTTGACGTCGACGGCGCTGATCGGCCTTGGCCAGCCAAGCGCCACGGCAGCCGAGATCTGGACCGGCGCGGCGTCCACGGATTGGTTCACCGCCGGAGACTGGAATCCCACCGCTGTCCCGACATCGAGCGACGACGTCACCCTCGACGCGGCGTTTCCGCACCCGACCGTGGTCAATGCGGCGAACGCAGCCGCGCAAAATCTGTTTGTTGGCACCATAGCGAGTTACACAGGCTCGCTGACGATTACGAACGGCGGCACGCTTGCCGACACCGCCGGCTATCTCGGCTACGCTTCGAACGCCAACGGCAACGTAAGCGTCGTTGGAGCGGGCTCGCTCTGGAGCAACAGTACCGACCTTTTCCTTGCCTTGGGCACCGACAGCACCGGCACCCTTACGATCTCAAACGGTGGCGCCGTGAGCGACACCGTGGGCCATGTCGGTTTCGGTCAGGGCACTGGCACGGTCACGGTGGACGGGACCGGCTCGACCTGGACCAACAGCGGCGATCTCTATATCGCCGAACGTGGCGTCGGCACACTGGACATCACCAATGGCGGCGCGGTCAACAATGCCACGGGCAGCATCGGTACGCATGCAGGCTCCAACGGCATGGTGACGGTCGACGGCGCGGGTTCGACCTGGACAAACTCTTCCCACCTGTATGTCGGCGATCAGGGCACCGGTGCGCTGAACATCTCGAACGGCGGCAAGGTCAGCAATCTGAGCGGCATTCTGGGCAACCTGGCCGGCTCCACTGGCACAGCAACTGTCGACGGTGCCGGCTCGACCTGGGCGAACGCGGCCCTTGCGGTTGGGAACGCGGGCTTCGGCGCGCTGGAGATCACCAATGGCGGCGCAGTCACCAGTTCGGTTGGCTATGCCGGCTATGCCGCGGGGTCCAAAGGCCTGGTGACGGTCGACGGTGCCGGCTCGGCCTGGACCAACACTTCGGACCTCTTCATCGGCTTCCAGGGCCAGGGTGCGCTGACGGTCTCGAATGGCGGCGCGGTCAGCAACACCATCGGTATGATCGGCGCGCAGACGGGCTCTGTCGGCACAGCGGCAGTTACCGGTGCCGGCTCGACCTGGACCAGCAGTTCGAACTTCTATGTCGGCGATAGCGGCACTGGTGTGCTGACGATTGGAAATGGTGGCGCGGTCAGCAATGGTGGGGGCAATATCGCCGCGCAGGCAGGCTCGACAGGCATCGCGTTCGTCGATGGCGCCGGCTCGACCTGGACAAACAGCTCCAACCTGATGGTGGGCGATTTCGGTAACGGCACCCTGGCGATCTCTCACGGTGCCGTTGTCAGCAACACTTGGGCCGCTGTCGGCGCAAAGGCGGGCTCCATCGGCATGGTGTTCGTCGACGGCGCCGGCTCGACCTGGACCAACAGCTCCAACCTGGGTATTGGCGATTTCGGCGCCGGCACTTTGGCGGTAAGCAATGGCGGCGCGGTCAGCAGCGCCTCGGGCTATGTCGGCAACTCGGCGGGCTCGACTGGCGCGGTGTTCGTCGACGGCGCGGGATCAAAATGGACGAACAGCGGGAATCTTTACGTCGGAGGCCTCAGCAAGGGCACGTTGACGATTTCGAACGGCGGCACGGTCAGCAATGACCTGGGCTACCTTGGCTTCGATGCAGCCTCGACCGGCACGGCAACGGTCGACGGCGCCGGCTCGACCTGGACCAATAGCGGGAACCTCGTCGTCGGCTATCATGGTACCGGCACGCTGGCGATTTCAAACGGCGGCGCTGTCAACGACACCAAGGGCTATGTCGCACTCGAAGCCGATTCGGCCGGCGGAGTCGTGGTCGATGGACCGGGTTCGACCTGGATGAATTCCGGCGACCTGTTCGTCGGTTTCAAGGGCGCGGGTACGCTCCAGGTCACCGATGGCGGCCACGTCCTCAACCAGGCCGCGATCCTCGGAGAATTCGATACCGCAACCGCGACCGTGACGGTGGACGGGGCGGGATCTTCCTGGAGCACCGATGACAGTCTTACCCTGGGAGGCGCCGGTCACGCGACACTTTCCATCTCCAACGGCGGCTCAGCAGATGCCAATTTCGTCTTTGTCGGCCAGGCGGCAACAGCCACCGGTGCAATTACCGTCGACGGCGCGGGCTCGAAATGGACCAACAAGAACGGCATGTACCTTGGCGGTCTCGGAAGCGGCACTCTTGCCGTCACCAATGGCGGCGTCGCCTCCGGCGGCACCGCCTACATGGCGATCGCCACGGGTGCCACCGGACAGGCAACCGTCGACGGCCCGGCCGCGCTGTGGGAGATGCACGGCGCCCTGGGGATCGGTTTCGGCGGCAAAGCTTCGGTGACGCTCTCCAACGGCGGCATCGCTCTGGTGGACGGCGTTACCGTGATCGCCAGCCAGGCCGGCTCGACCGGCACGCTGAACATCGGCGGCGCGGCGGGCACTGCGGCGACGGGCGCCGGCGTCCTCGATTCGGCCACGTTGCAGTTCGGCGCCGGCACCGGCACGCTCAATTTCAACCATACCAGCGCGAACAATGGCTTCGCTGCGGCGATCAGCGGACTGGGGACGATCAACCAGATCGCCGGCAACACCAAGTTGACCGGTAATTCCGCCGGCTTCACCGGGACGACGAACGTTCTCGGCGGCGGCCTCTATGTCAACGGCTCGCTCGGCGGCGCGATCAATGTCACCGGCGGCCTGCTTGGCGGATCGGGCACGGCAGGCAATGTGACCATTGCTTCGGGCGGGACCTTCGCACCGGGCAATTCGATCGGCACGATCAATGTGAGCAATACAACCTTCTCGGCCGGTTCGATTTATGCCGTTGAAGTCGAAAGCGGCGGCACATCCGATCTGATCAGCGCCACCGGCGCCGTGACGATCGGCGGCGGCACGGTCGTCGTCATCCCCTATCCGGATTATGCGACCGGCACGACCTATACGATCGTCACGGCGGCGGGCGGTGTCACTGGTGCCTTCGACAAGGCCAGTTTCGAAGGCTCGATCTTCATTGCGCCGACGCTGACCTATGACGCGAACAATGTCTATCTCAACCTGGCCAAGGCAAGCTTTGCCAGCGTTGGCCTGACGTCGAACCAGATCGCCACCGGCGGCGGAGCGGATAGTCTGGGCGTCGGCAATCCGCTCTTCGATGCCATCTTTGCCTTGCCGAGCAAGGCAGCCGCCCAGGACGCCTTCGACCAGCTTTCCGGGGAAATTCACGCCTCGGCCAAGGGCATGCTGCTCGAGGACAGCCGCTTCATCCGCGACGCCGCCACCAGGCGGATCAGCGCCGCGTTTGGCGATGCCGACGCAGCCGCGTTGCCGGTCATGGCCTATGGCGAGGGCGGGCCGGAAATGGTCGCGGCCGACACCGATCGCGTCGCCGTCTGGGGCCAAGCTTTCGGCTCGTGGGGAAATACCGGCAGCGACGGCAATGCCGCCGCCTTCGATCGTTCGACCGGGGGGCTGCTGGTCGGCGCCGATAGCCTGGTCGGGGACTGGCGTGTCGGCGCCATCGGCGGCTACAGCCATTCGACTTTCGACGCTGACGCTCGCCGTTCCAGCGGCGCCGGCGACAATTATCATCTCGGGCTCTATGGCGGCACCAACTGGGGCGCCATCGCGTTCCGCACCGGCGCCGCCTACAGCTGGAACAGCGTCTCGGCAAAACGCGCGGTTGCCTTCAACGGCTTCGCCGGTCAACTGTCGGCCGACTACGATGCCGGCACGGCACAGGTGTTCGGCGAACTCGCTTACAAGGCCGATGCCGGGCGCTTCAAGTTCGAGCCCTTCGCCAATCTCGCCTATGTCAGCGTGGACACCGACGGCTTCACCGAGAAAGGTGGCGGTGCAGCCCTGACCAGCGCAAGTTCAACCATCAACGCGACCTTCACCACGCTCGGGCTACGCACCTCGACCGGCCTGACGCTTGGCAACATCGAGGCGACCGCGAGTGGCACGCTCGGCTGGCGCCATGCATTCGGCGATGTCTCTCCGACTTCGACTTTCGCCTTCGCCGGCGGCGATGCCTTTACAATCGCCGGCGTACCTGTCGCCAGGGACAGCGTGGTGATCGATGCCGGTTTCGACCTGCCGATCTCGGCCAATGCCACGCTCGGCCTGTCCTACACCGGTTGGTTCGGCTCCCATGACGCCGACAACGGCGTCAAGGCCAACCTCGACGTCAAGTTCTGACGGCGAAAGGTGAGAAGGATCGGGAGTAGCGTGAGAACGCTCGGTCGACGGAGCCCGGCCGAATACGGCAAGGGCTCGGGCGGCGAGGCGGATTGAAGCTCCCACATCTTCCTGTCAGGGAAGTCGGCTTCAGGGAGACCGAGAGATTCATCGCTTTCGCCCACTCCAGCGCCGGCTCTTCCTACCAATCCAAGCCGAACACCAGCTTGCCGAAATGCAGGCCGCCGGCGGCCATGTAGGTGTAGGCTTCGGTCGCCTCGTTTTGTGAAAACACCTTGTCGACGACCGGCTCGATCCGGGCGGCGCCGATGGCACGGGCAGCGTCGCGCAAGTCTGAGACCGATCCGGTGTTGTTGCCCACCACCTTCAGCGCCTTGATGATGATCGGCAGCAGGTTGACGGTCGCCTCGGCGCCGGTGACGAAGCCGATGGTGAACAGCGCGCCGCCGGGCGCGGTGGCGTTGACGGCGCGCGCGAAGGTGGCGGTGCCGCCGGTCTCGACGACGAGGTCGGCGCCGAGGCCATCGGTCAGTTCCAGCACCTTGCCGTCCCAATCCGGTGTCGCGCGGTAATTGATCAGGTGATCGGCGCCGAGCGCCTTGGCCCGCTCGAGCTTCTCGTCCGAGGACGACGTGATGATGACGGTGGCCCCGGCCGCCTTGGCAAGCTGCAGGGTGAAGATCGAGACGCCGCCCGTGCCGAGCAGCACGACGACGGAGCCCGGCCCGACATCGGCGGCGCGGATGGCGTTCCACGCGGTGGTGCCGGCGATCGGCAAGGTCGAGGCCGACTCGAAGGAGAGATGCGCCGGGACCGGCACGACCGAGTTGGCTGGCAGCGCGACATATTCGGCCAGCGACCCGGGCAACGAGATGCCGCGCATCTGCGTCATCTCGTGGGGACGCGGCCGGCCGCCGATCCAGCGCGGCTTGGCGTGGGCAACAACGCGGTCGCCAGTTTTGAATGTCGTCACGCCCTCGCCCAGCGCGACAATCTCGCCGGCACCGTCGGCAACGGGAACGAGCGGAAACACCGGGCCGGGATAATTGCCGCTCGCAACGGCGACATCGACGAAGTTCAGGCTCGCCGCACGCTGGCGGATCAGCACCTCGCCGCGTTGCGGTTCGGGCGTGGCGATGCTGGCGGCGCGGAAGGCGTCGAGCCGGGGTTGGCTGAGTTCGATGGCTTTCATGGGTTCACTCCGTGCGTGGTCGATGGACGATTGAGCGAACCTATCTGCTGCGCTACTACTCGATAATCGTTGGACTTTGCATTTGAGTATTGCAAATCATGCAGCAATCAGTTGAGCCCTCCGCCCTTGCCGAAATGGCGGCCTTCGCGGCCGTCGCCGAGGCGTGCTCCTTCACCAGGGCGGCAGCGAGAGTCGGGCGCGACGCGACCATCCTGTCGCGCCGTCTCCAATCGCTGGAAGAGCGGCTGGGGGTGCGGCTGCTCCACCGCACCACGCGCAGCGTGTCGCTTACCGAGGCGGGCGCGGAATTCCTGTTGCGCGTACGCGCCATCCTTGCCTCGGTCGACGAGGCCGAGGCGGCTGCATCGGCGCATGCCGCCGGCGGGCCGCGCGGCCTGCTCAAGCTGGCGCTGCCCGGGACCTTCGGGCGCATGTGGATCGGGCCGCTCTTGCCGCAATTCCTGGCGGAGTTCCCCGAGGTCCACATCGAGGCAGAGTTCTCCAACCGCTTCGCCGATCTCGTCGCCGAGAATTTCGACGTCGCCGTACGGCTGGGTAGCCTGGAGGACTCGCGCCTGGTGGCGCGCAAGGTGGCGACGCGGCGCCGGCTGCTTTGCGCCGCGCCCTCCTACCTCGCCAGAAGGGGCAGGCCGGAAACGCCGCAGGCGCTGCTGGAGCATAGCTGCCTGGGTTTCTCCGGCTTCCAGACCTTTCCGGCCTGGGAGATGACCGACCGCGAGGGTCGGCGCGTGCGCGTCGAGGTTTCGGGGCCGTTGGTCAGCGACGACGCCGAGGTGCTGGTCGAGGCCGCCGTGCAGGGCGTCGGCCTGATGATGAGCACCGACTGGCTGGTCGGGCGCGAGCTCGCCGACGGTCGGCTGGTGCCGATCCTGGAGGACTGGACACTTGCCGACGAGGGCGCGGTCTATGTCGTCATGCCCTCGGCCAAGGGTCAGGCCGCCAAGACCCGCGCCTTCGCCGACTGGATCGGCAAACGCTTTGCGCCTGAGCCGCCGTGGCGAAAGTAAGCGCGACATAGCGGGCATCCGCGGCGGAGATCGCGGACGCGGTGGCCGCAGGACAAGATTCCTCGCCCCAGAAGGGGCAATTCCGGCGGCCGCGCCCTATCCTTTTGCCGCCAGCAAATTCGCATCCCGCGCCAGCCGCCAGCGGCCGTCATTCTCCTTGCGCAGCAGCGTCAGCGTATAGCCGGACCGCCGCACCGGCTCGCCGCCGGGCGGTGTCGCGGTCATATCGATGCGGTTGCGGATATAGGCCCAGTCGCCGAGCAGTTTGAGCTCTACGATCTCGCTGTCACTGTCGATCTTCGTCTCGCCCATGTTCCTGGAGGCCCGGCGAAGGCTTCCTTTCCGAAGGGCTCCTTGCCGGGAACCATGAAGACGACATCGTCCGTCATCAGACCAAGCACGGTCTCCAGATCGCCTTTCCGGCTCGCCGCCATCCAGGTCTCGACCACCTGGCGGATCGCGGTTGCGTCATCGGTCATCGCTTTACCTCCTTGCAATCGTCGGCGGTCGGATTTGTCGTCAATACCTGGTGCAATCGCCGTCGCCGGCAACGCCGCGGACGAACCCGAGCGCTATCGCGCGCGTTTTGCGACGAAGGAGGTCGCCCGGTTGCGCATGGCAGGCCTAAACTTCCGCAATGAAATCGTGACGAGGCCGGGCGGCTCGCAGATCTTGCTGGTCGACTCTTTGGCAATCTGCTGGAATTGTTCGAGCCGGCCAAGAGCACTTAAGCGAGATCCATTCAGGAGAGATTGGCCGCTCGCCGACTTTCGCCAATATCTATATGATGCCCGCCACGGTGGGGATCGACTATGAAAAGCGCACTGGCAATCGTCACACTTGCCCTTCTAGCCACCCCTTCCGCCCATGCCGCGCCTTGCGCCTGGTCCGCCCGGATGGAGGAGGACGAAGGCGGCAGCGTGATGACGGCTTCCGTGTGCGGCGGGCCGAAGGGCGATGCGCGTCTGATGCTGGCCTGCTTCGATAAGCCGGTGCTGAGCTATGATCTCGGCGCCGAGGGCGGGCAGCTGGAGCCCGGCATCGGCGGATCCTTCACCTTCAAGGCCGGCGGCAAGAGCGTGACCAAAAAGCTCGAGCTCGAGGCGATGTACAATTACTTCACGGCAGACCTGTCCGGCCCTTCCGACCCGTTGCTGGCGCTGCTGCGGGGAAAGGGCGAGGTGACGATCTCGGCCGACAAATACCTTTCCGCTGAAAGGCTCAGGTGCTGCGGATCGGCAAGGTGCTGGCAGAATGCGGCAAGGGTTCGGGCGGCGAGGCTGATTGACTCTACCGACGAGGGAAGACCGGCAGCGTCAATGCCTCATTTGCCCTGGCCCTTCATGAACTGCCCGAGCAATTCCACCGGCAGCGGGAATACCACCGTGGACGAGCGCTCGCCGGCGATGTCGTGCAGGGCCTCGAAATAGCGCAGCTGCATGGCCTGCGGCTCGGCCGCAAGCATGCGGCCGGCCTCGACCAGCTTCGCCGCCGCCTGCTGCTCGCCGTCGGCATTGATCACCTTGGCGCGGCGCAGCCGCTCGGCCTCGGCCTGCTTGGCGATGGCGCGGATCATGCTTTCGTTCAGGTCGACATGCTTGATCTCGACATTGGAGACCTTGATGCCCCAGGCATCGGTGCGCTGGTCGAGGATCTCCTGGATATCGCTGTTGAGCTTGTCGCGTTCGGCTAGCATCTCGTCGAGCTCATGCTTGCCGAGCACCGAGCGCAACGTGGTCTGCGCCAGCTGGTTGGTCGCGGCCATGAAATCCTCAACCTGGATGATTGCCCGCTCGGCGTCGACGATGCGGAAATAGAGCACGGCATTGACCTTGACCGAGACGTTGTCGCGCGAGATGACATCCTGCGGCGGAACATCCTGGACGACCACGCGCAGATCGACCCGCACCATCTGCTGGACGAACGGGATGAGGATGATGAGGCCAGGGCCCTTGACCCCGGTGAAGCGGCCGAGCGTGAAGACCACGCCGCGTTCATATTCCCTTAGGATGCGGATGGCAGCCGCCAGGAAGATGATCACCAGCAGCGCAATGATGAGATAGGCCACGTAACCGACCATCATTTCACTCCGTTGTTGCTCGCATCGCGACGCCGCACGGTCAGCACGAGGTCGCTGACGTCGGTCACCTCAACGCTGTCGCCGGGTGCGACCGGTTCGTCGGCCCTCGCCCGCCAACGCTCGCCCAAAGCCAGCACATGGCCCTCACCGCCCTGCCAGTCGACGATCTCGACGGGCAGGCCGCGCATCGCCTCGCCGCCGACGCGCGGCGGTTTCTTGCGCGCCGCCCAGACATAGGTTCCGGTGAGCAGCGCCAGCCCGAGCGTCAGCACGGCGGCGGGGCCGATGACCGCCCACGACATGGCAAAGCCCGGCCCTTCGATCCTGAGCAGCATGGCCGAGCCGAGCAGGAAAGCGGCGACGCCGCCCAACCCCAGAACCACGGTGGGGTTGAAGGCCTCGATGATCAGGAAGGCGATGCCGAGCACCATCAGCGCCAGGCCGGTATAGTTGATCGGCAAGAGGTTGAGCGCATAGAGCCCGAGCACCAGGCAGATGGTGCCAATGACGCCGGGCGCCACGGCGCCCGGGCTGGTGAACTCGAAGACGAGGCCATAGACGCCGACCAGCATCAGGATGACGGCGGTGTTCGGGTCGGTGATGACGGAGAGCAGCCGTATGAACCAGCCAGGCTCCAGCGTCTCGACCGGCAGCCCTTTCGTCGCCAGCACTTTCTTGGCGCCGGCGACATCGACGGTGCGCCCGTCGGCAAGCTGCAGCAACTCGGTAGTGTCGCGGGCGACGAAGTCGATGACATGCTCCTGCAGGGCGGCGTTGGCCGACAAGCTCGCTGCCTCGCGCACCGCCTTCTCGCCCCAGTCGCCGTTGCGGCCGCGCATCTCGGCGAGCGAGCGGATGAGCGCGACCGCGTCATTGGTCACCTTGGCCATCATCTCGTCGCCGGGCGGCTCGGCGACGCCCTCCTGGTTCTTGTCCTTGTCGCCGCCCGGCAGCGACGGCAGCCCGCCTATCTCGACCGGCGTCGCCGCGCCCAGATTGGTGCCCGGCGCCATCGCCGCGACATGGGTTGCGTAAAGAATGTAGGTGCCGGCGCTCGCCGCATGGCCGCCGGCCGGCGCGACGTAGCCGATGACGGGCACGGGCGAGGCCAGAATGTCGGCGATCATCTCGCGCATCGAGGTGACCAGGCCGCCCGGCGTGTCGAGCTGAAGGACGAGCACTTCGGCGTTGCGTTGAGCAGCAGTATCGAGCGCCTCCTCGAGCTGCCTGGTGCTGGCCGGCCCGATAGCGCCGTCAATGGCAACGCTCAACGCGACCTTCCCGCTCCCGGTCGAGGAGAAGGAAGAAACGGCAGCCGCGGCCAGGAGGGCAACGGCGAAAAGGGCCACCCGCGCGAAGGTCACGCTCGAAGCTCCATGAGCTCAAATATGGGTTGTGCCGTGGCGAAGTCCAATGGGCGTCGAAGGGCGCCTGCGCCAACCGTCGGCGGCTGCGGTTGGGCGCCATGCTTCAGGCCAGCGCGCTGAAAGCGCTGCGCAGCGGAATCGGTCCTGAAGAGACAAATCGGAAAAAAGCGCTCCCGGCCCGTGTCTGATCGCACGAGCCGGGGCGCGGGGCGTCAATAGTCGGAGCCGCCCTCGACGACGACCCGACGATGATGGTGCCGGTGGATCGAACTCGTGACGACCACGTCCTGACGACGGTGATGGCGATAACGCCAGCTACGCTTGCCATTGTCATAGAAGGCGACCGTGCCGTGATGGCGGTGATGCAAGCGATGGCCCTCGTCATTGATGATGATGGCGGGGCGGTGATGATAATGATGCCTGTGATGCGTCCTGATGACGACATCGGCCTCGGCCGCCGAAGCGACGGCGGGTGCGGCGACGCAGAGCGCCAGGGCAGCAAGAAGCACTGTTTTCATTGCTTTATTCCTGATTCCTGAATCATCCCTTCGGCTGGGTAAACCGCTGCCTGTCGCTTTGGTTCCGGGGAGGAAGACATGCGCCATCCGGTCCGGCGCGCGGTCGAGATCGGGTGGGAGGATGGGCCGGCGCCGCAGTGGGCGGGGGTTCGTTGGGATAGCTGAGGCACCGGCCGAAGGCGGAATGGGCACCGCCGCGTGTCAGAATATGCTCCCCGTGCGGTGACGAAATTGCGCGATCGCGGAAGGGACGGCGTGGCGCCGAAGCTGCCGCTCTCCCCAGATTACGCGATCCGCCCTCTCCGCCCAGCCACCGCTATCGCGACCGCCAACGCCACCAACCCCGTGGCCGCCGCGAAGGTGAACCCCATGCCGCCGGCGACCGCTGCCGGCGATGCCGTCGCGACATCCTTGGTGCCCACGGCGAAGGCGAACACCGCGCCCATCACCGCCGTGCCGGTAACAAGGCCGAGATTGCGCGACAGGCTCAGCATGCCCGACACCACGCCGCGCTCGGAGCTGTCGACGTCGGCCATGACGGCGGTGTTGTTGGCCGCCTGGAAGAGTTGGTAGCCGGGCGTCAGCAGGATGATCGCCGCCACGTAGCCGACGACACCGAAGACGCCCGGCAGCACGGCGAGCGCGACGCAGCCGGCGACCATCAGCACCAGCCCGGCCATGACCATCGCGGCAGCGCCGAGGCGGTCGACGACACGCCCGGCAATGATGCCGCAGAACGCCGAGACCACGGGCCCGATCGACATCACGGCTCCGGTCGCAGCGTCGCCGAGGCTCAGCGCACGCGACAGGAAAAACGGGCCGACGACCAGCGTGGCCATCATCACCGTGGAGACCAGCGCGTTCATGGCGAGGCTCGGCGCCAGCACCGGGTCGCGCAACAGCGCGAGCTTGACCAGCGGCGACGCCACCTT
This sequence comes from Mesorhizobium sp. Ca11, assembly GCF_020165275.1. Classification (NCBI taxonomy): domain Bacteria; kingdom Pseudomonadati; phylum Pseudomonadota; class Alphaproteobacteria; order Hyphomicrobiales; family Phyllobacteriaceae; genus Mesorhizobium; species Mesorhizobium sp. Ca11. The sequence continues at coordinate 80,970 of NZ_JAIUHU010000014.1, read as the reverse complement.
GGCCTCGGCGACGACGAACAGCGCCGCGCCAACAATTGCCCCGCCGAGCAGCGCCATGTTCAGACCACCGAAATGACCGCGCCCCATAGTCATGGCCAGCGCGTAGGCGGCAAGCGTGGCGGCAAGCAGCAGCGTCCCCAGCATATCGAAACGCGCGGCTCCCTTCGCCTCTGCGCGGTCGATGCCCGCCCCTTTGTCGCCCGGTAAAAAGCGCCAGGCGGCCAGCAGCCCGACGGCGCCGAGCGCGGCGTTGACGAGGAAGATCGAGCGCCAGCCGAGAGCTGCGATCAGCACGCCCCCGAGCGAGGGCCCAAGCGCCGTGCCGATCGCCGACATGGTGCCGAGCAAGCCCATGGCGCTGCCGGTGCGTTGCTTCGGCACCGTCTCGCCGACGAGGGCTATCGTGAGCGCCATCATCACCGCGGCGCCCAGGCCTTGCACGGCGCGGGCTGCGACCAGCATCGCCAGCGACGGCGCGAGCGCGGCGGCAAACGAAGCGGCGCTGAAAAGCGCCAGGCCGGCGATCAGCAGCAGCCGGCGGCCGACGACATCGCCGAGGCGCCCGATGCTGACGATCAGCGCCGTGATGGCGAGCAGATAGGCAAGCACCACCCATTGCACCGCCGCAAACGACGCGGCGAAGGCCACGCTCAGCGTCGGCAGCGCGACATTGGCGATGCTGGTGCCGAGCGAGGAGACGAGCATGGCAAGCGACAGGCCAGCCAGCGCGCCCGCCGTCGAATGGCGCACGGGCGCAGCCCGGGTTTCGGCAATGTCGACCATGATTTCTTCTCCGTCGGTTGAACTCGCGGGGAAGATAGGCGTGCGCATGACATGGCGGAACACGCAGCGTATGCACTTGAACAGTGCATCAGACGCCATGCCGCTTTGACAAATCCGTGCTATGGTCGCGCCATGCCGCGACCCGATCTCAACCTGCTCGTCACGCTTGATGTGCTGCTTGCCGAAGGCAGCGTCGCCAAAGCCGCGCGGCGCATGAAGCTCAGCCCTTCGGCAATGAGCCGGGCCCTGGCGAGGCTGCGCGAGGCGACCGGTGACCCGCTTCTGGTGCGTGCCGGGCGCGGCCTGGTGCCGACGCCGCGCGCTGTCGAGCTCGGAGGGCAGGTCGGGCGGCTGGTGAAGGAGGCGGAAGCGGTGCTGCGGCCCGCTGAGCGGCTCGACCTCGCGCGGCTTGGCCGCAGCTTCACGCTGCGAAACAGCGATGGTTTCGTCGAAAATTTCGGCCCGGCGCTGCTCGCCCGCGTGGCTGAGGAAGCGCCGGGCGTGCAACTGCGTTTCGTGCCCAAGCCCGACAAGGACAGCGGCCCGATGCGCGAGGGCGCGGTCGATCTGGAGACCGGCGTGGTGGGCGGTTCGACCGGGCCGGAGGTGCGCGCGCAGGCGCTGTTCCGCGACCGCTTTGTCGGCGTCGCGCGGGCCGGCCATCCTTTGTGCGAAGGCCGGATCACCGCCGCGCGCTTCGCCGCCGGCCGGCACATACTGATCTCTCGCCGCGGGCTCGACCGCGGCCCGGTGGACGACGCCTTGCAGCTCGCCGGACTGACGCGAAGGGTTGCGACCGTGGTCGGCGGCTTTGCCGAAGCGCTGGCATTGGCGCGGGGCTCCGATCTCATCGCCACCGTGCCGGAGCGCTATACGGGCACCCTGCGCGACGGGCTGTTCACCTTCACGCTGCCGGTGAAGCTCGCCGCGCTGACGGTCTCGCTCTTGTGGCACCCGAGGCTCGACGCCGATCCGGCGCATCGCTGGCTGCGCGGGCTGGTGAAAGAGGTGTGCCGCCTTTCCTCTCCGTCGTTTCGCGAGGGCGAGGAACCCATGCCCTGATACGCCGCGGCATCGCGGAACCAACCGCGCGTTGCAGGCGATGCCGTTATCATATTAGCTTCTACTAAAGTATACTGTCGTACGCAGGACTTACCGTATCTCTCATGGAACCCGCGGCATAGTCAGCGCGTTGCCGGGCGCGCGTGAAATAGCCGGAGGCTCGCTTGAGCGAATTCAGGAAGTTCGCCTGCCCCCGGTGCCTGGGCGCCGGCAAGGTGTTCGAGTGCGAGAAACAGGTGGCGTCGAACGGCGCATGCTGTCCCTCTGGCGCGTTGCGCCACAATTGCCCTGGACAACGGGCTTCCTGCCAGGCCTGCAACGGAACCGGCCTGCGCGGCTACGGCGCGCCCTCTGCTATAGAGGACTAAACCCGGCCGGCTTCGCTTTCGCTACACCCGGGAGTCTTGCCTTTCATTCGTAACTTCTAATAAAATGTATAAGGGCGAGAGCGGAGCGGCGGGCGCCCCGCATGACAATCTATCGTGTCGAGGAAATGGACGGCGAAGCCGTCGTCGCGGTCCATTCGGCCGCAGCAAAGACGCCTTTCGAAGCGGCTGAGAAGGCGCTTGGCCAGAAAGTCACTTTGCGCGCCGGCGCCGACAGATGGGTCCGCGTCGTCGATCTCACCGAGCGGCCGAAACCGGTCAGGCTCAGGCCCACGACATTCGAATTCAAGGCTATAGGCCAAAGAAAATAGCGCGCTTCGTTTTGCATTGGCGCCAGTGTGCACGAAGCGCGGCGAAGTCGCCGAGCAAACCGCCACGCACTTTTCCTGGCTTTAAGTGCTGGCGCCGCCCATCAGCGCGGCGACCAGGGTCGCCAAGAACACGAGCAGCCCCAAAGCGACCCGGTCCAGCCATGACCGCCGTCTGGCAAGAACCTCGAACAACCGTTTGGCCATCGCAACTTCCCCCATTCGGCGACACTCTATCACGTCTTTGATGAGCGGGTCATGAAACGGCTCACAGATAGATTCGATGCCGCTTTCAAGCGGAATCCCGTCGTCGCCGGGCATCAATGCCGTACTGCCGAATTGCACCCAAAAAAAGTCGGGGTCGAAGCGATATGCCGGCCGGCGAAAAATCAGCCTATTCAAGCGGATAGGCATATGCGCGGCGCTGCCTGGTGGATGTCTGAAAAGCCCGGAATTCCGCCATTTCGTGGCTTTTGGCCGTGTCCCCGGCACGGCTGCAAAGCGCGCTTCGAGGACGAAAAGGCGGCTAAAAAGGCGCTTCCGGGCCGCTGTCCGGCGAAGTTGACAGGGCACCGCGCCAATGGCACTCGGCAACCACTGGTCACGCCATGACCGTTGCTGTTGGGGACGGACGGGGTTTCAGCAGCTTGGCGGCGGCGCCGGACGGGCGGACACCTCGAGGTGTACCGCCCGCTCCTGGCCAGCCTCAATTTTCAAGCCGGATATCGCGGGACCAAGCCGGAGCGTCACCGCCCCGATTCAACGCTGACCGACAACGGCACCGCGGCCGCCAGTTCCCGGCGCCTGTCTGGCATCGGCCTCAAATATCGCCCAACCAGGCCTACCGACGGCATCGGCGCGTGATCGGATCGGATCTCAGAACGTGAAGTCCGAGGATGGCACTGCGGCCGTCACCGCCGAAAGCCTGTCACGCCCTCCCTTTATGTTGCACCGCGTTAGATTTGTTGCATTGCGATATGAGCCCGCAGGCGCAAGTCTTCCCCAAGGCGGGATACGAACGAGCTTGCGAGGTTCGTATTCGTGTCAGCATCAGCGCAGGATTTCCGGCCCGACATAGAAGGGTTGCGGGCGGTGGCCGTGGCGGGCGTCATCGCCTACCATTTCGGCCTGACCGCGCTGCCCGGCGGCTTTGCCGGGGTCGACATCTTCTTCGTCATCTCGGGCTATCTGATCACCCGCCATCTGGTCGCCGAGATTTCCGGCACCGGCCGGCTCGACCTTCTGCGTTTCTACGCCCGGCGCGCGCGGCGCCTGCTGCCGGCGGCACTTTTCGTCATCGTCACCACACTTGCCGCCGGCGCGGTCTTCCTGTCGCCGGAAGAACAGGCGCTCTATTCCAAGGGCGCCATGTTCGCCTCGGCCTACATGATCAATCTGTGGCTGATCCGCTGGTCGTTCGACTATTTCGCCAATGACGCCGCGAGCAACCCGTTCATCCATTACTGGTCGCTGTCGGTCGAGGAACAATTCTACCTCGCCTGGCCGGCGCTGCTGATGCTGGCCGCCTGGCTGAAGCCGGGCAAACGCTCGATTGTCATTGCAATCGCCGCGGCCGGCCTCGTCTCCTTTGTCCTCTGCGCCTGGCTGACGAGCGTATCGCCACCCTGGGCGTTCTACTTTTCGCCGCTGCGCGCATGGGAATTTGCCGCCGGCGGCCTCGCATCGATGGTGCCGGCGCGGCTGTTGCAGGAGCGTCCGCGGCTGGGGCGGGCGTTGAGCCTGGCCGGACTGGCGATGATCGGGGCCGCTTATCTCACCTTCAGCGAGGACGCTCCCTTCCCCGGCTTTCTGGCGCTTCTGCCGGTGGCCGGCACAGTCCTTCTGCTCAAGGCGGGAGCGGCCGGCGTCAGGGACGGCACTCCTCGTTTGCGCAATTCCGAACGGAACTGCGTGAACGCCGCCCTGGCGCTGCCGTCTTTGCAATGGATCGGCAGGCTCTCCTATTCGCTCTATCTCTGGCATTGGCCGATCATCGTCTATGCCGGCATGCTGGCGCCGGAGCTGACGCCTCCCGAGCGGCTCTATTGCCTTGCGCTGACACTCGCGCTGTCCGTCCTCAGCTACCACCTCATCGAGAACCCGATCCGTCGCAGCGGCTGGCTGATGGCCAATGCGGCGCGGGCGCTGGTGCCGGCCCTCCTCCTGACCGGCACCGGCGTCGCAGCCGCCTACGGCAATGCCAGGCTCGCCGCGCATGATCTCGACCCGCGGCAGCGCATCATCGCCGCGAGCGCCGCCGAACCCTCCACGGCCCGCGCCAAAGCAGGCTGCGTGCTGGACTACGAGACGGTCACGCCGATCCCTTGTGTGTTCGGCGACGGCCGGCGCACCATAGCCCTGTTCGGCGACTCCCACGCCGACCACTGGTCGACGCCGCTGATCGAGGCGGGCCGGAAAAACGGCTACCGGGTGATGACCTGGCTGAAAAACTCGTGCCGCGCCTCGCGCATCAGCGTCTGGTCGGCCGAGCTGAAGCGCGCCTACGCAGAATGCGACCGCTGGCGCGAGCAGGCGATCAAGGAGATCATCGAGGCGAGACCGGCGCTGGTGGTCATATCGGAACTGGCGCTGAGCAGCGGGCGCAAGATGGCGGGGCGCGACGGCGATACGGACGATCAGGACGCCGACTGGCGGGCCGGCCTGCGCTCCACGCTCACCAGCCTGAGCCAGGCCGGCCTCAAGGTCGCCTTCATCCGCGACGTGCCATTCAACAACGCGAATGTCGACACCTGCGTGGCGCGGGCGCTTTGGCGGAACGAAACACCCTCGCGCTGCGACCAGACGCGGGCCTATGCCGCCAACGACAAGATGGCGGCGGTGGAGCGCGATATTGTCGACAGCATCCCCAACGCTGCTTACGTCGACCTCACCGACCGCTTCTGCACCGCCACCATTTGCCACGTCTTCATCGACGGCAAGCTCGCCTTCCGCGACCGGCACCATATGGCGACACCCTTCGCGAAATCGCTGGAGCCGGACGTGGAGAAGAGGGTGATTTCGAAGGTGGGAAGGTGAAGCTGCCAATCTCCCCCTTGTGGGCTACGGCATGCACACATTTCCAAGCGGCTGGCCTTTGGCGATAGCGTGCATGGCAGCTTGGCGCATGCATTGTCCTATGTAGCGCTGGTCGACCCCCACTCCGTCTCGGCTTCGCCGAGCCACCTCTCCCCCGATCGACCATAAGCGCTAAGATAGGGATTGCGGCGCGGAATCGATTGTGATTCTACGCTGGGGATGACACACGAATCGCTTGTTGATGACGGCTGGGCCGAGACAGACGGCTGGGCCGAGACACTTGAGCTTCTCGGCGGCGAAGAGTTGATCGCAGAAAGTGCGCGTGAGACGAAGGCATTCCTGCGCCCGCGCGGCATCAGGTCGGCGAGCGACCTGTTGCGCCTGACGCTGGCTTACTGCCTTGGCAAGGTAGGGATGCGGGGCGTCGTGGCCTGGGCGGCGGCGAGCGGGATTGCCGACATTTCGGACGTGGCCTTGCTCGGCCGGCTGCGCAACGCAGGGCCATGGCTGCAGCAGTTGATCGGGCATCTTTTGCAGCGCGAAGAGAAAGACCTGACCAAGGGCCGGCTGATCCGCATCCTCGATGCGACGGCAGTTGCCAAGGCCGGTGCGCATGAGAAGAAGAACAATGGCCTTTGGCGCATGCACTGCGCCTTCGAGCTTGAGCGCGAGCGGTTCGATTTCCTCGAGATCACCGACCAGAGCGAGGCCGAGCTGATCGACCGCGTGCCGGTGGTGGCGGGCGAGATCCGCATCGGCGACCGCGTCTATCTGCAGGCCGAGCGGATCGCAAAGGTCATAGCGCAAGGCGGCGACGTTGTCGTGCGCGCGTCGTGGAAGAATGCGCGATGGCTCGACGCCAACGGCGAGGCGTTCGATCTCATCGGCCATCTGGAGAGCTGCCGCGAGGAAGTCTTCGAAACGCCTGTCCGGCTGGGCCTCAAGCAGGGCGCGTCGGTGAAGATGCGCCTGATCGCCTTGCGCAAATCCGAGGCCGCGGCACAAGAAGCGCGGCGCAAAATCAACAAGGAAGCCAGGGCCAAGGGCAACAAGGTTCAACCGCAGACGCTGATTGCGGCCGGCTTCGTCATCCTTGTGACCTCGCTGGACCGGGAGGAGTTTGCCGCCGGCACGGTTCTCCAGCTCTATCGCATGCGCTGGCGCATCGAGCTCGCCTTCAAACGCCTGAAGAGCCTGATCGGGCTGCGCGCGCCTCCCGCCAAAGACCCAAGGATCGCAAAGCCTTGGATACTTGCCCACTTCCTCATCGCGCTTGTGACCGAACCCCTCTCGCAGGAGTTGGGTGTCTCTCCCCCTTCAGCGACGGGCGACCGCTGTTGTGGCGTGCTACCCGCCAGATCGTCGCCTCCCTGATCGCAGCGATCTTTACCCAGCCACCCCTGGTAGCCCTGCGCCGAAAGCTCCATGCCTTGCGACACCGATGGCGTGAGCCACCGCGAAAACGCAAGTTTCAAGCCATGCCAAAGCTATCTTAGCGCATATGCCCGATCGACGGGGTAGAGGAAAGGCGCCAAGCTTTTGCCGTCAACGTCCGTCCAGCAACGCTCCCTTCCTTTTTCTCCGGAGGGGGGAAAGGTGGCGCTGCGAAGCAGCGACGGATTGGGGGAACCACCTGGCAATCAAGCTTCGGCCTGATCAGTCACGCCAGCCACAGAGGTTGTGTGCGTAGCGTAGTCGTTGTGGGGAGAGATCAGCAGCTCATGCCCCCTACCCCGCCACAACGACAAAATGCTTCGTCACCGGCTCGAGGATCTTCCACGTCCCTTTGAAATCGGCCTCGACCACGAAAGCATCGCCGGGGCCGACCTCGACCGGCTCGCCGCCGTCGGGCGTGATGATGATGCGGCCGGCGATCATGTGGACGAATTCATAATCGGTGTAGGTGGCGTGATAGGTGCCGGGCGAAGCGCGCCAGGTGCCGGACATCACCTTGCCGTCCTCGGTGGTGTGCTGCACGGCCGTCTGCATGGTCGGCCTGCCCTCCACGACGATCCAGCCCGGCAGGTCGCCGGCCTCGGCATGCTCGACGGCGCCGAATTTGAGAATGGTCTGCTTGGTCATGGGAACTCCTGCGGTTGAGATTTACGTCAGGTGTGGCATAGCCGATGGCGCCAAGGGTGCGCGAGCGATGCTGCGACATCGCGCGACGCGCTATTCCTGGTCCGTGCAGCCTTGCGGGCGAAGCGAGCGTTTTCCCGCATTGGGCTCGTCCCCGCGATAGGGCCGCGCATTTTCCTCGGAACACCGGCCCCGTCGAAACCGTTTATCCCCTGAAGGGGCGTCCTGCAACTCAAGGAGGCAGCGATGAAAAAGCTTCTGCTTGCTTCGATGATCGCCATCGCCTCGGCGTTCGCGATCGCGCCGGCCAGCGCCGGCAGCTTACAACTCGGTATCGGCGTCGGTCCAGGCTATGACGACGACTATTATGGCGGATACTATCCTCACCGCTATTACCGGCATGTCTACGATGATGACGACTACTATGTCCCGCGTCGCGAACGCTATGTGGTCCGCTATCATAGCCGGTATTATGGCGACAATTGCCGGGTCAGGATCGTGAAGCACTGGCGCCATCACCACCGCGTCATCGAAAAAATCCGCATCTGCGAGCGCTGACCGAGCGGTGCCCATGATTGGCTGATCTCCTACTCGCGAGGGAGATGGCCGCCCGCCCATCCCCCGGGATGGGCGGGCGAATATTAGCAATTTGGAACATAACCTGCCTCCGGCGCGTCTATGGGGTGATCAACTCCAGGAGGAGGTAGTTATGAAAACGCTCCTGCTCGCCTCCGTTATAGCCATTGCGTCGGCATTCGCCGTGATCGGCCCGGCCAATGCCGGACGCCTAGAATTCGGGATCGGCATCGGGGACGGTTATTACGACGACGATTACAGGCCATACTATGGTGACGACTATTACATTGACCGCTACATGTATCGGCCGTATTACCACCAATATTACAGTTACAGGCCGCATTACTACCGGAATTACTATTTCCGGCATCACAGGCGCTGCCAAGTCGAATATGTGAGACACTGGCGTCATCACCATCGGGTCTACGAGGCGATCCGCGTCTGTAGGTATTGAACCTCGCTGGCACGGCGGCTGGTTTTCCAGTTAGCCGCTTTGCGACCTACCCCTCGAGGGCGAGCACGCGCGGCGAATATTAGCGATCGGGAACATACGCTTGCAGCGACCGTTTATTTGGTAATCGGCCTTCAGGAGGAGGTTGCCATGAGAAAACTCTTACTTGCTTCGGCGATTGCCATCGCCTCCGCCGCAGCCACAGTCGCGCCTGCGGATGCACAGTTCTTCGGGCCGTTCGGCGGCTTCAGCCCGTTCTTCGGTGTCCCGTTCTACGGCGGCGGCCCGTTCTACGATTACGGCGGCCGCTATTACGGCCCGCGCTACTACGATGACTACTATCCCGGCTACGTGGTCCGCTATCCGCACTACCGGTACCATCGGTATTACAGGCACTACTACATCTATCCCCATCGGTACCACCACAGGCATCATCACCGGCACCATCACAGGCATCACCACGGGTATTATTACCGGTATTAGCGGGCCGGCGGACTGATCTCCCTCCTCGTGGGGGGAGATCGTGTCGGCGCCTTGCAAATTCGCGGCAAAATGCCATCTAATTCTCCGGCATCCACGGAGAACATCCTTGACGCAGCGAAGCGGCAGCGCCGACCTGCCGCTGCATGGCGGGCGGGTCCCGAAGTGGCTGGGCGATCGGATGACGAAGCTCGGCGCGGTGCTGTGCGAGGCGATCATCCACCACTACGGCCGCGATGAGCTTCTGCGGCGTCTGGCGCATCCCTTCTGGTTCCAGTCCTTCGGCGCCGTGATGGGCATGGACTGGCATTCGTCCGGCATTACCACCTCGGTCATCGGCGCGCTGAAACGCGGGCTTAACCCGCTCAGCAACGAGCTCGGCATCCATGTCTGCGGCGGGCGCGGCGCGCATTCGCGCAAGACGCCCGGCGAGTTGCTGGCGATCGGCGAGCGCGTCGGGCTGGACGGCGATGCCCTGGCCACCGCCAGCCGGCTCGTCGCCAAGGTGGACAGCGCCGCCGTGCAGGACGGCTACGACCTCTACCTGCACGGCTTCATTGTCACCGATGACGGGCGCTGGGTGGTGGTGCAGCAAGGCATGAATGGCGATGCTCGCCAGGCACGCCGCTACCACTGGCTGTCGGAGGGGCTGGAAAGCTTCGTCGACCAGCCGCATGCGGCGATCGAAGGCGAGCGCCAGGGCGAGATCGTCAACCTGACCGACCGTCGCGCCGAGAAAGCCCGCGGCGGCCAGATCGCGCTGCTCAAGACGATGAGCCCGGAGAAGATCCTGACCGAGCTCGCGGCGCTGGAGCCGCAACCCGAATCCGAGCCCGCCGCGCAGCCGCTGCTGCCCAACCTCGTCATGCCGGCTCATCACGACGTGCGCGAAAGCGACATCGTCATGCGCCGCCTGCATGGCAACATCGCCTCGGCCATCGAAAGCGGCCCGAAGGATTTTCCTGAATTGCTGCTGGTCCCCGGCGTCGGCCCGCGCACGGTGCGGGCTCTGGCCATGGTGTCGGAAGTGGTGCACGGCGCGCCCTATCGCTTCTCCGACCCGGCGCGCTTCTCCCTCGCCCATGGCGGCAAGGACCGCCACCCCTTCCCCGTGCCGCTGAAGGTCTATGACGAGACGATCACCGTGCTCAAATCGGCGGTGAGCAAGGCCAAGCTCGGAAGAACCGAAGAGTTGGAGGCGCTGAGGCGGCTGGACGGCGAGTCGCGCAGGATGGAGCGGTATGTGACGGGGCCGAGTCTGAAGGAGATTGTCGCCGGCGAGATGGACCAGTCGCATTTGCTAGGCGGGCGGAGTGTGTTCGGGTGGGAGGGGAAGCCGGAGGGACGCGACTTGGAGAGCAGAAGCGGGCCGGGAAGAAAGGGCGGCGATGATCAAGGCTGAGGCTGGGAGAGTGCCCCGGACGCCTCCTTGCTTCCAGCTTCGGCGGCTAGTTTCAGCCACTTCAGACTCTCGGCAGGGTCGGTTCTCACCCCGTCAGCGCCGCTGGCATAAGCCTTTGCAACCATAAGCTGGTACGGCGCAGCAGGATCGGCGCCTTCCTCGGCAACCAGCGGGCCCCTCGAACCGAGCCGATGGAACCAGTATATGGCATCCGCATCACTCTTCGGTATACCGCCCCATCCGTAGGCGTAGATTGATCCTACTAGCATCTGGGCAGATCGATCCCCAAGCTGCGCCAGCGGTTTCAGGTTCGCCAATGCAGCGGTGCCGTCCTCTCGCTTCAGCGCTTGTACACCTCTGTCCATCTCATTGTTTCGCAGCAGCAACAACCCCACGCCAATTGCTACCACCACGACCAGGCCTATCAGGAGCCAAGCAATCAGTCTGGCCCTCGCTTTAGGCATATCCCCACCCGCTACATTTCGAACCGATTGCATTGCTTTAACAACAATACCGACTCCTCGTACCCATAACCATCTTTCGACAACTTGACTGTTGTGTTCTCTGCTTATGGTTATCCCAAGATCAAACAGCACTTTCTAATATTCACCCCGCCTTCGTCCCCATCATACCATAATGCACCGCCAACAGGTCCAGCCCGACCTTCAGCAGCTTCACCACCACGTCGCGCCCTTCGCCGCTGCGTTCGGCGATGGCCTTCACCGACTGGCCTTCGAGGCAGATTTTTCGGACCACTTCAGCCACTTCCCAATGGGCGAGCGCAGCGGCAGCGTGGGCATACGCCCGGCCGGCTGACAGCACCCGGTCCGGGACGCCACCGCCGATCCGGCCGCCGTCGACGCGCTCGCTCCAGGATTGCGGCTGCAGGCCTTCGCGTTGACTACGCTCGAAATCGTCGCGGAAGCGCCCTCCTGCCTCGCGCTGCTGGCGGCTGAGCGAGGTGATACCCACAAGAGGATCGATATTGCGCAGGCGCACGACGCCGCCGGTGGAGGTGTAGCCGCCGTTCGATACCTCGTAGAGGCGGCGCGCTTCCGCCGTACCGGTGGTGAGGCGCTGACGGCCGAAGCCGTCGGGCTTCAGCGCGAAGTCGTGGCCGACCTCGCGGCGGATGCGTACCTGCTCGGCCTCGCCCTTGGGGAGCTTTGGCGGCTGGGGTTTCTTGGCGGCTTTGCGGGGCATGGTGCGGTCCTTGGGTTGGAATTCTAGAGATGTTGGCGCGAGGCACCCCTCATCCGGCTCGGCGCAGAGCGCCGAGCCACCTTCTCCCACAAGGGGAGAAGGGAGAGCCTGCGCCCTCACATCACCTGCCGCGATGGCCGTGAAACCTTGCATGGTGATGGGCGCAGTAGGAGCGCGTGGCCGATGTCGGCAAGCCGCAGCAGAGCATATCCGGGCCCGGGCGCGCGCCTTGGGGGTCGGCTTCGGCATCCTCGCGCATCGCGAGATCGAGCGGCGCGCGGCAGCGGCCGAACAGGCAATCGAGAAAGCGCATGGCCGCGACATGCGGCTGGCGGCCGGGGTTCACCGGAGGCGGCGGCGCCGGGAGCTTATAGAGATGCGCTTCGGATTTTTCGCGGGTACCGGGGGCGAGCCAGGCGGGTGGCAGGGTGCGCGCGGGTTTGCGGGCGTTGGACTTTTTCGACGCGCGGTTGGTACGAGCGCTAATGGCGTCCGGTTTCACGGGAACCGCATAGACCGACACGTCGGTGGGACAGCGCCCCCCTCTGGCCTGCCCGTCCTCCGCAGCAGCTGCGCTGCAGCTGCGGAGGGTGGACCGGCCATCTCCCCCGCTTGCGGGGAGATTGGCAGCTTCCGCGCCGGCGCCCTCTGCCAGCTCGGCGTATCTCGAAAGCACGGCCGGCTCCGTCAGTGCCATCCCTCCGGCCGCCGCCCTGCCCCGCCTGCCCGGACGATCCGGCCGGGCGTGCTTCCTCGGCCTGCCGCCGGCGCGGCCGCCTTTGGGATTGGCGAAGCCGATGGCGCTCAGACCGGCGTTGCGGTGGACGATGCCGATGATAGCGTTGCGCGAGACCGGGCTGCCGCGCAGCGCGCTGAAGCGGCCGGCGATGCGCGAGGCCGACAGCCCTTCCTTCAGCAAAGCGGCGATCTCGTCGATTTCCTTCTCGGTGTAGGCGGCTGCCATCTGCTCATTCCGTTGATTGCGAAGCGCTTGGGGCGAAGCGCCAGCCTTCAGGCCAAGCGCCAAGGTTCGGCCGCGAGGCCGTTTAGTGGTCATCGAAAGGGTTGAAGCTCAGGCGGCGCCTGGAGCGTTCGCCGTTTTAAGGAACGGCGGACGCTCCATCTCGTTTTGGCGCAATTCGGGACGGAAAACCGCTTTGCACCTTTCCTGGAATTGCTCCGGCGCCCCGCCGGTCAGTCGGAGAAGAGCGGCCTCGGCCGCAGCCCGCGTCAGGCCCGACACCGCGCGGCCCGTCTTCCGGTCGAACAGGATGACGGTGCCGTCCTCTGTGCGGATGCAGCTTATGCCCGAATTGGGGGCCGGAGCCGGGGGAGGAACGGCTCCGGCCGTTCCGGTGAACCGGGGTGCGGGCGGTTCAGCCGGAGCCGGGGCAAGCGCCCCGGAATGCGCCCGGACCGGGGAGGAGGACGGTCCGGACGATTGGAATTCGACAGGCAATTCGAACGGGAAAGACGGTTCGAATTGGAAAGGCAACGCGTTCATGCCGCCTCCTTTTGCATGGCGGCGAACGCATCGATGCTCCGCCAGGAATCGATAAGCCCCGAAATGCTCGTCGGCGGCGCCGGAATCACTGGCAGTGCGGAAATGCTTGCGGGATGTTCATTCATGCGCTAAGCGTACGTTATGTACGAAACCCGCGCAAGCGAAATCGTACATTTTGGACGATAATTTTCAGGCATTTTGTACGATGATGGATTCTCGGCACAGATTGCAGCAGGCGCGCGCCCAGGCCGGCTATGCCTCGCCCAGCGATGCGGCGCGGGCCTTGCGCGACATCAACAAGAACACGCTGATCAGCCACGAGAACGGCAACCGGCCGCTGTCGCGCAAGGCGGCGGAGAAGTACGGCCGGCTGTTCGGCGTCGATCCCGGCTGGCTCTTGTTCAACGGGGATGGCACAGAGGCGGCGCCGGTCAATTTCGCCCCCTCGCCCGTCACCATCGATGTGCCGATCGTGTCGTGGATCAGCGCCGGCGAGCTCGGCAGCCAGGACAGCGTCGTCAACCTCTCCGACTATCCGACCATCCCCACCGCCGACCTCGAGGAAGGCGAGTGGATCGCGCTGCGCGTCGACGGGCCGTCGATGAACAAGATCTCGCCGCCGGATTCGATCATCTTCGTCAACCTACGCGACAAGCGGCTGGTGACCAATGGCTGCTACGTGATTTCAGACGAGACGGGACGCGCCACCTACAAGCGCTGGCGCCCGAACGACAATCCGCCCTTCCAGCCGGCATCCTACCTCGACATCCCGCCGCCGGAGCTGGAAGGCGCGATCACGATTATCGGACGGGTGAAGCGGTCGATGATCGATATGTGAGGGGATAGGCCGGTGTCGTCCGGCAAAGGTCACGATCCTCCGCCCCTTTTGTCCTTCTGTCCTTCTGTCCAACCAGGCCAAGCGCATAAATTCAGCCCTTGCAATTTTTGCTTGCATTAAAGAACAAAAAGAGAACTATATAGCGTCCGTCGCAGCAGCCGTGGTAACTCCGGGGGGAGGATCAACAATGTCATGCCGCATCGGCGCGTTTTCGCGCGTGCTTGTTGGTGAGGTTTTGCGCGGGCCGCTGATAGTCCTGGCGGGGATGCTGGTGCTTGTCGGGCTGACCGAGCCAGCGCTCGCTGTTGTCAAGGACCCTGCCCTTTGTTTTGGCGATGAAAAAAGCGCCGGCGATGCCAAAGTCGCAGCCGACCGCCGCATTGCAGCCTGCAGCGTGATTGCCGAGGACGTCACGGGGGCATCCCCTTTGCGCGCCAAGGCATATTTCTTCAGGGCCATGGCCCTGGACGACGAGCAAGACTGGGATGGCGCGATCGCTGATTATGGCGAGGTGATCGCGCTCGATCCCAAGCAGACTTCGGCCTATTTCAATCGCGGCACCGACTGGTCCAACAAGGGGGACGACGACCGGGCGATCGCGGACTTCAACATGGCGATTAGCCTGGAGCCGTCCGACAGCCAAGCCTATTCCAGCCGGGGCTCGGCCTTCCTGCACAAGGGTAAGGTTGACGCGGCCATCCTCGATTTCCAGCAGGCGATCGAGGCTGATCCGGGAAACGGCAGGGCGCATGCCGAACTCGGCTCCGCCTTGGCCGCGACGGGCGAGCAGGAAAAGGCGATCGCCGCATATGACGAGGCGATCCGGATCGATCCGACGGACGTGACCGCCTTGGTCAACCGCGGCATCGCCCACGCCGCCCAGGGCGGATTCGACCGTGCTATTGCCGATTACGACACTGCGCTGGGCATCGACCCCAGGAGCGCCGACGCCTATGCCAAACGCGGCGCCGCTTGGGCCAACAAGAAGGAGTGGGTTCGCGCGATCGCCGACGCCAACAAGGCGATCGAGCTCGATGCTGGAAACGTCGACGGCTATTACTACCGAGCCGTCGCCTGGGCGGGCAAAGGCAACGACGAACGCGCCATTGCCGATTTCGGCCAGGTGGTCGCACTTGATCCGAACGATGCCGGAGCCTGGTTCGCCCGTTCGCTGATACGAGCCCGGCGCGGCGACGCTGCCGGCGCGGCGGCCGATTGCAGGAAGGCCATCGCGCTCAAGCCGGAGAAGGCCGGTGATTGTGATGCGGGACCCGCCGACGCCGAGGTCCCTGCGGTGGAAACGGCGTCCAAACCGGATCTTTCCGCTTTGACCAAGCAGTTGGAGGCCACTGGCAGGCAGATCCGTTCCAAAGATGCTGCCGCGCAAATCCAGGATGCATTGAAGCAGCAGGTCTCCGGCGACGTGCCGGGCGCGATCGCTTCCTTCGGCTATGCCATATCACTCGATCCCGACAACGCCGAGGCCTATTACGACCGGGCGGTCGCCGCGGCCTCGCAAGGAGACGATGCCCTTGCGGCGAGCGACTGCCGGCGCGCCGTCGAACTGGACCCGAAACGTGCCGACGCGTGCGCCGCGCTCATGGCCCAAACCGTTCCGGTCGCCACCACACAGGACCAGGCTGCCCAGGATCAGGCCGCCGCCAGAATACTGGTCGAACGCGCAGGAGCGCGTCTGGCAAAATATGGCGTCGACGGCGCACTGCTCGATTTCGACAAGGCGATCAGCTTCGATCCCAAAAATGCCGACGCTTATCTCGGCCGCAGCCGCGCCAGGACGCTCAAGGGCGACGAGGCCGGCGCGGCGGCGGATTGCCGGCGCGCCGTCGAACTGGATCGCGCACGGTCGGGAAGCTGCGACCAGCAGGCTGCCGGTGATGAGGGCAAAGCTGCGCCGGCGCCAGACCTGGAGCAGCCAAGACCGGCGATCGTCAGTCCGAAGTCTGCGACCGCGGCTTTTGGCATGCCACCGGTCGTGCTGAATTTCGCCGCCACGGACGACCTTGCCGAGAAGTCTATCGAGGCGAGAGACCCGCATGAAGTGGAACTGATCCTGGGCGGCGACGCCTGGCTGGACATGGGCCAATATGACGAAGCGATCGGCGCCTATAATGGGGCTATCGCTCTCGATCCCGACAACCGGTTCGCCTATTTCGGCCTGGGCAACGCGGCTGTGAACAAACGCGCCTACGCCCAAGCGATTGCCGATTACGACACGGCCATTAAACTCGCCCCTTCTTTTACCACGGCCTATCTTCGCCGGGGTCTTGTGAAGATAATGTTGGGTGACGTGGACGGCGGGCTCGCCGACTGCAACAGAGCCGCCAAACTGGACCCGAAGGCGCGCGAAGCTCACTACTGCAAAGGCTTGGCCTGGCAGGCAAAGGGCGACGCCGGGCGCGCCATCGCCGCCTATTCGGTCGCCATCGGGATCGATCCCAAGGATGACGCCAGTTACTACGGGCGCGGCATGGCGCGCGCCGGACGGCAAGACTATGACGGCGCCATCGCCGACTTCGACCAAGCGCTCCGGCTCGACCCCGGCAATTCGGATTATGCCGCCAGCCGCAGGGCGGCTTTGGAGGCCGGCGGAGAGGCGCCCGAGCCTGCCGGCGACGCCTCCAAAGCGTATGGCTCCGATGTCGCGGTGGTTATTGAACATGCCGACCAGCTAACCAAGCAGCACAAATTCGCTCGGGCGCTTGTCGAATACGGCAGGGCCATCGAGCTCGCCCCGGACGATGCCCTTGCTTATTATCACCGGGGAATGGCTAAGGCGCAGTCCGGCGACAACGACGGATGCAGGCAGGACTACGAAAGGGCCGCCCAGCTCGATCCCAACAATGCCGACATCGTCGCCACGTTGGCCGCTACGGTGGCGGCCAAAGGTGAAACGGAGCGCGCTATTGACGGCTACACGAAGGCCATAACGCTGAAGCCGGGCGATGCGTTCTTCTATTCATTACGCGGCGACGCCTTCAAAGATATCGGCGACTATGATCGCGCCGTCGCGGACTATGAACAAGTGATCAAGCTTGACCCCGACCGCGACGATATCGGCGGCCGGCGCGCGGAAGCAGTCGCCGCGAAAGCCGAGCAACAGGCGATCCTGCAAGCCAATCGAAATATGTCGGACACAGAAATTGCGCTGGCCGCCTTCACTGCGGGAAGCGACTGGTTCGCGAAAGGTGACAACAACCGCGCCTCCGCCGACTACAATTTAGCCGTCAAGCTCGCTCCCGAAAACGTGGTCGGCTATTTCGGCCGCGGCAATTTGTGGTTCCGCCTGCAGAAATACGATCGGGCTATGGCCGATTACAACAAGGCCGTGCAGTTCGATCCGAGCTTGGCCAATGCCTATGTCCGCCGCGGCCTGACATGGATGAAGAAGGGCAATTTCGATCTGGCCATCGCCGATTGCGAACGGGCGATGGGCATCGACGCGAAGTCGCGCGATGCGTATTTTTGTAGAGCCCTCACCTTTGAGGCCAAGGGCGATCCCGAGAAAGCCATTGCCGACTATGGCCGTGCGATCGATCTCAAGCCGCAGGACGCCTCCATGTATGTGGCGCGCGGCAAGCTTTTGGCGGACAAGAAGGACTACGGTCGCGCCATCGCCGATTTCGACAAAGCACTCGGCCTGCAGCCAGGCAATGCCGACGCCCGCAAGGGCCACAAGCTGGCACTGGCCGCGAAGGCAAAGACGTCAGGCAAGATCGAGAGCGGAGCGGCGACCTCGGCAGGCAGCATTCCATCCGCAGCCAGGGCGGCTTTCAACGAGGCTCAGGTGCTGGACAACAAAAACGACTATGACGGCGCCATCGCGCAGTACGGCAAAGCGATTGCGCTGTTTCCCGCCTTCCGGGACGCCTATGTAGCGCGCGCCATCCTTTGGGAGACGAAGGGCGATTATGCCCACGCCATCGCCGATTACAGCCAGGCTAAAGCCATCGACCCAGACATCGGCGACACCTACAGCGATCGCGGCCGCGTCCTCAGCTACCAGGGGGACTATGACGGAGCATCGGCGGACTACGAAAACGCCGTCCGCCTCGATCCAACGAACGCAAGGATCTATGCCGGTCGGGGCGCGTTCCGCATGAAGCTCCATGAAGACACAGGAGCACTCAGCGATTTCGAGACGGTGCTTAGACTCGATCGCAACAATGTTTTCGGTTACTCGGGCCGCGGCACGATCCGCGCCCGCAAAGCGGACTATGACGGCGCGATCGCCGACCTCAACCAAGCGATCAAGTTAAGGCCAAATTTCGCTGCCGCTTACAAATCGCGAAGCGCGGTGTGGGAAGCCAAGGGCAATCGCAAGCGTGCGGAAGCCGACCGCAAGAAGGCGCTAAGTCTCGGGGCAGAGTGAGCAGGGTGTCGGAGCGCAGGCGGATGTCACCTTGGAAATGGCTGCAAGTGGTGGCGGTCATCCCCGTAAGCATCATTGGGGCTGAAGTGATGCCAACGATGTTCGGCGGCGGCAGACATCATCACCATCAATCAGTGGAGATGTCGCCCCAGCCGGTAACCACCGCCGACATCGATGCCGAGATCCGGAAGCAGGATCTCCGGATCTTCGAGGCTATCGCCCGCGAATTTCCGGAGGACTACGATGCGATGTTGCGCAAGATTACTGCCGCGGCCCAGACCGGAAACCAAACAGAAGTGCGCGATGCCAGCAGGCAGGCGGTCGCCGATCTGAGGCACAGATATGCACCGCTCCTACCTTCGGCGCCGGACAGCAACGTCTCGGAAGCGCTTTCGGCGCAACTCGACATGCTTAATCATGTCATGGCGCGCGAAACGCCGACCACCTGCAACAACTACCTGCGCAACGGGCCGGACGCGATCAGTGCGCCCGGCCACGATTTCCGGGCTGACCTGGACAGGATCGGCGCCACCCTGTTCCCCGCCTTCGGCGCCGCCAAAAGAAGCGGCCTACCGGCGGCAGTGCCTAGCGATCAGGACTGGTCGCTGATCGCCGACGTTTTCACAAAGATCGGCGGCACGTCGGCCGAGATGGAGGCTATCTCGAACGTCAACCAGGACTTCCCGGGTCTGTGCCCGGCCATGGCGAAATTCTATGAGGCCGCCCTGGTAATGCATGGCGAACCCGGGTGGCACATTAAGACCGCGCTGCTTCTTACCATCGTCGAGAATTAGGCACCGCGCCGGATTTTCCGGGCAGGTTCCGGCGCGACACTGCGTTCCTGCGTCCTCTCAGGCACCCAGAAACTCGTTGCTGAAAAATGCCCCGAGATCCGGCTTCTGCTTCAGCGCCTTGCCATCGCCATCGAGCAATATCCCCGAGGCGAACAGATACCCGCCCATCGCCTCCATCTTGGCCTTGTCCATCGTGCCGATGGCGCCGTCCGCGCTTTTCGGGAAATGCCCGTCGTTCAGCGCCTTCAACGAGGCGTACGCTAGCGCCGGGTTGGTCAGCGTATCCTTGTTCGCGGCGATCAGCAGCTCGCCCGCCTGCTGCGCATGGTCGACGGCGAATGCGTAGCCGCGCCGCGTCGCCTGGACGAAGGCCACGGCTGCCTGTCGGTTGGCGGCGAGGAAGGCGTTGCTGGAGACGATCAACGTGGTGTGCTCGTCCTGCACGCCATAATCGGCATAGCGGAAGCTGCGCTGCTTGAGGCCTTTCAGTCCGGCCTCGACGCCTTCCCAGGTCGAGACTTCCAGCGTGAAATCGACCGCGCCGTTGGCCAATGCCTCGTAAGCCGAGGTGCCCAGCGTCACAGTGGAAAACTCCCCCTTGCCGCCGTCATGGCGGATGATGGTCGAGATCAGCGCGTTCTCCCAGGCGCTGCCGAAGCCGCCATAGGTCAGGCCGTCGAGATTTTTCGGAGTCTTGATGGCGGCGCGGTCGGCGTTGAAAATCTGTGCGCCGGAAAACATGGCCCGCCTCGCTCCGCTGGTATTATCCAGATCAGCTTTAGGGTCCGGAGGCTTGCCGCCACCATCTCAGCCCCGACCGTACGGAGCACCCCTGTGGATGGCGGGGTTAAAGCACTGTTTGCGGTGCTGGGAAAGCGGTTTTTTGCGGTGTCAGTTGGGCCAGGCGCCCATCTCCCTATGGGAGATGCCGGCGGTTATAACCGTTTTATCTAACCTATTTTGTCGTTCAAATTGTACGAATCTCGCTTGATTGCTTTTCGTACGTAAAGTACGATACTTCCCTTCCTTTGAGGGGATTTGCTTGAACACCGCGAACCATGCCGCTTTTGCCGACCTCTCCCATCCGTTGTTGTCGCCTTTGCCGCTCGCCGAGCGCGAACGCCTTGCCGGCGCCTGGCGAATGGCCAGCCAGGACATCGCCGACGACATCCGCTTCATCCGGCAATATCTGAAGGTGATCGCCGAAAAGGACGAGCGGCTTTCGACCGGCACGCTGGTGCATGGCCGCGCCTATGTCGAGGCGTGCGCGGCCTGGCTGCCGGAGACGGCGGCGCGGTATTTGCGCAACCTCAGGCTGATCAGCGAATGCGAAAGCGCGATGATCGCCGCGGGGGTCAGGTTTGCCCGATCGAGCGATGCGTGGTGAGAGCGTTCTGACCTCTTCCGTTAGAGAAGGGAAGGAACTCCAATGCCGCCAGCGACGCGAACAATCATGCCGCTGCAACCCTCGGCTCTGGGCCTCGAAAAATGCATCGTTTCACACAATCGCCAATTGGTGGACGCGGGCGAGCGGCCGGGCGTTAATTCTGCGCAGGCGAAGGAGGGTAAAGCCGTATACCAGGGAGGAATTTCGTTTTGATGGACCAACAAATCGACATCGGCATACAGCCTGACGATCAGCCCTACGAAGTCACTTCATTCGCCCGCAAGCATGGCCTGACGGTCCCGGTTGCCGACGCGGTCCTTTTCGCCAAAGGTCCGTCGCCGTCACGCGCAGCTTGCGACATGGCAGCGCTTGCCTTCCTCTGCGCGGTCGCGCGATACGCCGGAAAGCAAGGGACGCGATAGCCTCCTCTTATAGCTTAATTGCAACCCGCATGCCGCCGGCGTGGCTGCTGGCGGCGGCGATGCCGAGCGTGCCGGTCAGCTAGCCGCCATGGTCGAAGCCTTCGCTCAGAGGTCGTGACGGTTCAGCGGGGAGCGTAGATGCGAAGCATGGTGCCGTTATCGTAAGCGGCCGTCACGAGGACGTTTAGCTTGAGCGCGTCCGTCAAACCGCTGAATAGCGGTTTGCCACCGCCATAGGCGATCGGCCGAGTCAGGATGACATACTCATCAATCAGACCTGCCTTCGACAGCGCCTGAGCGAACTCTGCGCCGCCCCATGCAATAATTTCGCCGCCGGGTTGCTTTTTCAATTAGCGATTCCTCGTGCAGGTCATCTTTCGCAACAGTGGACTCTGGCCAAGTTGCCTTTTTCAGCGTTTTCGAAAACACGACCTTGGGGATGACGTTCATCGGCGCGGCATAGGCATCCTCGGATTTTTGCCAGTACGGGCCCATTTCCTCGTAACTCACGCGGCCCATGATGTGTGTGCCAGCGCGACTGATGCGATCGAGTTTCCACCGCTTGAGCTCTGCCGGTTCAGGAAAACCGCCCGTCGACATTCCTACCGGCCCTACGCCATATCCGTCGACAGACATGGTCATGATCAAGACGACTTTGCGCATGGTCGGTATAGCCTCCGGGCACAGTTCTCACACGGAGCGTCGCACCGTCACATGATCCGGTGGAAAGGGGTGCAGGCCTTGGCTGGCGGTCAGCCCTTGGTCTTCTTGGCGGGGGACTTTGCCTTGGCCGGGCCCTTGGCGGGCTTCTCCGCCTTGGCCGCTTTCGGCTTGTCGGCCTTGGCGGCGGCGGCCTTTTTTGGGCTCTTGGCTTTCGGCTTGCCGGCCGCATCGACTTCGGCCGTCGCCTGATCCCAATGCTCCTTATGAGCGCCTTCGGGCCGGCCGGCCTGCTCCCAGATCTCGTGCGCGCGCTGGCGAATGCGTTCGTGCCTGTCGTCCGTCACTGTCGCCTCCTGATGTTGGGACGGTTCCCCGGCGCGAACATTAGCCGAATTTTCGCGTGTCGTCTTCGGTATCACGAATAAGCGACCGACCTGGACGGCAATTTCGCTCAGTGTCCGTCCGTGACGACTGCAATGCCCAGATGTGCTGCCTTTTTTGTAATCAATCCGGCTAAATCCGCGTCAGAGCGGTCGGTCCCCGTGCGCTGGCGCAGCAGGGTAATCGCCTCGTGCATCGACAGCAGGCCAGTCCTATGTTCCGCCAAAAGCTTGTCGACTTGGCGTGCGATGTCAGGTGATTCGACGTGTGGATGATGCATGGCAACGACTCCTTCCGCGCTTCGTTGCCTCCCAAACCACTGCCCTATCTTAGGCCTTATGCCCGGATGCGAAAAGAGCCCGATCCTTGCCCAGTGCTTCGGAGGATCGGGCTCTTCCAGGGCTGGATCTACTCGATCACCTGAACAACGCGGCGCGTGCCGGGATCGATCAGCACGGTATGGTCGTTGACGACCGCATAGCGGTACTGGACGTCCGGAACCTGCTGCAACTCGACGGTGTCAGGCACGGTCGAGCCGACGCCAAGCTCAAGGCCGAGCACATTGACCGAGGCGATCGGATGCTTGTGAACATATTCCTTGACCACGGTCTGCTGCTCGGGGGTGACGATCACCTCGTCCGCGGCCGCGATGCCGATGCCGGCCATCAGAGCCAAGCCGGCGACAGCTGGAATGAGGGTGGTTTTCATCGTTTCTCTCCTGTTGCGTTGGTGAGCTCCGCCCTGCCTCCGCAGGGGCGGAAACACGAGCAGGTCGAACATGGGAGCTCCCGGGGCAAACGCCGCCGGCAGGGTGTTGTTCCGTCAGCGGCGACTAAATGATTTGGCGGAACCTTCGCATCGGCTCCGCATTTGGAAGGCATTGAAACTGCCCAAGTCGTTGAAATCCTAAGGATGCCGCAGTCATGCAGGAAGACTCCATCAGAAGCGACATCGAACTTCGCCCCCCCGTGGCCATCGCGGTGGGTGCCGGCTTCAAGCGCGAGATCGCCTCTCTTACCGCGATGCAGAACTTTCTCAAGGAATGGCCCCAGGCCATGCGGGGCGGCAGCTACGCCAATGCATTCCGCGCCTGTGAGGCGGCGCGGAGCGGAGAGATCGATCTCGACAAGGCGCGACAGGCGTTCCTGGTCTTCGCGCGGAAGGCCGGGATCGAATGGACGGGCGCCGATCCCGTCGCGGTGCTGCGCGAAGCAAAGATCAGGCGAATCCGGGCACGCGAAAGCCGGGCACCAAACCGGCACGTGCCTGGCTAGGCCCAGCCTCGACGCGTTCGGCACACCATGTGATCGGCGTTGTCCTGCAAGGTGATCGGCGTTGTCATGCAAGTTTTGGGATTTGGCCGGCCGATCCTGGGAGGAAGCTCGGCGCCTCCTGGCGTCCATCGTGCCTGCCGACCGCCGCCTTCCCGGCTGACGGTCGGGCTGAAACGATCCGGGATCTCGACTGGTAGCCGCCGTCAGTTCGGTGCCGATTCGCCCAGCGCCTCGGCAACGAAGGACGCAGCGATCAGATCGTCGGCCTCAATGCGTAGGGAGCCCTCGCCGCCCCCCATGATCGCCGCGACCTTCTGGAAAGCCTTCATTTCATGCTCGGTGATCCGGGCGTCTTGCATCCTGGCTTTGAGATGGGCAACACGCATCCCGAGCGAACGGGATGTTCCGATTTCTCGTTTCGACATGTTGGTAAACTCCTCCTCGCCCCGCCGTACTGTTCGCCACCGCCCGTATTTTCACGTTGCCACTGGTTTGTGTTGTCTATGAGACAACGTGAACCAGAGCCGGTAACTCAAGCGCTGAGGGAAGGTTCCGTTAGCACATGGTAACAAAATAATAATCGGTTAATGGCCCGTCGCCGTAACCAGGCGGCGGGCCATCCGATTTGATGCGCTATCGATCAATCGAGGACCTTGACGATCTTGCGGGTACCGGGGTCGACGATCACCGTCCGGTTATCGACGACGACGTAACGGTATTTGACGTTGGGCACTTCATGTAATTCGACCGTGTCGGGAAGCGTGCTGCCGATATTCAGCTCGACGCCCGGAACCTTGACCGAGGCCAGCGGCTGTTTATGCACGTATTCCTTGATGACGGTTTCCTGCTCCGGCGCGATCACGACATCCTGCGCGGCAGCCGCGCCGATACCAGCAAGCAGCAGGAAGCCAGCGGCGGCGGAGGTGAGGTGCATTTTCATTGGTCGTCTCTCCTATGTGGATCTGAATCGAATCGCCTGAATGCTGCGCCTGCGATTTTCCACAGCGGGTCGGCATTGCCGTAACGCCGTTCGCCTACCCTTGTTCCTGCAAAACTGGACCGGCGCCTGCAAAAACAACTGCCGCCGTGTTCCGCGACCATCGCCTTCGGCCGTGGCAACAATTTCGGAACAATGCGTTTCGGGCTGGGTTACCCATCCGAAGGGACCGACTTTCCGAGGAGAAAATCCAATGAAACATCTGCTGATCACAAGCATGATCGCGCTCGGCGTCGGTTGCGGCGCCGCGATGGCGCAGACCGAGTCCGCGCAGCCGAGCGGCGGCGACAATAATTGCACGGCCGGCACGGCCGATTGCCAAAAGGGCGGCAAGGCGGGCGGCCAGGCCCAGGGTCAGATGAAGTCGCAAACCCAGCAGAACGCCCAGGGCAAGGCCGGCGCAAACACCGAAGAGCAGGCTCAAGGCAAGACCAAGATGAAGACCGAAGAGCAGGCTCAGGGTCAGTCAGGCGCCAACACTGACCAGAACGCCCAGGACAACACACAGCTGAAGAAGAAGCAGCAGGCGCAGGGCAAGACTGGCACCAGCACCGAACAGAACGCCCAGGGCACCACCAAGATGCAGACTGAGCAGAACGCCCAGAGCAAGACCGGTACGACGACCCAGCAGAATGCCCAGAACAAGACGAAGACCCAAACCGATCAGCAGGCTCAGGGTAAGACCGGCACGACCACCGAGCAGAACGCTCAGGGCACCACCAAGATGCAGACTGAGCAGAACGCCCAGGGCAAGACCGGCACGACCACCCAGCAGAACGCCCAGGGCAACACCAACGTCGAGACCGACCAGAACAAGACGGCGTCGATCAATAACGTGACGGTGGAACAGAGGACGCAGATCACGCAGGTCATTCATGAGAGCCATGTCGAACCGGTTCGCGACGTCAGCTTCGACATCTCCGTCGGCGTCGAGGTGCCGCGCCACAAGGTGCGTCTGCACCGTCTGCCGGCCCGGATCGTCAAGATCGTTCCGGCTTATGAAAACTATGAGTATTTCGTCTTGGCCGATGGACGCATCGTCATCGTCGACCCGGACACCTACAAGATCGTAGTGATCCTGAGCTGATCCGGTCAGCATAGCGGATAAGGGCCCGCCCGGGTGGCGGGCCTTTCTGCGTGGAGAGGCATCTTAAACCAGGCAGGCAGTCGCCCGCATGCGCTGCGGTCCATTAGGCATGACTTGAATGTCGCCGGCTCGGGAACGATCCGGCGCAATTGCCAGTTGTCACAGCGGAAGTCCTGCGTCCGTGGTCCCTGTCGGGGCCGGACGAAAGGGCAATGGGGCCGCCGGCAAACCGTTCAAGCTTGCGGTCCACCCGGAAAAGGTGCATGGGTCAAAATGGGTAGAGATATGGGCGAGATCGCTGATGGCCGAATATGGTCGCGGCGCTCGGTTGGGCAAATGTATTTTCCGCAGTTTCTTGTGGGAATGGTTGGCACGCTTCTAGTGATCCTCGGCTGGACCTTCATGTCCACGGGATCTGTCTGGATGGCGATCGGTTGGACATTCCTGGCGGCCGTGGCTCTGCAGGCCGGCTATTTCGTGGCCGTGCTCTGGCTCGTGCACAGTGAGACCCGCGTAACCGACGAAGGCAAAGCGGACGTAAGCGCGGCACCCGCCAAGATGCCCGGACCGTTCGAGCGCGATGGCATCATCCACGCCCTCATCTTGCGGCTGTTCCCGAAACTGCTTCCCTGATCGCTTTGCGTCGATTCCGGCCGCGGACGGATCATTCTATTCCTTCTCGACAGGCATCCACGCCGCAATAGCCCGGCACGTTGCCTCTTCAATTCGACCGCAAAGGCCATGCTACACCTCGGCGCCAGGGCCCGAGGCGCCATCCGTTGCATCGGAGCCGATAGACCGCCACTAGCTTTGCATCGGCGATGGGCCGCCATCAACAAAATCGATGCGGCGCAACCAAACGCCGGCTGCAGCTCTCCTTGATCGGAGGCTGTAGCCGGCGCGCCTGAAATCCCTGCTCGGTTCGCCCAGCTAGCGCGCGGTGGCCGGTGAGGCCGAGCGCACCGTTTCCGTCGACAAGAAGACGACGAAGCCGAAGACCAGCACCGCGGCGGCCACGATCAGCGAGCCGATTGCCACGACCGGCTCGATCTCCGGGTGGCCTCCCGCCAGCATCCAGTAGAGCGCCGGCAGCATGATCACGATGCCGACCGTATAGAGGCCGTAATGGATCATGGCGATGCGGCGCTCGGCCTTGGCCGGGTTGAGCGCATAGTAGCCGCCGAAGATGGCGCTGGTGACCCAGCCAAGAAGGTTGATGTGAGCATGCGCCGGAAAGGCACCGTGATCGCCCGAAATCGCCATCTGTAGTCCGGCGGCGACGCCCAGGACGAGAAAGACGATGGCCGTCTTGAAGAAGAGTTCCGATACCCGTGGCATTTGTTGTCCTCCCAATGCCTTTGTAAACCCGACTCTGCGCAGTCTACATCGTGCGAGCGATATTAGCCATGACGCACCTAAGTCGGTGCGGCCTTCGGGCGAAAGCCGCGAGGTTTGGCGGTTTTGCAAAAAAATGGCTCGCCTCTTTCGAAGCGAGCCGAAAAGGGAGCCGGGCTTGAGGTCGGCTCCATCCAGGTTGCCACCTGAATTCCAAGCAGAGCTAGCGTAACAAAGCCCGGAATTTATTCCACCGCAACGGGGCAAAGGTTTTTCCGACACGCGGCCGCTAGCCTTTGCCGATCGGCCATCGCACAGAAGACGCCGCCGGCCAGCATATCTCCCCAATCAGCCGGCGGGCGAAAGCATGCGCTTCAGCGTCCCGTCCCTCAGCCAGAACTGATGGTAGAGCGCCGCCACGACGTGGACAGCGATCAGCACGATGAATGCCGGCTTGGCAAGCGAATGAATGTCACCCCAAGGGTCGCCCAGATAGAACGCCAGAAGCCCGATTGCCGGCGTCGCCAGCAACAGCACATAGAACAGGCCGTGCGATACATGCGCGGCGACCCGCATCCATCTCGATCCATGACCGGCGGGGGCCGGCGCGCCGGATACCAGCCTGAGGACCAGTCGAACAAGCACAAGCGCAAGAACGGACAGGCCGACCCAGTAATGAGCTGAGCCCAGCGCCTGGTCGGTGGCCGATACCGGCTGGCCGTCTTCGGCGGCGTCCACGACGACCGTCATGCTCTCACCGAAGAAGAGCTGAAATAAAACCAGCGCTGCAATCAGCCAATGCAGCGCGATCTGAAAAATTGAATATCCACGTCTGGTTTCCATCGCGACCGTTCCCTGAATACAAGGCGTCCTACGCCTTAACGTTGTTGAATAGTCGCGAGGACGATGGCCGAATTTGGCTCGAAAGCTCCCGCAATTGTGGCCACAATCTTACATTTTCGTATGGCGAGCATTCGCGCCGGCCTTGGCGGTTCGAGACTGGGACCGGCACCTTGCAAGCGCGCAGCATTTGGGCAATGCTTGCGCCTGGGGGAATGGTTTCCGTAATTTCGGAAGCGCGATTACATGTTCATCGACTACTACGAAGTTCTGGAAATAAGCCCGAACGCCAATTCCGAGACCATCGAGCGGATCTTCCGCTACTTTGCCATGCGCTATCACCCCGACAATCGGGAAACCGGCAATGAATCGCGCTTCAGCGAGATCGTTGAAGCCAACAATACACTCCGCGACCCCGTCAAGCGGGCTCAATACGATATCCTTTACCGCGAGCATCTGGGTCTTCGTCATGAACTCACCGAGGGAGCGCGCGACGGCGGCGGCATGGAGCGGGATTCCGTCATCCAGGCCAATCTGCTGTCGCTTCTCTATGTGAGGCGCCGGCGGGACGTCAACAATCCGGGCATCGGCGACGACGAACTCGAGCGCCTGTCCGGTTGCCCCCGCGAGCACCTGGAGTTCCACCTGTGGTACCTCAAGTCGAAGGGCTTCATCGGCAGGACGGAGAACGGCACGTTCGCGATTACCGTGGAAGGCATAGATCACGCCGGGGTCAAGCAGGGCCGGAATCGCCCTGACGCCACCCGCCTGCTCGATCACGCCGAATGAGCCCGGTTTGCGTCGCCCTGATCGTCAAAGGTCCGCCTGCTGGCCTGAACCAGCGGCGGGCACAACGAAGGAACAGCTACATCCCGCAGGAATCGACCGTCCTCTCCCCACCTCCCGTATCTGGGCGGTTCACTGGGGCCGCGGAGCATGCCATGCGCCTTGGAGGGCAGAACAGCATCGGTGACTTAGGCGCTGTGCGCCATCGAATACAAGGCGACTGAGGTCTGGCGCACTGCCGCAATTGGCACGGCTTGCGACGGCAAAGGCAGTCGCGAATGAAGGCACCGCTGGAGCTTGCTCTTGTGTGATGCAGTCCGTTCCTGGCCGGTGCGAGATCAAAGGGATTGCCTGCCCGCCGTGCCGGCGATAAACATGTCGTAGCACGATATATTATCCCGCGGCGCGCAGTAGAGCGTCCGCAAGCCGGCGTCTCGGTTTCGACCGCCGGCCACCCGGAAAACAGGTGGCAACCTGGTGCGGGATCAGCACCCGGCAATAGGGCTCCCGCTTTGGCTCGTCTCGACTGAGGCGAGCCATTTTTCTGCCGGAGACGGCGCGCCCGTCGCCCTGTCAACAAAAAACCGCCGGGCGAGGCCCGGCGGCTTTCGCTCGCCCTCCGGTCGGTTCGTCCGGCCTTATGGGGTTGTTGTGGTTGTCGCCGTGGCCGCGGCTTGCGCGTCGATCTTGCCCGCCAAAGTATCCTTGGCCCAGGCGGTGACGTCGGCGTCGACTGGCTTGTTGGCCATGTCGGCAAGGGCAGCGTCCAGCGACGCATCGGTGGGAGGCGGCGCGTTGTCAACCGCGGCCTGCGCATCGGCGATCGCCTGGGCATCAGTGGTGCTGATCGTGGCGTTCTGGGCGTCAATCTGTCCCTGAACGTCGGCGATCTGCGCATCGAGAGCCGCCTGCTGTTCGGGCGTGAAGCCGGTTGTGTCGGTCGCGTTGAGGTCGGCGAGTTGCTGAGTGAGGTCGGCCAGCTTGCTCTGGTCGGCGGCCAGTTGGGCGTTTGCCGCGTCGAGGTTGGCCTGGGCGTTCTTGGCTGCCGCGGCCTGCGTCACGTAAGCCTGGACGCCGGCGAACTTCTTGCTCTTGGAATTCATATAAGCGTTGATGTTGCGCTGCAGCGAGTTCAGCCGGCCGAGCTTGGCGTGAATGTTCTTGTCCTTGGGCGTGGCAGACGTGGTCGTATCGTCAGTCGTCGCGTCATCGGTCGAGTTGTCATCCGACGCGCTGGCATCGGCGCTCTTGTTGTGGCCCGGAGCCGAGGCCGAGTTGCCGTGCGAGGCGCCGCTCTTGCCGCTGCCCCCGCCATTTCCATGACCGCCACCGTTACCGCCGCCGTTTCCGTTGCCGCCGCCATGGCTGCCGCCATTGCCGTGGCCGCCGCCGTTACCGCCGGCGCCGGCAAGCGCGGGGGCGGTCGCAAGCGCGAGAATGGCCAGGGATGCCAGAAGTGTCTTTCGCAATGTCATTGTGCTTCTCCGCAGATGAATCGTCACTATGGCCCAACCGCTAGGCAGCCTCTTATGAGAATTTCCTAATGGCGTCGGATAAACTTTAAGCAACTGCGGTCGCGAAATGAGAGCATAGCCGCGGCCTCTCCGCAATTTTCCCAAAACACCAGGTTAACCCGTTGAAATTTAACGTAAATACAAAGGGCTTAGCATCTGTGGGCCGTTTGGAACAAAGAAGGCCCTTGTCTCGCCAGACCATGGTCCCAAGAGGCAATTGCCGCCGCGACAATCCCCTGCAATCGGATCACCTGCGCCTTTGGAACCCTGCCGAAAGGTCGGGGTTAAACAAGCGAAGGGATATTGCCTAAAAGGACAGTCACCATGAAACGAATTCTTCTCGTTGCCGCCTTTGTTGCTTTGTCCGGTGGTCTGGCGACGGCGCAGTCGGGCACGACATCGGGTAGCTCATCGACATCGTCATCCACCACAATGACGATGCCCAGCAGCCAGGGCACAGACACGACCACGACGAACTCGACCAATTCGAATTCAGCGAAGGACTGCGCGCCTGGGCAACAGACCGGCAGTGCCAAGCAGGCGG
The DNA here is from genome assembly GCF_020165275.1 of Mesorhizobium sp. Ca11. NCBI lineage: Bacteria > Pseudomonadati > Pseudomonadota > Alphaproteobacteria > Hyphomicrobiales > Phyllobacteriaceae > Mesorhizobium > Mesorhizobium sp. Ca11. Next base: position 50,448 of record NZ_JAIUHU010000014.1, on the reverse strand, counting down.
CCCCTGGCCAACAGGATACGAGCGCCAAATCCAACGCTCCCGGCCAGATGAAAACCACAACGGAAGGCTGCTAGCCACCAGGCACAAGCGGGCCTGGCTTTTTGCCGGCCATCAAGCGGAAGGATTTGGATCTTCCGTGCCATCAGTCTCGGTCGGCGTGCCGGTTGCCGTCTCCGGCTCCTGACCTTCGCCCGAACCGGTCGGGGAAAGCACGGTCAGGTCCATTCGGGCGATCCGGGACGCGGATTTTCCTTGGGCATTCGGCTCGCCGATGTCCGTCTCGAAGACCGAGGCTTTCGCGAGGTGGCCGACGCTTTCGGCGCGCTTGCCCGGGAAAGTTTCCGACGCCTGGGGTCTGCTCGCTTGATGCATGGCGCCTGGGCCCAGCTGGCTTCCAACAAGAGAGGTCATGGCTGCGCTCCTGATAGTGGATGACAGCAAAGCCCTAGCATTCCTGGCTGGCGCCAGCCTTGCAGCTTTTTAGAGAATCCTAAGATACATCCGTTCGTCCCTCTAGCTGCTGACCAGGGGCACGGCTACCGAGGTGGTGTAGCTGATCGGGTAATTGCTGAAATAGGGAAAGCTGATGACAAAGGCATAGCTGGCGTTGACGTGTGCCATGCGGAACCCGCCGCTCGCCGGATCGGTGGTGATGGTGACGTTCACATTCCGCAGGCCAAGCGCCTGAAGCTTCTGTGTGGCGATGGCCTGGATGTCGGCCTGCGTCAGCGTGTTGTTGAGCTGCAGTGAGCGCGCCGAGGCTTCGAGCGCGTAGCGCACGCTGGATACGCTGTTCATCGACCAGCCGAAGGCGAAGATGCCGAACAGGAGCATGATGAGAAAAGGCGCGACCAGGGCGAACTCGAGACCGGCGCCGCCCGCCTCATTAGCCGCAAATGCCGAAAGCCGGAGCCTTTGTTTAGCGCACACGGACCACCTGCACATGGCCGATCGCGGTATTGTCCGGGTATGGCCCAAAGGTGAAGGGCGGGATCCAGGTGCCGGATGCCTGAATCTGGACGTAGACGGACGGCGCTTTCGGTCCACTGCACAAGGTCGACGCATCGACCACGGTGGTCCCGCACTTGTAGATGCGACTGATCGTAACCTGCGCGTCGGAAGGCTTGTTCTCCCAGCTCGCCAGCGCGACAGTCTGGGTCGCGCTGTCGTCAGCGGAGCCAGCCATCACGAGGTTGGCCGCCGTTTTCACACCGGCGCGCATCGACAGCGAGCCCGCGACATAGGACCAGCCGTCCATGATACCGAGCAAAGCCGCGCACAAGACGGGCAAGACAAACGCGAGTTCCACCGCGGCGATGCCCGATTCATCGCGAATGGCCGGCACCAGTCGACGGGCAGCGGATTTCACTCTACCACCGCAACCGCCTGAGCGGCCGGGATGTCCTTCATCCCGAGACTCGAGCAGTCCTGGTTGATGGTCGAGTTGCCCGACCACTGGATGGTATCGGCAACGACCTGGGTGCAGCCATTCACGCCCGAGAAATTGCCGAGATAATTGACCTGTTGCCTGGGGAAGTAGATCGCGCCGGTCAAAAGCGAAGTCGCGGTGCCGTTGAAGGTGCTCTGCGCGGCGGTCCCCGTCCGGTCGCCATAGAACAGCACGCCGGAATAGGTGCCCGTAGTCGGGGCGGCCAGCGTCACGGTGGCGTTGCCGTTCATGCTGACAGTGTTGCTGCCGGCCATGAAGATCGTAACGTCGCTGCCTTGGATGACGGCACCCGCATTGATCTTCAAGTCGCCCTGGAGGACATAGACACCGGGGGAAAGCGTGATGTTGCCGTTGAGGCTCATGCCGCTGCAGTAGGTCCCGGGCTGGATCGTTTGCGTCGTCTTGTTGCCGTTGATCTTTTGGCATGGGCTCGTGGTCGCGGGAGCCGGCAAGCTGGCGAACGGATCGGCCGCCGGCAGCGCCTGGGTGATCGGGGCCTTGCAGACCATCGGCACCGGATTGTTCAGCACGACGCCGCCGGCCGAAATCAGGCAATCGGCCTGAAGCCCCGCCGACCCCTGCACCTTGATGGCATCGTTGGCGATCGAATTCGCCATGATGACGCAGCCGGCCAGTTTGACGCTGGTGCTGCCGGAGAAAAGTGCTGCCTGGGAGGCCGACGGATTGAGCGCTTCGATGCAAGCTTTGGAGGCGTCGGTGATCAGCGCCACCGCCCTCGCCCGCTCCGGTACTTTTGTCTGAGTGAAGATGGACGTGAAGATCCGGTCGAGATCCTGGTTGAGGATGACCTCGACCGCCTTCTTGGCCGTGTTCGGTCCCGACGCCGGCGGGGTGTTGACGACAATGGTGCCCGCACCAAGGCCATTCGAGGCGGCCGATGACGCGGCGGCGGCGGTGATGGCATCCGTGTTGGATCCGGCGATCTTTTCCAACGCGCCGGCATAGGCGGCCGCGTCGGCGATCGCCTGCAGCTTCAGGCTCGAATAGTACCAGTAGGAGGTCTCGACGCCGAGCCCGGCGCCGCCGACGACGACCGGCAGGGTGAGCGCGAAAATGGTGGCGACATTGCCGCTCTTGCCTTCGCAAAAGCGTCGAGAGCTGCGTCGAGAAAAAAGATTTCTGATGAACCGACCTGAAAAGGCCATGGCCGAGCGCACCCAAGCTATCCCAGCCGTTACGTCATCATTGCCGTATGAACGAATGCCTAATTATTTCGCTCGATTTTTGCCGGTGGGACCCTAGCGCTCCGCTGCCCCCGCCTTGCGCCGCACACACTAAGACTTAAGGCCTATAAAGCCTCGGACTTAAGGTTTAAGCGTCGGTAAAACCGTGCATTTTAGCTCTCTCTGCATTTTATCTATTTTGGAAATCGACCGTAGAGACGGCGCGCATATCACTCTCGGACATATGACGAGGGCGAGCTCCATGTTGGGACGTTTTTTGGCATCGAGGCGCGGCAACTTTGCGATCGCAGCCGCGGTCGCCATGGTGCCGCTTATGCTTGGCGTGGCGGCATCCATCGACCTGATAGGCACGAGCGACGACGCCGCGCAGTTGCAGAACTCGCTGGACGCGGCCGGCTTGGCGATCGGCACGAAATACCTGCCAGGCATGTCGGCAAGCGACGTGCAGCAACTCGGCCAGACCTTCTTCGCCGCCAATATGAGCGCAGCCGACGCACAGGAACTATCGGGCAGCCTCGCCGCCTTCCAGGCCAGCGCGAGCGGCGATCCGGGCGCCTATTTCATTTCGCTGTCGTCGAGCATCAGCCGGCCGGCCTTCATCAGCGGCATGCCGGCCTGGCAGGCGACGCGCACCGCCTCGGTCAAGCTCAAACCCGGCGCGCAAGCCTGCGTGCTCGCGCTCAATCAGCACGCCGACGGCGCGGTCAACCTGCAGGGCTCGACCAATGTGGCGATGAACGGCTGCGTGATCGCGGCCAATTCAGACGCGCCCGACGCCGTCAATCGCGGCGGCTCGGCGATCGTCAGCGCCGGCTGCGTCTCGACAGTCGGCGGCACGCAAGGGCTGACGCCGCCAAACGCCACGCTTTCCTGCGGCGCGCCGCATGAGAACCAGTATGCTTCGTTCGATCCGCTGGCCGACGTCGTTCCTCCCGCCTATACGCTGTGCCTGCCGGTGCCCAATGGCAAAACGGTGACGCTCTCGCCGGGTACCTATTGCGACAAGACCTTGTCGGGAAAGATCACCCTCAATCCGGGCACCTACATCATGCGCAATGTCACCATAAAGCCGGGCGGCAACGGCAGCCTGAGCGGCCAGGGCGTGACGATCTTCCTGATGGAGAACTCACAGCTCTATATCAACGCCAACGAACAGGTGAACCTGTCGCCGCCCACCAGCGGCCCCTACGCCGGAATCACCGTCTACCAGGCTCACGGCAACACCCAGGCGCTGACGCTGAACGGCGGATCGGGCTCCGTGGTCAGCGGCTTTATCTACGCCCCGGACGCCGTCATCACCTATGCCGGAAATTCGGACATGAACGCCCAGGGCAGTTGCCTGCGGCTGGTCGGCGATACGATCTCGATGACGGGGAACTCGGCCGTGAAGTCGGATTGCACGGCCGAACTCGGAGGCCGGGCGGCGTATGCGGGCCGGATGATCACCCTGGCGAAATGAGCACCAACCTCCTCCGCCAGGAGGAGGACGAGATTGCCCCTAGCCGACAATATCCGCGCCCGCTCGCTCGTCGAAGAGCACGGCGCAGCCGCGCTTGAGCGCGACCTGCGTCAAGGCGTTGGCCGCATCCTCATCCGACGAGACGAAATCGCCGGTCAGGACGCGCAACTCCTCGACGGCCCTCGACATCGGCACGATACGGCCGGCCGAACGGTCGCTCACGCAGGCGTCGATGACGCACAGAAGATCGATGAGTTCGAAATTGTCCATGGCGGCCTCCGCCAGCGCCATCCCTTCGCTCCGTCAACGGCCCGGGGCGCGGACTGGTTCCCGCGCGGCTTCATCCGCGCGGCCTGGCGGGCGCGAGCTTGAGGTCGAAGCGGGCCGGCAGGCATGGCTCGAGGCAGGCTCGGCGCAGCGATCCGGTCGCAATCGTATCGACCGGGAGAAGGATCACCATACGGGCCTGGCGCTCGGGCCAGAGCGGCCTGCCGAAGACGAAGAAGACGCCGCCGACCAGGCCGGCCAGAAGCAGTGCGGCAAACAGATTGGCGATCATCTTACCGGGTTGCACGGCCCTCAACTCCAGGAGCGGTTTCAGGGAAAGGCGTGCCCGCCATATCGCAGGAATAGCGGGCACGCCGTGGTCAACCGCCGATGAAGGGACTTTGTCCGGCGGCTTGCTAGCCAATGATTTTGGTGCCGTCGTTGTTTCCTGAAAATAGGCGTGTCGGGCCTCTGCGTTCGTGCGATGGGACTTCGGTCCGAAGATGGCCCGGGACCGTCGCCCGAGGGCCTGGAATATCCACCTTCCACGACAATGCGCCAAGCGTTCGGCTGAGCTCGCGGTCACCTCTATTAATTAGCAATCGCTCATAATAAGGCTTATGAATACACTCGCGGTCGCCGACGATCGCAACGTCAGGCGCCGCTTCACACATGGGAGGGATACCATGGCCGAAGTTGCAATGAAGGTGACGAAACTCGAATCCAAATCGCACAACAATCCCGACGAGGTCCGCGCGCCCGCCAAGACGCGTGTCGAGATCGTGCGGCTGCCGGGCTATACGCTCGGGCGAATGAACATGCAGCCGGGCTGGAAATGGTCCGAATGTGTGAAGCCGGTGGTCAAGACCGACAGCTGCCAGGTCTCGCATGTCGGCTATGCCGTGTCCGGCTCGATCACCGTACGGATGACCGACGGCACGCAAAAGACCATCGAGGCCGGCACTTCCTACACCATCCCGCCCGGCCACGACGCCTGGGTGGAAGGCAACCAGCCGTTCCAATGCATCGAGGTGCTGAGCGCCGAAGAATACGCCAAGCCGGCATAACGCAGACAGTCGCAATTTACGTTCAGAAGCGAAGGAGGAATCGCCTCGCGAGGCGATCCCTCCTCAGCCTGCGGCGGCGTGTCCCGCGCAAAGGTCATGCGCACAACCGGCGCTCTATCTGTGGCTGCGCCCCCAGTTGTGGAAACCTGCACGGCCAAGCGTGGTGGCTTGACAGAGAGCTTCTTTTGTTCTCTTTATGTTCCGTTAATTCCCCTTACAAAAGACGCAGCTAATGCTGCAATGCCACACAAATGGCCATGGGAGCGCGCGATGGCCGCCACGAACACCGCCGCGGCCGCCACCATCCTGCATGCCGACCTCGACGCCTTCTACGCCTCGGTCGAGCAACTGCTAGATCCGTCATTGCGTGGCAAGCCGATCGCCGTCGGCGGAGGCGTGGTGCTGGCGGCCTCCTATGAGGCGAAAATCTTTGGCGTGCGCGGCGGCATGCCGGGCCGCAAAGCGCGCGAGCTCTGCCCTCAGCTCATCTTCGTCGGCGGTCATTTTTCTGAATACCAGCGCCTCGGCGACGCCGCGATTAAGGTGCTCGACGATTTCACGCCGGCGGTCGAGCGCATCTCGATCGACGAGGCTTTTGCCGACGTCGCCGGCTGCACGCATCTGTTCGGATCACCGCAAGAGATCGCGCGAAAAATCCGCGAGCGGGTGAAGGCCGAGCTCGGCCTGCCGATCTCGATCGGTGTGGCGCGGACCAAGCATCTGGCCAAGATCGCCTCGCAGGTAGCCAAGCCCGACGGGCTGGTAGTGGTCGAGCCCGGCATCGAGCTCGCCTTCCTGCACGACCTGCCTGTCACGCTGATGTGGGGTGTCGGCCCGGCGACCAAGGCCAGGCTGGCCGAGATCGGCGTCGAGACGATCGGGCAATTGGCGCGCACCCATAGCGGCGCGCTGGAGCGGCTGATCGGCCATGCCGCCGGCCAGAAGCTTGCCGCGCTCGCCTGGAACCGCGACCCGCGAAAACTCGAGGCACACCGCCGCGCGCATTCTGCCGGCGCGCAATCGGCGCTCGGCAGGAAGCCGGCAGTGCCGCGCGTCTTCGTGCCGACGCTCCTGCATCTGGCCGACCGCGTGGCCAGCCGGTTGCGCGCCAAGGACCGGCCCGGGCGCACAGTGACGGTGCGGGTTCGCTTCGCCGATCTGCGCGCTGTGAGCCGCTCGATCACGCTCGACCAGCCGATCCAGGCGACCGCGATGCTGGCGGAGATCGCCGAGGAACTGGTGCGCGGCGTGCTTGCCGCCCATCCGGGCGAGAGGGACATCTCGCTGCTCGCCATCTCTGTCTCGCATCTGGAGGAGCATGCCGAGCTGCAGCTCGAACTGCCGCTCGGGCTGGCGGACGAGAAGCTGAGGCCCGGCAGCCGCAAAGGCCTGGCGCGCTTCGGCGCCGACCGGGCGGTGGACAAGATCCGCCAGCGCTTCGGCAAGGAGGCGGTCGGCTACGGCACGGTAGCGCTGGAAGGTCCGCGCTCGGTGCCGGACGGGTTTAGGGAATTGGCCGAGAAGGAGCTGTGAGTGGCTGAGGCATCTCCTCTGGCGCCATTGGAGATTGACGAAAGCCTACGCGCCGTCCGTGCGCTGCGTACCAACCGCTTCGGGTAATCTCCCCGTCCGTCGGCGCGGGCCGATTTCCAATCTGTGAAGTTACGCGTTCCCCCACTTGCAAGAATGTCGGTGCTGGGCTCGATTGCGCATAGCCAGGCTTAAGGACGCCGGACGGACAGGCAAAGGGGGCCGCGATGGAGCCGATTGCGGCTGGATCACCACCGGACGCGGATGGCGGCGCGCCCGAGCGCTATGATCTCGGCCTCTGCCTGTCGGGCGGCGGCTACCGCGCCATGCTGTTTCATGCTGGCGCGATATGCCGCCTCAACGAGGCCGGGCTGCTCCAGAAACTCGACATGGTAAGCTCGGTCTCGGGCGGCTCGATAGCCGCCGGGCTGCTGGCGGTACTTTGGCCGCGTTTCGCCTTCGTCAACGGTGTCGCCGCCAATTTCGATATCTATCTGAACAGGATACTGGAGTTCTCGCAAGTCTTCCTCGACGCGCCGGCGATCTTCAAAGGCCTGCTCAACCCGCTTTCGAGCGCGGCGCGCGAAGTCGCCGCCTGCTACGAGAGACATTTGTTCGACGGCTCAAGGCCGATGCTGAAGAGCCTGCCGGAAAAACCCTGGTTCGTGTTCTGCTCCAGCAATCTCGGCACCGGCTCGCTGTTCCGGCTGTCGCGGCGCTATATCGCCGACTATCGCATCGGCGTCGCCTACCAGGCCGACCTGCCGGTGGCTCTCGCGGTTGCCGCCTCCTCGGCCTTCCCGCCTTTCCTGTCGCCGCTGCGGCTCGACCTCACGCCCTTCGCGTGGAAGAACGACAAGCTCGACCCCTCTGTCGGCCCGCCGGTGCCGCCTTCGCGCGCCGTGCTCACCGATGGCGGCGTCTACGACAATCACGGCATCGAGCCGGCGCTGAAACGCTGCCGCTGGCTGCTGGTCAGCGACGCCGGCGCGCCGTGGCAGGCTTCGAGCGCCGGCTATCGGAACTGGTTCTCGCAGTTGAAACGCGTGCTCGACACCACCGACAACCAGGTGCGCTCGCTCAGGCGCCGGGATCTGGTGGCGCGCTTCCAGGCGGCCAAGGACGCCGACGATCGTGGCCTGGCCAATGACGCGACCCGGCCCGGCTATGCGGCGACGCGCGGCGTCTTCTGGTCGATCGCAAGCAAGCCCGACACGGCCGAGCCGACCTTCGTGCAGACCGCCGCCACCGCACCTGCCGATATCGGCACCTCGCTGCATTTCCTGGGCAGCGAAGAGACGGTCGATTTGGTGAACTGGGGCTATTGCGCCGCCGACCAGGCGCTGCGGGGCTGGTACGAGCCGGCAGTGGCTGCGGGCAAGGGCGTGCCGCTGAAAGCGGGCGACGTGAAGCCCGGCCGCTGCGCTGTGGTGTCGAAGACGCTGATGAGTATGTTCAAGGTTTGAGGGTGCTCGAACTGCCAATTTCCCCCTTGTGGGGGAGATTGGCAGTTCCGCCGCCTTCGCCAATTATCAATCGCCTTGGCGCAATCCAATCCGGTTCATCCCCTGCCCTGCGCATGCTAACAGGGTCGCTTTCAACCCAAGCACCCGGGATGGACAGCGACATGGCGATAGACAAAGTAGCTTTGGTGACGGCGGGCGGCAGCGGCATGGGCGCAGCGGCGGCCAGGCGCCTGGCGGCGGACGGATTCAAGGTCGGCGTGCTGTCCTCCTCCGGCAAAGGCGAAGCGCTGGGCAACGAGCTCGGCGGCTTCGGCGTCACCGGCTCCAACCAGTCGAATGAGGATCTGAAGCGCCTTACCGATGGCGCGGTGGAACGCTGGGGCCGCATCGACGTGCTGGTCAACAGCGCCGGCCACGGGCCGCGTGCGCAGATCATCGAGATCAGCGACGAGGACTGGCACAAGGGCATCGACACGTATTTCCTCAACGCCGTGCGCCCGACCCGGCTGGTGACGCCGGTGATGCAGAAGCAGAAGGGTGGCGTTATCATCAATATCTCGACCGCGTGGACGTTTGAGCCGAGCGCGATGTTCCCAACGTCGGCCGTGGCGCGCGCCGGGCTTGCCGCCTACACCAAGATCTTCGCCGACACTTATGCCCCCGACAACATCCGCATGAACAATGTGCTGCCGGGCTGGATCGACAGCTTGCCGGCGACGAATGAGCGCCGCGACAGCGTGCCGATGAAGCGCTACGGCACTTCGGATGAGATCGCAGCGACGATCTCGTTCCTGGCTTCGGACGGAGCCGCCTACATCACCGGACAGAACATCCGCGTCGATGGCGGCATCACAAGAGCAGTGTGAAAGGAGCGGTGTGAGGCAAAGAGGACGCCGCCCCTAGATCATCCGGGCCTGCGGGAATTGAGAACCCACAGAAAGACTATCGAGGCGACCAGGACGATCGAATTGCCGACCACGATGTTCCAAAAACGTGTCGGATCGTCCGCCAGAGCGACCCAATGCAACTTGCCGCGGACTTCGCCTGTCTTGATGCCGCAGGCAATGTTGTAGATCGCGATGGCGGCGAGCGCCGCCATCAGGACAAACAGGTCGTTGTTCTTGTTGCGATCCATGGAAGCGGCTTTTAACAGCACTTGGTGAAATTTTGCTTACCTTGGGTAAGGCGGCGGCCGGAAGACCGACCGCCGCCCGCTCTCATCTTGACGCACCAGAAGTTACGGCGAAGGCGCCGGAACCTACACACTTTTCCTGGAATTGCTCCGACTTACTGGTTGATCTCGGGCTCAACGAGCTTGGCCAGGTTGCGCAGCGATTCCTGCCAGCCGAGATAGCAGGCCTCGGCGGGGATGGCGTCCGGGATGCCGGCCTGGGTGATGTTGACCTCGGTGCCTACCGAAACCTTCTTAAGGATCACGGTCACCTCTATCTGGCCCGGCAGGTTGGGATCGTCGAAGCGGTCCGTGTAGCGCAGGCGCTCGCTCGGAACCAGCTCGACAAATTCGCCGCCGAAGGAATGGCTGTCGCCGGTGGTGAAGTTGCGGAAGGACATCTTGTAGGCGCCGCCGACCTTGCCCTCGAACTCGTGGACCGCGCAAGTAAAACCGTTTGGCGGCAGCCATTTCGCCAGCGCATCGGCCTCAACGAACGCGCGGTAAACCTTCTCCGGCTTAGTCGCCAGGACGCGGTGCAGTTGAATGGTGCTCGGCATGTCTCGATATCCTCTCTTCGTTGATCGAAGCCCCAAGGACGGGCAGCCCTCAGCCGATCCGACAGAGGCTGTCAAATTTTGTGGCCCGCGGCTACCCTGCCACCCTTGCGGCGGAGGCTGCGGACGTGAGCGCTTCGATCAGGCTGGGCATCGTCGGTGGCGCGGGCTGGCTGGGCGCAATGTGACGCGATGTGCGACGTCGTTGGCCATCGCTGTTCGTTCCGTCGATCGCTTTTGTCGAGCAAACCGAAATCGGATTCCGGCTCGAATATCCAACGTCGAACATATAGCGACTCAGCCCTTGCTCACCGCGCGCAGCCGCGCTGGTCGATGGCGGTCACGCGCGGCATCTTGCCCATATTTCAGCATGAGCCTCGCAATATTGAGTAAAATTGAGTAATTCGGGGTGTAATTATCGCGCATAAATTGTATTAGAAACCCCTTGTTATGTCTATTTCTAATCATTATCGATCAGCGGTAATTTTTTATCTGTACTGTGACGCGAATCCTTGGAACCATAGGCCGGCTTGCAGGTTGGCCTGAAAATCAGCCGCCACCAAGAAAGGAGTGTCCGATGAGTTTCGTCGTCAACGCGGTAGGCGTTCCTCTTTATTATAGCGGCGCTTCCAACCATTGGTTTTCGGCAACGTCCGGACCGACATTCAACGGCAGCAGCGGCAACGACTCAATCTGGGCCTCCAGCGGCGTCAACGTCACCATGTATGGCGGCCAAGGCGACGACATCTATTACCTCTATTCGGCGGGCAACAAGGTGGTCGAGTACGCCGGACAGGGCATCGACACGATCAACACATGGATGAGCTATACGCTGCCGGACAATGTCGAGAACCTCGTCGTCACCAACGCCCACAACTATGCCTTCGGCAATGCGCTGGACAACATCATCACCGCCAAGGCGGGCGGCCAGACGATCGACGGCGGGGCGGGCAACGATGTGCTGATCGATGGCGGCGGCGGCGCGGATGTTTTCATCATCGCGAAGGGCAACGGCAGCGACTCGATCGTCAATTTCGCCTCGAACGATGCTGTGCGGCTCGATGGTTACGGATTCACTTCGTTCGCCGCCGTCCACAACGCCATGATCCAGGCGGGGCCCAATGTGGTGCTGAACCTCGGATCGGGCGAAATTCTCGAATTCAAGAACACCACGATCGACAAATTCCAGCCCAACCAGTTCCAGTTGCCGATCGACAAATCCGGCATGACGCTGTCCTTCAGCGACGAGTTCAACACGCTGAACCTGCACAACAGCCAGGGCGGCACCTGGGATACCAACTTCTGGTGGGGGGCGCCGAACGGCAGCACGTTAACGCGCAATGGCGAGCTGCAGTGGTATATCGACGCCAATTACGCCCCGACCAGCTCGGTGCATCCGTTCAGCGTGCAGGACGGGGTCCTCACCATTACCGCGGCGCAGGCGCCGGCCGACATCAAGCCGCTGATCAACAATTACGAATACACCTCCGGCATCCTGACCACGCATGACTCCTTCTCGCAGACCTATGGCTATTTCGAAATGAGGGCCGACTTGCCGGAACACGCCGGCGCCTGGCCGGCCTTCTGGCTGCTGCCGGAAGACGGCTCCTGGCCGCCGGAGCTGGACGTGATGGAGATGTACGGGCAGAAACCGAATTCGCTGCTGATGACCGCGCACACCAATCAGACGGGCCAGCACACCACGGTCGGATCCACCGTGAACGTCATGGACACCGCCGGCTTCCATACCTATGGCCTGCTGTGGACCCCGGACAAGCTGGTGTGGACCTATGACGGCGTGCAGGTCGCGCAAGCGGCGACTCCGTCGGACATGAACAAGCCGATGTACATGCTGGTCGATCTCGCGATCGGCGGACAAGCCGGCGCGCCGCCCGACCATCTCGCCACGCCGGCCCAGATGAAGATCGACTATATCCACGCCTATACGCTGGATGAGCTGCAGCAGAGCCATTTGAACGTCACGGGCGAACACACAGCCTAGGCGGTCGAGCCAATGTCACAGGAGAGCGCTCCGGGTGCGATCAGGCAGGCCGGCGTGCGGCCGATGTTCCTGCGCGCCGTAATCGATGTCGGGCTGTTCTCGCTGCTCATCAACCTTCTGCTCCTGGTCATCCCGCTCTACCTGCTCCAGGTCTATGACCGGGTGCTGCCCTCCTCCAGCGTCGAGACGCTCGTTTATCTGTCGGTCATCGCGGTCGCGGCGCTCGGTTTCCTCGGCTTTCTCGACGCCGTCCGAGCCGTCTACACGCAGCGCGTCGCGGCGACGGTCAATGACAGGCTTGGCGCCAGAGCGTTCGCCGCTTCGCTCGGTTCCGGCAATGCGCCGTCGCCCCTCACCGACCTTGCCTCGGTCTGTGCCTTCATCCGCTCGCGCGGTGTCTCGGTGCTGTTCGACCTGCCCTTTGCGCCGGTCTTCCTCGCCCTGCTCTACCTGATCCATCCGCTGTTGTTCTGGGTCACGCTCGGCGGCGAGGCGCTGCTCGTCGTGCTGGTCTTCGCCAACCAGCTTGCCATCGGCAGGAACGATGCGCTCTCGGCGGAGCGTTCGGCCTTGGCCAGCCGGGCCGAGCAGGTCTTTGCCCGCAACGCCGACACGCTGCGCGCCATGGGCATGGTGGAAAACGCCGCGCGCGCCTGGGGCCGGCATGTGGCGGAAGCGCTTGTCCTGCATGACCGTTCGGCCGGCGCCAACGCCGTCTTCAGCGGCGCTTCGAGAGCGCTGCGCATGATGCTCCAGCTGGCGATCCTCGGCACCGGCGCCTGGCTGGTGCTCAAGGGCGAGATGACGGCCGGCATGATCTTCGCCTCCTCGCTCGTGTCGTCGCGCGCGCTGCAGCCGCTCGACCAATTGATCGGCTCCTGGCGGCAGCTCGGTGAGGCGAGGCGTGCCTGGACGCGGCTGGGGACCGCGCTCGCGGCGCAACCGGCAGAGACGCGCAAGCTCGTCTTGCCCGACCCGACCGGTGCGATTTCGGCGCAGGATCTTTTCTTCATTGCGCCAAATGCCGCCTTTGGCGTCGAACCGATTCTCAAGCGATTGAGTTTCGCGATTCAGGCCGGCGAAGCGGTGGCGATCGTCGGCCCGAGCGGTGCCGGAAAGTCGACGCTGGCGCGCCTGCTCGTCGGGGCCGCCCAGCCGAGCGGCGGTACGATCAGGATCGACGGCGCGGAGCTCAGGACGTGGGACGAAAACCAGCTCGGCCGGCATATCGGCTATCTGGCGCAGGAGGTCGAGCTTTTCCCCGGCTCGATCGCCGACAACATCGCCCGCTTCGACGCGCAGGCCGATGACGCCGCGATCGTGGAGGCGGCAAAGCGCGCTGAGGCGCATGAGCTGATCCTTTCGCTGCGTGACGGCTATCAGACGACGATCGCCGGGACGCTGTCGGGCGGCGAACGGCAGCGGATCGGACTGGCGCGCGCTTTCTACGGCAATCCGCGCATCCTGGTGCTGGATGAGCCGAGCACGCATCTCGACGGCGCCGGAGAGACGGCACTGGAAACGGTGCTCGCGGCGGCCCGCGCCGCGGGCGTGACCACGATCGTGATCACGCATCGCCCCTCGATTGCCACGGCTTGCGACCGTGTGATGGTCTTGCGCGGCGGCGCGATCGAGGCGTTCGGACCGAGCGCCGAGGTGCTGCGCCAGCCGGGCAAGCAGCGGAACACGGTGGTCACAGGATCGTTCGCGCCGACCATCCGCGCCTCACACGGCATCGCCACGGGCCCTGGACGATGACGCAGAGCCTCATCCTCGAAGGCCGCCCGCGCACCGACTTCCGGCGCACGGCCTTCGCCGGCTATGCGGCGACCGCGCTGATGGTGGGCGGCTTCGGTTATTGGGCGGCGAGTGCGCCGCTGGCAGGTGCGGTGATCACGCAAGGCACGATCGCGGCGACCAGCGGCAACATCCTCATCCAGCATCGCGAGGGCGGTATCATCAGGCAGTTGCTGGTGCATGAAGGCGACCGCGTGCGGGGGGGCCAGGACCTCATCCTGCTCGACCGGACCGCCGCGGAAGCCGATCTCAACCGGCTGACAAGACAATGGATCGCGCTCAAGGCAAGCGCGGCGCGGCTGGAGGCCGAGCGCGACGGCCTAGCCACGCTGGCGCCGATCGCCGACCCCGCGCCGGCGCCGTTCCAGCAGGAATTCGAAAACCTCATCCGCGAGCAGCAGAAGGAATTCGACGCCAGGCTTGCGCGATTCCGGTCGGAGCAGTCGATCCTGGCGCAGCGCGTCGCCATGCATCGCGAGTCGGTCAAAGGGCTGAACGCGCAGAAGGCGGCAATCGAGCAGCAGGCCGAGGTGGTGAAGAAGGAGCTCGGCATCAAGACCGACCTTCTGAACCGGGGCCTTACCGACCGCAGGGAATATTCGCAGCTTTTGCGCTCGGAGGCCGACCTCGTCGGCCAAGCCGGCGCGCTCGAGGCGGACCTCGCCTCGGCCAGCACGCAGATCGTGGAAGCGGAGGCGCAGACCGAACGCGCGACCACGCAGCGCGTCGAGGAGGCGCTGACGAAGCTCGACGATGTGCGCATCAACCTCGCCGACATCGAGGAGCGGATGCGCGCCGCGCAATCGGTGCTGAAGCGCACGACAATCACCGCGCCGGCGGCGGGCATCGTCGTCTCCTCGACCTATAATTCGCAAGGCAGCGTGGTCGCGCCCGGCGAAAAGATCATGGAGATCCTGCCCACGACCTCGGGCCTGGTGGTCGACGCCAGGCTGCGGCCGAAGGACATCGACCAGGTGCATGTCGGCCAGCAGGCAAAGCTCCGGCTGTCGGCGCTCAACGCGCGCCTGACGCCGGAAGTCCCGGCCACGGTGAGCGAGATCTCTGCCGACCGGTTGATCGACGAGGCCACCCACGAACCCTATTTCCGTGCCAGGCTGAAAATCGCTGATGCCCTGCCCCCCGGCGTGAAGGCGGACCAGCTCTATCCCGGCACCCCGGTCGACACCTTCATCAGCACCGGCAACCGGACCTTCTTCGAATATCTGGTACGCCCGATGATGGACTCGTTCGCACGGGCGTTCAGGGAAAGGTAGGGCAGCCCTTCCGGCCGCCTCGGAACGCCGCTTTGCGCCAGAACCGTCCTCGCTTCGGCACATAGGAGGAGGAAGTGATGACGAAGAAGATGCGGGCGAGCCCCTGCTCGGGCTCCTCACTCCGGCCGATACAACTCATCCATACTAAGCTTCGCCATCTCAGTGAACGGCGCCTGTTTCTTCACTCTACCATGCTCCAGGATCACCAGGTCGTCGCAGAACGAGATCGTGCTGCGGTGGTGGCTGATGACGATCGTGGTGCGGCGGCCGGCGCGCGACTTCAGCGTCTCGACGATCGCCGCTTCCGAAAGCCCATCCACCGCGTTGGTGGCCTCGTCGAGGATCAATATGTCGGGGTCGCGTACAAGAGCGCGGGCGAGCGCGATGCGCTGCCTTTGCCCGGCCGAAAGGTTCACCCCGCGATAGCCGACCACCGTCTGGTAGCCTTGCGGTAGCGTTTCGATGAAGCCGTGCGCCTCGGCAAGCTCGGCGGCGCGGCGGGCCTCCTCGAACGTCGCCGTGTCCTTGCCATAGGTGATATTGTCGAGAATCGTACCGTCGACCAGCTCCAGCTCCTGGCTGGCCAGAGCGATGTGGCGGCGCCAGTCGGCCGGGTCGATCTCGCCGAGCGGCGCGCCGTCGACGAGGATCTTGCCTGCATCCGGCTCGACGAAGCGACAGAGCAGGTTGACGATCGTCGTTTTGCCGGCGCCGGAGCGGCCGATCAACGCCGTCGAGTGCCCGCTCACGATGTCGAAGCTCGCCGCGTGCAGCACCGCCGCGCGCTGCTCCTCATTGGCATAGCTGAAACTCACGCCCTCGAAGGCGATTTTTTTCGTTAAGGTGGCGAACTGCCGGCTGCCCTCGGGCGGCGCGGGCTTGCCATCGGGATCGAGCAGCCAGGTCACCTCTTCCAGCGAGCCGGAAAGACCCTGCAACTGGCTCCAGGTCATCTGCAAGGCTCTGATATGCGGCTGCAGGCGGTAGAGCAGGATGAGGAAGGCGGCGACCAGCGGGAAACTCAAGCCCGCAAGCCAGGCGCCGATCACCACCGCCAGGAACAGCATGGCGTGCAGAACTTCGGTCAGCGGCCCCAGCGCGCCCTGGCGGTTTGAGAGCAGGAAGGCCGCGCGCCGCACGCCGTCGGATGCCTTTTCGAACGCCGCCTTCTCACGCGCCTCCTGGCCGAAGATGCGGATCAGCCGGCCAGCATGGACGAGATGCAGCATTTGCGAGGCCAAGGCGCTGTTGCGCGCCGAAACATTGCGGCTGGGTGCCCTGAGATGCGCCGACAGCGCCATATGCGCCGCTTGCACCAGCGCCAGCCCCAGCATCACCAGGAGCGTCATCGGCCACGAGAGCAGCAACAGAAAGGCGAGCAGGATGAGCGCCGCCGAGGCGCTGACGATCGCGCTGAGCATACCCTGGATGGCATCCGATGCCCGCCAGGATTCGCTGGAGATGATGTTAAGCAAGCGGCCCGGGCTTTGCCTGAGAAAGAAGGGATAGCCGACATTGAGCAGCCGCTCGGCCAGGGCGCCGCGTATCGCTTGGCTCGCCTTGCCGTAGATATGAGCGGTCAGCACCGAATTGGCGAAAGCGAGGAGGTTCTTGAGCAGGATCGAGCCGAGGATCGCGGCCGAAATCGCAATCAGCCGCTCACGCTCGCCTAGCCCGGCGCCGACCTTCTGCAGGAGGGCGGAGAGGCCGGCCATGCCGGTCGTCTCGCCATGACCCATGATGATGCCAAGCAGCGGGATGATCAGCCCGATGCCGAGCCCTTCGAGCGCGGCACTTGCAAGTCCGAGCACGACGACGACGGGCATCAGGCCGAGCTGACGCCGTCCGAGCGCGCGCTGCAATATCGACAAGATAGGGGCTTTGGGTTCGATCATCGCGCGCCGGCCTCGGCCCTGGCCTCGGTGGTTTCCTGGGCGGGCCGCTCCTGCCGGTCAGGCCGCCCGGCCAGCACCAGGGCCATGAACTTCGCCGCGCCCGCCAGGTTCATCAGCACGATCGGCCAGTGCGACAGGCTGAGCTCCTGGTCGAAGCGCGGACCGCCGAAGAGCTCGCGCGTGGCCGCCCGCGTTGCCCAGTAAAAGTGACGAAGCAGCCACGGGGCGCGGCGCATATGTTTCAGGCAGAGCGCACCGTTGCCGAAATGATAGTCGCGGTGCAGCCGTTCGATCGCCCCGCGGTCGCGCCTTCCATGATGGTGGAAGATCGTCATATCCGGCACATACTCCACCGCCATACCGGCCAGCATGGCGCGCACCAGGTAATCCGTATCCTCGGCCGAGCGCAGCGCTCCGCCGGCGCCGAAGCGTTCGTCGAAGGGACCGATCAAGGCGGCAACATCGCGATGCATGGTCATGTTGCAGCCGAGCACGAAGCCGCCCGGATGGACGGCGCGCGTCAGCCGCTTGCGCTTTTCGCAGCGATTGATGGTGAAGGGCAGGTCCCCGGCGTCGCCGATCTCGACGCGGCCGCCGCGGATCAGCCATTTCTCGCCACTCGCATAATGCCGCTCGAGGTCGACGAGATAGTCGCGGTCGAGCCTGCAATCGTCGTCGACGAAGACCAGCACGCGCCCGCGCGCCCGCGCCATCCCGGCATTGCGCGCCGCCGCCAGTCCGGGCCGTGGCTCACAGATAGCCGTCAGCGCTATATCGGACGCCGTGGCGATCCGCGAGAGATAGTCGGCCGTACCGTCGCGCGAGCCATTGTCGACCACCACCAGCTCGGCGGCGAAGGCAGGATGCGTCCGGCAGGCGGCGCGGATCGAATCGATGCAGGACTTCAGCACCGCCGCGCGATCACGCGTGCAGACGATGAAGGAGACCTCAAGCCGCTGGTTCGGGCCGGGGGGCGAGCGTAGATGCTGCAGCAGCGGATGGCGATCGGCGTTCATGCCGCCCCCATCCGATAAGGCGCAAGCACGGACGCCGCCGGCGCGGATTTGAAGCGATAGGCGATCCTGTCCGCGCGTTTGCCAGCCCAGATCGAAGCCTGGCTCAACCAGGGCGCCCAGGCGCCGGCGCGCAGCGCGTATTTCTCGCGGCGGCGGATGACGTCCCACTTCGCCGTCAGCGTCAGCAACTCATGCGCCAACGCCGGCCGCTGCTGGTCGTTGACGAGCTGGTAGAGGAAATAGAACAGGTTCAGCGCGCCGGCCTCGAAGCTCGGCCGCGATGCGGCCGGCAACTCGGCGATCCGCTCCTCCAGGCTGCGGATGAACACGGCCGCGCGGCGCACCGTATCGAACGAAACATTGTCGCCAATGGCGCGCAGATCCTGCGTTTCGTCCGCCAGCCCCTCGCGCTCGAGATTTTCGCCGACAATCCGGAGGTGCGTGCGCCGCATCTCGCTTGTATGCAAGCTGGTCACGCTGCCGGGATGCAGGCGGTAGACGAGCAGGCTTTCCGGCATCAGCGCCGCCGGATAGCGGTCGGCCAGCCGCCGGAAGAGATCGAAATCCTCGGCATGCCGGTAGCGGCCATCGTAATACAGGTCTGCCTCGCCGATGACCCGGCGGTTGTAGACCACCGTCGGGTGCATGAAGATCGTGAAGAACTTCGACAGCACCGGGAGGAGACCGAGGCGGAACACCGGATCCACCCTGCCCCGTGCGACGCGGCCGTGCAGCAGCGTGTCGACAAGCGAGCCGCAGAAGCCGAGTTCGGGCCGCGCGGCAAACAGCGCCGCCTGGCGCGACAGGCGCCAGGGATAGGCAAAGTCGTCGGCATCCATCCGCGCCACCAACTCGCCCCGGGCTATTGATAGCCCCTCGTTGAGGCTGGCGACGAGGCCGCGATTCTCGCGCGAGATTATGGATACGCGGCCGTCCGCCTTGCGGAAGCGCTCCAGGATTTCCAGCGACCTGTCGGTCGATCCGTCATTGATGGCAATGATTTCGAGCCGGTCGTAGTCCTGCCGCAGGATCGATTGGATTGCAGCGCCGACATAGAGCTCGGCATTGTAGATCGGCAGCACGACGGAGATGAGCGGGCGTATCATTGTTAGCTCCGGTCCGTCGGCTGCAGATCGAGCGCCGCTTCTGCGCCGGGATATGTGGCGCCGAACCGCCGGGTCTCGCTCGGCGCACGAGCGCGTGGCCGCGCGATATAGGGAAAATAGCGCTTGAAGCTGTTGAGCGGCTTTTCGAACAGCACCCAGGACAGCGAGGCGACAATCAGCGTGGCGGCGCCCGCGACCAGGAAGCGCCCCGGCCCCTCCTCCGAGACGTTGAGCGGGATCCACGGCTGCGCCTTTACGGTGTAAGCGAGGAGGATCGCGTGATAGAGATAGACGCCGTAGCTGATGCGGCCGAGGAAAAGCAGCGGAGGCAGTTCGGCCAGCCAGCCGAGCGTGCCGGGAAGGCCGTTCGAGCACATCGAGACGATCGCCACCAACGGCACCAGCGGCAGCACCTGCACCAGGAGCCAGCGCGGCCATTCCCATGTCGAGTTCGCCGGCCCCGGATCGGACAAGACGACGAGTAGGAAGAGCGCCACGAAGGCCGGCCAGCCGAACCGCATCCAACGCGGCACGCCGGCGCCCCTGGCGCGACGTACGGCAAGCAGCGCGCCGCAGGCAAGCGCATCCATCGAGGCCGGCGGCAACAGGTCTCGGGCCAGCGCCGGGTTGGCGGCGATCGGCCAGTAGAAGCGGTAGGCGAGCGAAAAGCAGATGAGGCCAATGGTGATCGCCTCGATGCGCCTGCGCGGCGCCAGGAGGACGATCAGCGGCCAGGCGATGTAGAACTGCTCCTCGATGCTGAGGCTCCAGAAATGGCAAAGCAGCCAGGGCGTCCAGTCGTTGCGATGCGCGTACCAGAAGTTCGATAGATAGAGCGCGTGCCAGACGAGCGACGATCCAGCCTGTTCAAGATCGGTAAACCAGACGAAGGCCAGTACCGCGAAATAGGGCGGGAATATTCGGATCGCGCGCCTGGCATAGAAGGAGCGCAGCGCCGATCCAGCCGCGAATTGATCGGCGTCGCGTGCCTCCAGCAAAAGCCTGGTGATCAGGAAGCCGGAAAGCACGAAGAACAGCCGCACTCCGAGATGACCAAGGAAGGACGTGCCGCCGGGCGCGAAGAAATGCGAATAAAGCACAAGCGTGACGGCAGCAGCCCGGAGCGCGTCAAGCTGGAGGTCGCGACCGCCGGGCATCATTCGCAGCCGCTGGTGCTGACGACATGGCCCGGGCCGGCGGCCGCAACATCCGTGCCGGTCAACGGAAAACGCAAGCGTGCCGACTCCTAAACCCTATATTCGCCTACGCTAAAGGACTGCGGCACAAAATGGTGCGGTGCAACACAGAATAGTTATCAGCCTGAATGAAAACGTGACCGTTCGTTCCAGGAAATGACACGTCTATGCCGCTATTCTGCCTTTTTTGACGAAGCGGCAGGCTCCAACCAATACGGATGCATCAAGCTCTTCGAAGCTGCTGGAAAACCGCTCAGACAACGCCACAATGTAGCCCGGCGACATACCAAAAGGGATTACCCTCCTCGCTTCCATCTCTCTGGCTCAATCACCGCCTGTAGACATCGCGGCGGCAATGAAACAATCTTCACTGCGGGAACAAAAGCGCTTCGAAGAAAGCGCGGACCTTCGGGTGCGCATGAAAAATCGATGGACCTTGTACGATCCACGCCTGGCCTGGATGCTCGTTGCACCGGTGCTTCTGCTGCTGATCTTCTTCCTGGTGCTGCCGATCGCGGTGATGGCGGCCTATACGTTCTTCACCTTCGTCACTGCCGGCGTCGAAACCAGCGCGCTGACCACCGCCAACTGGCAGGAATTCTTCAGCGACAGTTATTATTCCGGCTTCCTGCTGAAGACGTTGAGGGTCGGCGCGATCACCGCGCTGCTGTGCGGCGTGCTCGGCTACTTCCCGGCCTATTTCATCTGGGCGACGAGCTTCAGGCACAAATGGCTGCTCTTGCTCCTGCTCATCGTGCCGTTCTGGATCAGCTTCACCATCCGCACTTTTTCCTGGATCAACATCCTTGGCGAACAGGGCGTGGTCAATGTCGCGCTGCTCAAAATGGGCATCATCAATGCACCGCTGCCGATGCTCTACAACGAAGGCGCGGTGATCCTGGGGCTGCTGCATTTCCTCCTGCCCTACATGATCCTCAACGTCTATGTCAGCCTCGAGGGCATCGACCGAACGCTGATCTCGGCGGCGCGCTCGATGGGCTGCACCAGCGCGCAGGCATTCCGCGAGGTCACACTTCCCCTTTCCCTGCCGGGTCTCGCGGCGGGCCTGCTGCTCTGCTTCGTGCTGGCGGCCGGCAGCTATGTGACGCCGCAGCTCTTGGGTTCGGGCCGCGACGCTCTGTTCGGCAATTTGATCTATGACACCATCATGAGCGAATTGAACTGGCCGATGGGCGCAACGCTGTCGATCGTGCTGTTCCTCGTGCTCGGCTTCTTCGCCGCGATCTACACCCGCTACATGGGCATGTCGCAGATCGTGAAGGGGTTGGGCGGATGAAAGCTGCGCGACCGAACAAGGAAGGCAAATGGGCCTGGCGGCTGACCGGCTTCGTCACGCTCTGCGTCTACGTCTTCATGTTCGCGCCGATCGTGGCGACCGTCATCCTGTCGTTCAACGCCTCGATGTTCGGCGGCTTCCCGATGACCGGCTTTTCGCTGCAATGGTACGCCAAGCTGATGAACAATGACGCGGTGCTGACGGCCTTCCGCACCTCGCTGTGGATCGCGCTGGTCACCGCCGCCGTCACCACGGCAATAGGCGTCGTCACGGCCTTCGCGCTGGCGCGCTTGGACTTCCGCGGCAAGCAGGCGCTGAGCACGCTGGTGATCCTGCCGGCGCTGGTGCCGGAAACCATTCTCGGCGTCGGTCTTCTGGTGCTGATCAAGGCGATCGACCAGCCGCGCACCATGCTGCTCCTGGTGCTCGGCCACATCCTGCTTGCGGTGCCCTATGTGGTGCTGATCGCGCAGGCGCGCATGGTCGGCATAAGGCGCGTCTATGAGGAGGCGGCGCTCTCGCTCGGCGCCTCGCGCTTCTCGTCCTTCCGCGAGATCACGCTGCCGCTGCTCATCCCGGCGGTCGTCGGCGGCGCGCTGCTCGCCTTCACCATTTCGTTCGACAACACGTCGGCCAGCCTGTTCTGGCGGCCGGCAGGTGTCGAGACCATGCCGACGCAAATCCTTTCGATGCTGAAAATCTCGATCAGCCCGGAGATCAACGCGCTCGGCACCGTGATGATTGTGGTGACCGTCGGCATCCCGCTGATCGGCGGCCTGCTGATGCAAAGCCTGACAAAACTGAGAAGACGCGGCGAACCCAAGGAGGAAGCACGATGAAACTAACCACCACCAAGCGGCTGGAGCGGCTGCACGACCGCTATGTCAACGGCGATCTCAGCCGACGGACGTTCCTGAGCCTGACCGCGGCTGCCGCGGCCTCCGCCGGCCTCTCCATGCCGTGGATGAGCCGGGCGCTTGCCGCGGTCGAGCAGGTGCGCTTCGACGGCTGGGGCGGAACGGTGCAGGACGCGATCGACAAATACGCCTTCCAGCCCTACACGGCCAAGACCAAGATCAAGGTGGTGCAGGGCACGTTCGGCGACGAGAACGAGATCATCACCAAGATCAAGACGGCCAAGCCCGGCGACTTCCAGATCGTCCATTCGTCCGGCGTCAACTACTACATCAAATATATCAATGCGGGGATGAACTCGGAGATCAACGAGGCCAACATTCCCAACATGGCGAATGTGCTGCAGCCGATGATCGAGCCGTTCCGCAAGCTGACGCCGAAGCTGTCGGCGGTGCCTTACGATTACGGCACCACCGGCATCGCCTACAACACCAAGGTGATCTCGCCGGAAGAAGCCAAGGAAAAGGGCGCCGGACTTCTGCTCGACAAGAAATATGCCGGCAAGGTCGGCGGCTATTCCGACATGACCACGCGCGTCTGGTACGCGGCTCTCGCCACCGGACAAGATCCCAACAATCTCAAGGACATGGACGCGATCTGGGCCAAGGTGCGCGAGACGCGCGATCTCGCCAAGAAGTTCTGGAGCTCCGGCGCGGAGTTGATGGACCTGCTCTCCAAGGGCGAGATCGTGGTGACCGATGCCTGGTCGGGCCGCGTCGCGGCGCTGCAGGACCAGGGCCACCCGATCGGCTATCTCGATCCGGCCGGCTCCTACGCCTGGATGGAGGACATGCTGATCCTGAAAGGCTCGCCGATGGCCGAATGCGAGGAGCTGATCAACTTCATGCTCGATCCGGCGACCTCGATCGCGGTGGCCGAAGGCCAGAGCTATCCGCCGTCGCTCGACCCGAACAAGGTCAAGCTGACCGACAAGATCGCGAAGCTGCCGGCTTTCGATCCGACCGGCACGATGAAGGCGTTGACCTTCGCCGATCCGGTCTATTGGGCGACCAACGAGGACGCCTGGACCAAGCAGTGGAACAGGATCTCGAAAGGTGCCTGACAGCCAGGTCACGACACTCAATCCCCGGCCGGCCTCGGCCGGGGCGGAAGGCGCGAGCGCGGCCGCCGGGGCGAACAACCCGGCGGTCGAGTTCCGCAACATCGAGATAGCCTACGGCAAGTTCGTCGCGGTGCGCGATTTCTCGCTGTCGATCGGTAAGGGCAGCTTCGTCACGCTGCTCGGCCCTTCGGGCTGCGGTAAGACGACGATCCTGCGCTCCATCGCGGGGCTGGTCGATATTTCTGCCGGCCAGATCATGATCGGCGGCCGGCGGGTCGACGACGTGCCGATCTACAAGCGCAATATCGGGCTGGTGTTCCAGAGCTATGCGCTGTTTCCGCACAAGAGCGTGTTCGACAATGTCGCCTTCGGGCTGAAATACCGCAACGTCGCCAAGCCCGAGATCAAGCGCAAGGTCGGCCTGGCGCTCGAGATGGTGCGGCTGCCGGGCAGCGAGAAGAAACTGCCCTCGCAATTGTCGGGCGGCCAGCAGCAGCGCATTGCGCTGGCGCGCGCCATCGTCTTCGAGCCGCAGGTGCTTCTGCTCGACGAGCCGCTCTCGGCCCTCGACGCCAACATGCGCGAGGAGATGCGCGTCGAGATCAAGAAGATCCAGAAGGAAACAGGCATCACCGCCATCTTCGTCACACACGACCAGGAAGAAGCGCTGTCGATGTCGGACCGCATCGTGGTGATGAATGCCGGCTCGGCCGAGCAGATCGGCACGCCGGAAGAGGTCTACGAGCGGCCGGCCACCGCCTTCGTCGCCGACTTCCTCGGCAAGGCCAACATGCTGTCAGGCACGGTGAGCAGGTCCGACGGGCCGACCATTGTCACGCTCGCCGGCGGCCAGACGGTCAATGTGCTTTCACCCAAGGCGCTGCCGCAGGGAAGCGTAGTCACCGTCGTGGTGCGGCCACAGAAACTGTCGGTCGGTCGAGCGAGCGCCAATCGGTTGCCCGGCCGGATCGTGTCGGCCTCCTATCTCGGCGGCAGCGCTATCTACGAGGTCGACATAGGCGGCAAGGCGAACATCCGCGCCAACGCCCCGATCGACGGCCGGGTGCTGCGCGAAGGCGAAGCGATCGAGCTCGGCTTCGACGCCGACGACTGCGTCTTGCTGGACGAGACCGGGCTGCGGATTTCCTGAAGGCCGCGACTGCTGCTGCCCCGCAAAGTGCCTCAGTTTGAATTTTCAGGGAACAACACAATAGATCGGTCGCCATGACCAACATGCAGGCGACCGGTCGCGTGGTTCAGCCTCAAGTGATACAAATAAGGCACCGACATCCCCTCGGGAAGCGCGCCGGCTTGTTCCATTCGTCCGAGTTCGGCCATGGATTTTCGCAAAATCTTCTCGATCTCGGACGTGCGGCGGCTGCGCTCGGCGAATAAAGACCGTTCGAGCAACTCGGGGCGGCGGTTGGCCACGGCTGCGAACAGTACTCTGAGATCGTCATAAGATCGGCCATCAAGTTGCTCCAACGCGGCAACAAACGGCTCAAGCAGGCGATGCCGCCTCATTCCTCGCGCTCTCTTCTATACGACCCGCGCGTCCCAGCCGCGCCTAGCTCGATGTTCCTGCAAGCCTACAAAATCTCTATTTCCACGGCAATTTCGACGCCCGCTCCAACGCTCGTTCCCCCGGTCGTAAGCCACAAGTCCGGCAATCGACGACGCGAACGGTCGCGCCGCAAAAGATGGAGACGACGATGACGACTTTGGAACACACCCCCCATGAAACCAGCCGATCGGGTCTCGGCCCGATCAATTTTGCCGGCCGTGCGCTGCGCCTTGTCTACCGTGCAATGAGGATGCGCAGCGACCGCGCCGCCATGCAGGCTATGCCCGATTATCTACTCAAGGACTTGGGTATCGCCCGTTCTGAAATCGATCATTACACCTCGATGCGCTACGCCTCCGACGCCGGCGGGATGGACATCCGCAACGCCCACTGACCGCCCATGGCGATCGTCGCCATGCCGTCGACAGGCCCCGGGCTTCCCCACGCCCGGGGCTTTTTCGTTCCGGCGCATTCGGATCAAGGCACTTCGTTTCAAACGATACGCCCAACGCAATTTCCACGGTAGGCGTATGAAAAATTCCACGATCGCATCCACTCTCGTTCAAACGCTCCATCGGCAAACAGAGGCCGCCACGGCAACCAAGCCGCAAACGAACCTTGGAGATGAAGATGCAACCCAACACCAAACCTGCACGGCTTCCGCTCAATGGCGTCGACACGCCGAACCTTTTGGCGACGATCAATTTCGTTGCCGGGCAGCCGGAGCTGGCCAAGTTCCAGTTCCGTGCTCACAATGAGTGGATCGAGGGCACGCACAGCAAGACCGTCATGAACGGCTTCTTCGGCGCCGGCCAGGAGCAGAAGCACGAGAAGCCGCATTATGCCGATGCCGATCATCCGGCGATCTTGTGCGGCGCCGACAACGCGCCGACCCCGGTCGAGTGGCTGCTGCACGGGCTGGCGGGCTGCCTGATGGCGGGCGTCGCCAACATCGCCGCCGCGCGCGGCATCAAGCTCACCAAGGTGAAATGCTCGGTCGACGGCGACATCGACCTGCGCGGTATTCTCGGCATCTCCGACGAGGTCCGCAATGGTTTCCAGAACATCCAGGTGTCGTTCGAGATCGAAGGCGACGCGCCGGCCGAGAAGCTCCAGCAGCTGGTCGAGCAGTCGCGCGCCCGCTCGGCCGTGTTCGACGTGCTGACCAAGGGCGTGCCGGTTACTGTCGGCATCAAGACCATCCAGTAAGCCCGCAGGCGGCCTGGAGCCGATCCGGGCCGCCTCCCTCCTATCGACGGAATGAACCATGAGACGCTCGGACGTCGTCATCATCGGCGCGGGCCAGGCCGGGCTTGCGCTCAGCCATTGCCTCGGCCAGGCCGGCATCGACCATGCCGTGCTGGAGCGCGGCCGCATCGGCGAGCGCTGGCGTTCGCAGGGCTGGCGCTCGCTCAGGCTGCTCACGCCGAACTGGCTGAACGCCCTGCCCGGCTCGCCCTATGAGGGCGGCGATCCCGACGGCTTCATGACCAAGGAGGCTTTCGTGGAAAGCCTGGAACGCTACGCCTGGCAATGGAATGCAACCGTAGAGACCAATGTCGAGGTCCTCGCCGCCAAGCGAACCGGCGACGGCTTCGCCTTGCGCACCAGCGCCGGCGACTGGTCGGCAACCGCGGTCGTCGTCGCGACGGGACATTGCGACCGGGCGGTCATCCCTTTTTCGGCTGAGATGCTTCGCGGACCGCTCAGCATCCACGCTTCGCAATATCGCTCGCCTGGCGAGCTGCCGGGCGGCGGTGTGCTGGTTGTCGGCGCCTCGTCCTCCGGCGTGCAGATCGCCGACGAGCTCGTCCGCGCCGGGCGGCGCGTGGTGCTTTCGGTCGGCAAGCATACACGCCTGCCCAGAACATGGCGCGGCCAGGATATCTTCTTCTGGCTTTGCGAAATGGGCTTGATGGCACAGCGCCAGGAAGACCTCGCCGATCCGGAAGGCGCCCGGCGCCAGCCTTCGCTGCAGCTCGCCGGCCGGCCGGACAGGGCCGATGTCGACCTCGCCACGCTGCAGGCGCTCGGCGTGGAACTCACCGGGCGGGTGCATGGCGTCGGCGACCGCGAGATCGGCTTCGCCGGCGATCTTGGCCAGCACATCGCGGCAGCCGAAGCGAAGCAGGCGCGCCTACTCGACCAGATCGATCGCTTCGCGGGTGTGACGACACCATACCGGCCCGAGCCGGTGGCGATGCCCGCAGCTTGCCCAGAACGGCTGTCGCTGGCGGACGGATCGATCCGCAGCATCGTCTGGGCAACCGGCTATGCGCGCTCGTTCGGCTGGCTGGAGCCTCTGGCGCTCGGCGCCGATGGCGAGCTGGCGCAGCGGGGCGGCGCCACCAGCGTGCCCGGTCTCTACGCGCTCGGCTTCCGCTTCCTGCGCAAACGCGATTCCAATTTCATCGGCGGCGTCGGCGCGGATGCCGAGGTGATCGCCGCCGAAATCTCCCGTTATCTCGATTGCAACGGCCGCAAGGCGGCCTGAGGACATTGAACATGGCAAGCAACCTCATCTCCCTCATGGCTCAGCCTAAGCGTGGCCATTACGATGCGATCATCGTCGGCGCGCGCTGCGCGGGCGCGGCGACCGCGATGCTGCTCGCGCGCGCCGGCCTCAAGGTGCTTGCGATCGACCGCAAGCCTTATGGATCCGACACGCTGTCGACGCATGCGCTGATGCGACCGGCCGTGTTGCAGCTTTGGCGCTGGGGTCTGCTCGAGCCGCTGCTCAAGGCCGGCACGCCGCTCATCGAGACGACGACCTTCCATTATGGCGACGAGGAGATCACCATCCCCCTCGCCGCTAGCTCGGACCTCCCCGGCCTCATCGCGCCGCGGCGCACCGTGCTCGACCGCATCCTGGTCGATGCGGCGCGCAAGGCCGGCGCGGAGATCCTGCACGAAGTCGCGGTCGGCGATCTCTTTGCCGACACGCGCGGGCGGGTGCGGGGCATCGAGATCCGCGCCGCCGGGCGCGCGGCCGTGCGGGTCAGCGCCGATATCGTCGTCGGCGCCGACGGCATCGGCTCGCTGGTGGCAAAATGCGTCGACGCCCAGACCTTGCGGCGCGGCGCGGTGTCGGCTGCCCATGTCTATGGCTATGCGCCAGTCGAGCCGGGCGCCGGCTATCACTGGTACTTCCGCGACGGGATCGCCGGCTCGTTCATCCCGACCAATGACGGCCTCGCCTGCATCGTCGCCTCGGTGCCGACGGGCCTGTTCGACCAGCGCTTCCGCCTCGGCCACGCCCGCGCCCGCATGGATGTGCTCGAGGCGCTTTCCCCGGCACTGGCAGCACAGGCGGCCCGGGCACCGAAGGATGCGCGCCTGCAGGCGTTCCGCGGCGTGCCGGGCTATATCCGCCAGCCGCACGGCCCGGGCTGGGCGCTGGTGGGCGACGCCGGCTTCTTCCGCGATCCGATCACCTCGCATGGCATTTCCGACGCGCTGCGCGACGCCGAGAGCCTCGCGCGGGCGATCTTCAATGGGTCCGAGGCGGCATTCTCGGTCTGGCAGCAGCAGCGTGACATGATCGCCAACCAGATCCTCGACACCACGGACGCCATCGCCGGCTTCGATTGGACGCTTGACGATCTCGGCGAGCGGCATCGCCGCTTCAGCGCCGTCCTGAAGGCCGAGGTGCAGGCGCTGGCCGGGCAGCCCATTCCGGCCCGCCGCGCTACCGCATCGAAGCTCTCGACCTATCGAGCGCCGGCCAACGAGGACGAGCCGCCGGCCGAGCTTTCCCGCAATCGAACCGGAGCAAGACCATGACTGTGCATGTGATGAAGGACGGGTGGGTCGGTGTCGTCAAGGGCCGGCCAAAGGTGGGCGCCTTTGCTGAACGCTCGCGGCGCACGCAGCCGCAGGATATCGATGCCTTTGCCGAGATGACCGGCGACCGCAACCCACTGCATTACGACAAGGCGCTCGCTGAGGCTTCGATATTCGGCAAGCTCATCGTGCAGGGCGGCGTCACG
Source organism: Mesorhizobium sp. Ca11 (assembly GCF_020165275.1). NCBI lineage: Bacteria > Pseudomonadati > Pseudomonadota > Alphaproteobacteria > Hyphomicrobiales > Phyllobacteriaceae > Mesorhizobium > Mesorhizobium sp. Ca11. The sequence continues at coordinate 21,162 of NZ_JAIUHU010000014.1, read as the reverse complement.
TCAGGCATCCTGAACGCGGTGGTAGCGGAAGACCTTCCCGGCCCCGGCTCGGTGTTCCTCGAAGTGTCGTGGAAATTCGTCAAGGCGGTTGGCGTCGGCGAACTGATCATCGGCCGCGTCGAGGTCAAGGACGTGCGCGCCGACAAGCCGATCACCAAGCTGGAGACATCTGTGCGCAACGAAGCGGGCGAGCTTTGCCTCACCGGCACCGCGACGGTGTTCACCGTGCCGCTCATCAGCGGCTGAGGGCTCCGCAAGTACCTGGTTATCCGCCCGTCGTCTCGGCGATGAAGGCGCGGACGTGGTCTATGAACTCTTCGAAGGCAGGTTCGCCTTCGAGCAGGATATGGTTCTGGCTATCGAGCTCGATGAAGCGCGCGCCGGGAATGCCGGCGGCCATGGTGCGGCCCGACTCCACCGGCGCTACGTTGTCGCCGCGCGCGTGCAGCACCAAGGTTGGCACACGCACCTTTTCCAGCAAGTCGCTGACATCGATCACCGAAAAGGAGTTCTGAAGACGCCAGGCATCGTCGGGTGAGACGGTGCGCCGCATCAAATCGTCCATCCAGGCGAAATGCTCGTGCGTGGCGCCGGGGATGAACATGGAACAGAAGGCCTGGCGAAACATCGGGTTCGACTTGCCCCAGCTCTCGCGCATCAGCGTCGCCACGGCCTCGCGCGTCGCGATCTCGCCGGCGTCGCCGCGCGCCCGCCAGCCTTTGACGTAGCCGCCGTAGAGGATCATGCCCGACACTTTCTCGGGGCGGCGGATGGCATAGGCGATCGAAACCGCGCAGCTCTGCGACAGGCCGAGCAAAGTGAAGCGGTCGAGCCCTGTCGCCTCGACAACGCAATCGAGGTCCGACACCATGGTTTCGAACGAGATATCGACGACATGCCTTTGCGACAGGCCATTGCAGCGCTCGTCATAGCGCACCAGCCGGTTGTGACGTGACAGCTCCCGCATCCAATGCCGCCAGATCGGGCTGTCCCAGTCGAAGGTGAGATGCGACATCCAGTGCGCGGCGCGCAAAATCGCCGGGCCACTTCCGGTGCTGGCATGGGCGAGCCTGGTGCCGTCGAGAGCCCGACAGAACTGCACCGCGCGGCCGGGATCCTGCGGCGACGCGGCAGGCTTGGACGGCGCCTGCGGTGGCGCGCGGGGAGCGGACTGCGACGTGCGTCCCGTGGCTTGAGCGGTGACCGACCGGACCTTGTCCTCCAGCGCCTCGATCTCGGCGGCGAGGCTGGCGTCGTCGGGCGCCAGGCGGCGCAGGCGCTGGGCGAACGGCAGCGCGCGTCGCGGCTCATTCCCCAGGCGCTCGACCAGCTCGCGCAGGATACCAAGCTCGACGATCTCCACCTCGCTGGCGATGGCCTGCCGCCAGGCTTCATAGTCGAAGCAGCGCTCCAGCGAGAGATCGGCGAGAAAACCGCCGCGGATCGAGGCCAGGACGGCTTCGAGCTCCTCGGTCGGGCGTGATGAAAGATCGGTCTTCACCAGCGGAGCCAGCCGCGCATAGTCCGTCTCGACATTGAGCGCGACAGCATTGCGATCGGCGGCAAGAACGGATTCGTCGGCGCCCAGCACCTGGCGGATCTTGGACAGGCTCCAGCGCAAGGCGCCGCGCGGATCGTCCGGGATGTCCCAGAATATCTCGCACAGCCGCTCGCGCTGGTGCTGCCTGGCGGTGACGGCGAGGTAGGCGAACAGCGCCCGCGTCTTGCGAGATGGCGGCAGGTGAAGCGGCTCGCCGTCGCGCGTGACCTGAAAATCGCCAAGCACGCGTAGTTCCAGCATGTGCTGACCGCCGTTCATGCGTCCACGCGCTTGTCGATCGCCATGATCCCCTTCGGCCTTGGCCGACGCTGCGAAGGGGCAGCCAATAGCAAAATTGGCTAATTTAGGAAAGCTTGGTCCGGGCGGCTCACCGCCCGAGGAACCAGATCGACTTGGCGGCTCGGGCAGCCGCATATGTCAATCAAGGCGACGTGGCCGCTCGTTCACGCCTTTGCCGGAACCGGCCTCGACTTGATCGCCGTCGCCAGCACGACCCCGACCACAATGAAGGCCGCGCCGAGCAGATCGTAATCGTGCAGGCTCTCGCCGAGCAGCAGATAGGCGAGCACGGCGACGAACAGGGTCTGCAGATAGAGCAACATGCTTGCCCGGCTAGCGCCGAGCGTCTCCACGCTTTGGTTATAGAGATAGTACATCAGCGCGCCGCCGGGACCCGCCAGATAGGCAAGCGCGAGAATACCGTCGGCATTCAAGGCGGAGCGCTCGTCGTTGAAGATTTCCCAAAGGTGGAACGGCAGCGCCACCAGCGCGCCGGCGCCAAGCAGAAGGACCACCAGCGGCAGGAGCTCGAGGCCGAATTTCGAGCGGCGCAGCAGCACCGTATAGAGCGCCCAGCAGAAGGCGCTGCCGACGATCCACAATTCGCCGATGTTGAAGCGCAGTTGCACCAGCGCGTCCAGCTTGCCATGCGCGACGATCACCAGCATGCCGGCAAGTGCTGCAACCGCGCCGAGCGACTTCCAGAGCCCGAGCGGCTCGCCCAGCACGAGACGCGCCAGCACCATGGTCATGATCGGCGACATCGCCATGATGATGCCGGCCGTGGTGGCGTCGGTGTCGTTCAGACCATGGTAGATCATCCCTTGGCAGAGCGTCAGGCCGATGGCGCCGACGGCGACGATCTCCAGCGGCCGCGATTTGAGCAGCGCCAACATCGCGCCGTGATGGCGGTGCACGATCGGCAAAAGAATGAGGCAGGCGAGCGCCAGCCGCCAGAAGCATAGCCCCCAGGGCGGCATTTCCGGCGCCACCCACTTTGCCGCGATATAGACGCCGGCCGAAAGCAGCCAGCACAACACGGCGGCGGGATAACCAGCCAGCGACGGTATCGCTCGGGCGACCGGCGCTTCCGCCGGATGCGCTATCGGTATCGCCTGCATCGCATGTCCCCCACTCCATGAAGGTCAGTCCAGTCGCGGCCGACAGTCTATCTCATGACGGGAGTGTTACATAGCCGGCCCGGCAAAAGCGCACGCGGCAGGGATCAATGCGACGTGTCGCCGGCAAAATGCAAACGATCCCAGGCCGAGCCGACGCGACCGTGGAACTGCGATGCGAAGCGTTCGGCCTCGATGTCCTCGAGGCCGTCCTCGACAAGGGCCTCGATGCTCCGCCGCAGCAAGGCGAGCTGCATCTGCCGCGCATGTCTTGCGTCGGTTTCGCGCATGATGGCCGTGACGTGATATGCCACGACCGGCTGGCCAAGACAGGACAGGAGCGCGCCTGACCCTGCCGTCGCTGCAGTGACTGCTTCCTCGATATTCATTCCGGCGCTCCTCATCAAAAGATGCTGGGCGCCTCCCCGGCAGAATGGCGACGGTATCAGTCGCTTCTTTTCTCATTTCGGCCGGTCGTGAACTCTTCGCTCGCGGCCGAAATCAGTATCCTCCAGAACCCTATTAAAGGCGACCGGATAGTTAATCGATGGTTAACGGGGACGCTCGCATCTTACGCGTCAGGGGCCAGCTTGATGCATCGGTCAGTGACCGAGGATGTTGCGCTCGGCCGACGGCGCCAGGCTCTGCGAACCGGGCACCGAAACCGGCGCACCCTGAAGCACCCAGTCGGCCGCGATCTGGCCGATCACAGGGGCGAGCTGGATGCCGTAGCCGCCGGCGCCGGCAGCGGTGATCAGCGTCGGCTCCGAGGCATCGAATGGTCCGACGAAGGGGCGATGGTCGGCGGTGACGGGATAAAGGCCCGCCCACCCCCGGCCGAGTCGCGCGCCCGGCAGGTCGGGCACGCGTTCCAAAAGCAGCTCGGCCAGATCGACCTTCGACTGCTCCTCGCACTGGTCGTTGTAATTGTCGGGGTCCTCCGGCGCGATCGAATTCACTTTGTGGATTTCGGCGATCAGCTCGCCTGGTTTTTCGTGGCGGAAGTTGAGCCCGCTGCCTTCGCCGTTCACGAGGTCCATCACCATCGGCATCGTGTAGCCGAGCGGCTCGTCAAGATGGATGACGACGGCCTCGTGGCGCTCGGGCCAGATGTGGAGGCGCTGGCCGAAAAGCGCGGCGACCTGCGGCGCCCAGGCGCCGCCCGCATTGACCACGACATCGCAATCGATCAGTCGTCGCTCGCGATCGACCGGGCCGCCGTCGGTTTCCAGCGTGTAGCCGCCCGGGCGCCGTTGCACCCCGACCAGCTTGCGGTACTGACGGATTTCGCCGCCCTTGGCGCGGACGATGCCCGCAAGGAAATTGCACATCTCATGTGGATCGAGAAAACCGTTGTCGGGCCCGAACAATCCGCCTTCGAGCCCGTCAGGATTGATGTGCGGAACAAGATCCCTGAGCTCGTTCGCGCGGACGAGACGCGACCTCAGCCCCGCCTCGGCCTGGATTTCGACCGATCTCGCGAAGAGCTCCATCTGACTGGTCGTACGCGCCAGCCGCAGATAGCCGATATGGTTGAACCGAAGCCCCTCGCCTTCCCATTCGCGGAACCGGCGCAGCGAATGGACGCGCAGCATGATCTCGAACGGGTCGGTGAATTGCGATCCGACGACGCCGACGGACCGGCCGCTCGACCCCGAGGCAATCGAGTGCGCTTCGAGCACGGTCACGCGCGCGCCCTGCTCGACGAGGTTGAGCGCCGTGCACATGCCCAGCGTGCCGGCTCCGATCACCACGACATGAGGAGAAGCTGTCATCTGTGGTCCGCCTGCTTTCACGACTGCGCGGCGACGTCGCCCAAGGTCTCGTCGATCGCTTGAAGAATGGCGCTGGCATCTTCCTCGGTCATCGGCGTCGACAGCGCGAACAGGCCGTAGCTGGCGGACAGAACGCCGCGGCCAAGCAAACCCTTGTGGAAGGTGTCGAACTTCCTGTGCTCGGCCGGCCCTGGGTAGATCGAGCGGTAATCCGTGACGGGATGCGACGTGAAATGAACCTTGAACAGCGAGCCGAGGCCGACGCATTGGCCTGCAAGCCCATGCTTTTCGAATGAGGCGGTAATCCCTTCGCGCAACGATGCGCCAAGCCGATCAAGATGGGCAAAACTTTCTTTCGTCAGCGCCCGCATCGAGGCAAGGCCGGCGCGCATGGTCACCGGATTGGCGGTGAAGGTGCCGCCATGCGGCAGTGCGGGCTTGCCTGCGGTTGGATCGAACACCGTCATGATATCGGCGCGCCCGCCGACGGAGCCGACCGGAAAGCCGCCGCCGATGATCTTGCCCAGCGCCGTCAGGTCGGGCTCGATGCCCCACAAGCCTTGCGCGCCAGACCATCCCAGCCGAAACGAGATCACCTCGTCGAAGATGACGAGCGCACCTGCGGCATGGGCGATCTCGACCATGGCGTGGAGGTAGTCGCGGCGCGCCGGTATGAGGCCGGCACGGTTGGGCATCGGGTCGATCAGCACCGCCGCGATGTTGTCGCCGTCGGTGGCGAAGACGGCGCGCAGTGCCTCGCTGTCGTTGAAGGGCACGGCGATCACGTCCTCCAGCACGCCGCGCGGCGTGCCCCTGGCATAGGGCGTGGATCTCGGCAGATCGCCCCAATTGGCGGGCGATGAGTCCAGGCTGACTTCGGCGAAATCGTAGGATCCGTGATAGGCGCCTTCGATCTTGACGATCTTCGGCCGCGCGGTGAAGGCGCGCGCGGCCTTGATCGCCATCATCACGCCCTCGGTGCCGGAGTTGGTGAAGCGGATCTGGTCGACGGAGGGCAGCCGCTCGACCAGCAGCTCGGCAAGCTCGATCTCGCTCAGCGTCGGGGCGCCGAAAGCGGTGCCGAAGGGCAGCTGCTCGACGACGGCCGCGGTGACATCGGGATGCGCATAGCCATGGATCATCGCGGTGAAATTGTTGATGCAGTCGTAATAGGCATTGCCGTCGACGTCCCAGACCCTGCACCCCTCGCCGCGCGCGGCGTAGATCGGAAACGGATCGACGAAGACCGTGGTGCGCGTATTGCCGCCCGGCATCACCTTCCTGGCGCGCTCGAACAGGGTTTTCGATCCAGGCATGGCGTCGGGATAATGCGGCATGGCGTTCCGAAGGCGAATTCGACTGTTGAAACAGCGGCGCGCCGCTCGTCACGAAGCTACGGCTCGTTTGCGCGCCGGCGCAATCGGCCAGACCGGTCATGCGACCCGACCAGGGTCACCGCGGACCCTCATCATTTTGCGCAGCAGCAACCGCGCGCTTAGACTGCCCGACATTGATCAGCTCGCCATCGAGAAGTTCTGCTTCGAGACGATCAATCATGACATCTAGTCCATTTGGATGATGCATCCTGCCCCTAAAGGCGTACCTGGTATAAGCAGCCCGTCAACTGCGCAAAATACAAGTTGTCCAAGCTGTAGATGGAGTTCAACACGGAGCGAACCGCCAAGACCGAAAATCTTAATTTTGCGCACGCACAGCCGCTATGACGTGTTTCTTGAGCATCGCGAAGAATACCGGCAGACAGAGGACCGTGGCCAGTGACGTCCATACATGGATCTTACGAGGAGTTCGAAGACGACCCGCGCCCGGCGTGGGTTCGCTTCAGCATGCGCCACTGGAGGTGGAGCGCCATTCCCGGATGCATCCTCCTCTTGGCAGCGGTATCTCCCCCAGACAACAGCGCCGAAATCCAGCAACAGATCGCGGCAGCGCGAGGCGAACTGGCGTCGACAAAAGCGCAACTGGGCCTGAGTCAGGATGCCGAGCGCACAGCAAGCGCCCAGGCAAGGCTGTTGGCCAGCACCTCCGCAGAGCAGACAAAGGCCCTGAGAGAGGCGAACCAAAGCAACGGAACCCTCAAACTCGATCTGGAAGCGGCGCAGCGCGTCATCAAAGACTTGAAGGCACAGTTGATTTCTGCAAACGAAGCACGCAACGCTGTGGAAGCGTCCCTGGCCGAGGCAAATCAATCGGTTGCCGAAGAGCGCCATAAGGTCGAACAATTCGAGCACGAACTCGCCATGGCTCGCCAGGCCGGCGAGGCCGATCAGAAACGCGCAAATCTGGCTGCGGCCGAGCGGGCCACCGCCCTAAAGGACCTCCAGCTCGCGGTTACTGCCGCAAAGCATGTCAACCAGGCATTGGATCTGGAACACGCGCGCGCGGTTTCGGCCGCAAGCGATGCCGATGACGCCCGTCGGGAAAGAGACGCTGCGAAGCAGGCATCTGCCGACTTGAGCGCAGCGCTGGAGCAGGAGCGTCAAAAGCTGACCGACATGTCCGTCGCTCTCACCGCTGCGCGAAAGGCGATCGACCTGGTCAAGGCGCAAAGTGCGCGCCGCACAGCGCAGACGGAGCGCGCGCCCGGGACGCGTTCCGCCGCGGTTCCACTTGCCAGCCAGGATGACCAAGCTGTCCGCCGAAAAGGCTTGCAGGATAAGAACAGAGCGAAGATCCCAAGATCACCGAAACGGGTTCTGGTGGCGACGACGATCACTCTCCCCGACGCGTTGCTTCCGACCCCGCCTCGATGATGATGGTCAGCAGTACATTTGGATTGGCACGAACGCATGCCCAGGAGGGGTCCTGAAATGGGCAAATACGTGGCGGTCGCCTTGATGATCGCAGCCGCTACCGGACCGGCGGCCGCCCTTGATATCGGCGGTGGCGGCAAGGTCGGCGGCATTGGCGTCGGCGCTGGCGTGAGCGCCGGATCACAAGGTGTCTCCGCTGGCTTGGGGTCAAATGTCGGCGGCTTGGGCGGCGCAAGCGTTGGCGCGTCGGTGAGCTCAGGCGGTGTCAGCCTTGGCGCGTCGGCAGGTGCAGGAGGGGCGAGCCTTGGCGCGTCCGCGAATGCTGGTACCGGGTCCATCGGCGCCAGCGTTTCGACGGGTGACGCTGCAGGCAGCGCAAGCGCGGGCGTGTCGACGGGTGCCGGCACGGCAACGTCAGGCACCGGGGATACCGCGCCCCCCGACAACCCCACCGTTTTCTCTGCAAAAAGCGCAACAGCCGCAATCAGCCTGCCATCCGTCCTCAAACCTTCCAGCGCACGTGGCGGGGAGTTCGGGCGGTTTGGAGCGGGGTATCCTTTTGCGCCCCTTGTATCGCTGAAAGCGAAGCCAGGCACGCCGCCCAAAGTCGTGAGCGCTTGCCGCGCGGCGATCATGTCGGCCACGACGCCGCTTGGTGCTGTGCGCGTATACGCGGTCAGCGCCGGTCCGATGCGCCAACGCAAAGCCGGTCTGGCGGCGCCGATCGAGGTGCGAATAAACTATGCGCTTCCAGGCGGCATCCAAGTGCGACAAGCGAAGGTCCTGTGTCGCCTTGGTGCGACGGGGAAAGTCATCGCCGTGACATAGAGACCAGCTTGCCGAGGTCGTCCACAGGGACCGCTACTTGGCAACGTCATTCACCAAAACCCGATTCGGGTGCCTGAGATTGGTCGGCGTGATGCCGGCCTGTTGGCGAAAGACACGGCTGAAATGGCCGGCATTGGCAAAGCCGCAGCGATAGGCGATCTCGCCGATCGCGAGGTCGCTGCCTTCCAGCAGCGATCTGGCATAGTGAACCCGCAGCGCCAGATAGGCGGCCATCGGGCCGATGCCGAGCTCGGCGCCGAACAGGCGCTCGAGCTGGCGGCGCGAGCAGTTCTGCCTGGCGGCGATCTCGGCGACCGGGATCGGCTCCTGCAGATTGCTTTCCATCAGGAGCAGCGCCCGCTTCACCGCGCGGCTCGCGGCCGCTGGAAAAAGGTCGCCGACCGGCTGCACGTCGCGGCTGGAGCGGATGCGGTCGAGCACGAGGATCTTGGCCGCCTTCTCCGCCGCCTTCCGGCCGATGAATTGCGAGACGAAATAGCCGGCAAGGTCGGCCGCGCCCGTGCCGCCGGCGCAGGTGGCGCGGCCGCGGTCGACGGAATAGAGGCTGTCGGCATGGGCGTTCACATCGGGGAACTCGGCGCGAAAATCCTTGATGTGGAACCAGCTGACCGCGGCGCTGTAGCCGTCGAGCAGGCCGTAGCGCGCCAGCACGAAGCTGCCGGTGCAGAGCGCGGTGAGCGGCACGCCCTTCTGCGCGGCGCGCAACAGGAACGCCTCCTTTTCCGAACTCAGCTTGCGGCTGGTGTCGAGCAGGCCGCCGACCACCACGACATTGTCGAAATCCTCCGGATTGCCCATCGCTCTCGTTGGCAGCAATTCGACGCCGCAGCTGGCGCGGATCGGCAGGCCGCGCTCGCCGACGATCTCCCAGTCGAACTCGATCCTGCGGCTGCGGTCGCCCTCGTCGCCGGCGAGTCTCAGCGTGTCGATGAACAGCGACAGCGGCGACAAAGTGAAATCGCGCACCAAAAGAAATGCGAACTTCTTGGCCATGCTTTTGCGAGCCGACGCCCCCTGCCTTGTCTCAAAGCCATCTTCGACCATTCCGCACGGTCGGCGCTGCTTCGCCAACGCCGCCACGCAGGCAATAGGCGACGCGCATGGCGTTAATCGCATGAATGGCTCCGCCGGGCGATTGCCGCATCCGGCTCTGTCGCGCTGCCTGCCCCTGGCCCGCCATCTGGGCGCATCTGGAATAGGGCTCTGGCCCAACCCGGACATGCACGAACGGGATGGCCATTATAACCAGACGCTTTATAACGGGCGATCCGATTATGACCACCAAGGGGAGACGATGCGTTACATACGTCCGCTTTCAATCGAAGATGCCGTTGGCGAGCTCGCCAAGGCAGTAGGCCCGGCCGCGATCCTGGCCGGGGGCAGCGACCTTTTGGTGAGGATGAAGGGCGGCTTCATCGAGCCCGAGCTGATCGTCGACATCAAGGCCATCGGCGGCCTGGCCGACATTGCCGAGACGGCCGACGGTTTTCGGATCGGCGCCGCGGTGCCCTGCGCGGTGCTGGGCGAGAACAAGGCGCTCCGCAAGGCATGGCCCGGCGTGGTCGAGGCGGCCAACCTGATCGGTTCCAAGCAGGTGCAGGGACGCTGCACCATCACCGGCAATCTGTGCAACGCCTCGCCCGCCGCCGACAGCGTGCCGGCGCTGGTGGCGGCCGCGGCACAAGCAGTCGTCGCCGGGCCTTCGGGCAAGCGCACGATTGCCGTGGAAGCCGTGCCGACCGGACCCGGCCGCACATCTCTGGCCAAGGGCGAGATGATCGAAGCTATCCTGCTCGACAAGCGGCCTGAGCACGCGGGCGACGCCTATCTGCGCTTCATTCCGCGCACCGAGATGGACATCGCGGTGGTGAGCGCCGGCGTCAACCTGACGCTGGACGAGAAGGGCGCGATCAAGACCGCCCGCGTGGCGCTCGGCGCCGCCGCACCCACGGTGCTTCTGGTCGAAGAAGCCGGGCAAGTGCTGGTCGGCTCGAAGCTCGACGAAGAGACGCTGGAGCGGCTGGCGAAGATCTGCGCCGGCGCCTGCCGCCCGATCGACGACAAGCGCGGCACCATCGAATTCAGACGGAAAGTCGCGGGCGTGCTGGCGCAGAGAGCCGCAACGACCGCCTACAAGCGTGCGGGAGGCAAATAATGGCCGGTATAGCTGTATCAACCACGATCAACGGCGACGCCGTCGAGTATCTGTGCCAGCCCGATGAGACGCTGCTGGACGTGCTGCGCGACCGGCTGGGGCTGACCGGCGCCAAGGAAGGCTGCGGCACCGGCGACTGCGGCGCCTGCAGCGTCATCGTCGACGGCAGGCTGGTCTGCTCCTGCCTGGTGCTGGGTGCGGAAGCCGAGGGCCGCAAGGTCGAGACCATCGAGGGTATGGCGCATGGCGACCAGCTGCATCCGCTGCAGCAGAAGTTTTTGGAGCACGCGGCCTTGCAATGCGGCATCTGCACGCCGGGCTTCCTGATCGCGGCCAAGGACCTGCTGGAGAAGAACCCCTCGCCCACCGAGGAGGAAATCCGCTTTGGGCTGGCCGGCAATCTTTGCCGCTGCACCGGCTATGACAAGATCGTGCGCGCCGTCCAGGATGCGGCAAACGTGATGAAGGGAGCCTGATCATGAACTTCGATCCGCGCTACTCCGGACGCAATTTCTCCTCGGTCGGCACCCGGCCGGTCCGCCCCGACGGCGTCGACAAGGTGACGGGACGCGCCCGCTATGGCGCCGACTTCAACATGGCTGGCCAGCTGGTTGGCCGCGTGCTGCGCAGCCCACACGCGCATGCGGTGATCAAAAGCATCGATACTTCGAAGGCGGAAAAGCTCGCCGGCGTGAAGGCGGTGATCACGGCCAAGGACCTGCCCGACCTCACCGATGGCGATGCCGCCATGTACGACATCCTCGACAACTGCATGGCGCGCAAGAAGGCCCTCTATGACGGCCATGCGGTCGCGGCGGTGGCGGCGATCGACGCCCGCACCGCCCGCCAGGCGCTGAAGCTGATCGAGGTCGACTATGAGGTGCTGCCGCATGTCACCGATGTCGACGAGGCGGCGCAGCATCACGCACCGCTGATCAACGATCAAGTCTATACCGAGGGCCTGGAGGAAAAGCCGGCCAAGCCCTCCAACGTCACCAAGCGCACCCAGTTCGGCCATGGCGATGTCCACAAGGGTTTCGCCGAGGCCGATTTCATCGTCGAGCGCTCGTTCAAGACCGAGCAGACGCATCAGGGCTATATCGAGCCGCATGCCTGCGTGGCAAGCGTCAACCCGGACGGCACGGCGGAGCTTTGGGTCTGCACGCAGGGCCATTTCGTCTACCGCCAGCATTGCGCCCAGCTGCTTGGGCTCGAAGCCTCGAAGCTGCGCGTCACCTCGTCGGAGATCGGCGGCGGTTTCGGCGGCAAGACCCATGTCTGGGCCGAGCCGGTGGCGCTGGCGCTGTCGCGCAAGGCCGGCCGTCCTGTAAAACTGGTGATGACCCGCGACGAGGTTTTTCGCGCCTCGGGCCCGACCAGCGCCACCTCGATCGACGTCAAGATCGGCGCCAGGAAGGACGGCACGATCACCGCGGCGGAAGCGACGCTGCGCTATAGCTGCGGCCCCTATGCCGGCTCCTGGGCCGAGATCGGCGCCATGACGGCCTTCGCCTGCTACAAGCTCGAGAACGTCAAGACCGTCGGCTACGAAGTGCTGGTCAACCGGCCGAAGACCGCGGCCTATCGCGCGCCCTCCGCGCCGATGGCCGCCTTTGCCGTGGAAAGCGCGGTGGACGAGCTCGCCAAGGAGCTCGGCATGGATGCGGTGGACTTCCGCATCAAGAACGCCGCGCAGGAAGGCACGCGCTCGTCCTACGGCCCGGTCTACGGACCGATCGGCATCGGGCCGACGCTGGAGGCGGTGAAGAGCCATCCGCACATGAAGGCGCCGCTGAAAGCCAACCAGGGACGCGGCATGGCCTGCGGCTTCTGGTTCAACTTCGGCGGCCAGACCTGCACGGATCTGAACATCGGCATGGACGGCACGGTGTCGCTGGCCGTCGGCACCGTCGATGTCGGCGGCTCCCGCGCCTCGCTGTCGCTGGTGGCGGCGGAGGAGCTCGGCATCGACTACTCCAACGTCAAGGCGATCGTCGCCGACACGTCCTCGCTGGGCTACAACGACATGACCGACGGCAGCCGCGGCACCTTCTCCTCTTCGATGGCGACGATCTCGGCCGCGCGCAACGCGATCAAGATCCTCAAGGATCGCGCCGCGCAGATGTGGGACATCCCGGTGGAGGACGTGACCTGGGAAAAGGGCCACGCCATCGCCAAGGGCGAGAAATACGGCAACCTCTCGCCGCTGTCACTGAAGGACATCGCGGCCAAGTCGGGCACGACCGGCGGGCCGATCGCCGGCCATAGCGAGCTCGTCGCCGACGGCGCCGGCGTGTCCTTCGCCACGCATATCTGCGACGTCGAGGTCGACCCCGAGACGGGCTCGACCAGGGTGATCCGCTACACGGTGGTGCAGGACGCCGGGAAAGCGGTGCACCCGACCTATGTCGAGGGCCAGTACCAGGGCGGCGCCGCGCAAGGCATCGGCTGGGCGCTCAACGAGGAGTATATCTACGGCAAGGACGGGCGGCTGCAGAACGCCGGCTTCCTCGACTACCGCATCCCGGTCTGCTCCGACCTGCCGATGATCGACACGCAGATCCTGGAAATCCCCAACCCCAACCACCCCTACGGCGTGCGCGGCGTGGGCGAAACCTCGATCGTGCCGCCGCTGGCGGCAATCGCCAACGCGGTGTCGAACGCGGTCGGCGTGCGCATGACCCACATCCCGATGTCGCCGCCGCGCATTCTCGCGGCGCTCGACGCGGAACGGGAAGGCTGAGAGGTATCCAAGCTAGGGCAAGGTGTGGTGAGATTCAGGTCAGGCCGAGCCGAGAATGATGGCTTCCGAGAACCGGAGCGGAGCGTACTTGACGTACGTGAGCACCGGAAGCGCAGGAAGCCTTCATTCGCAGGCCGGCCTCACCTGAAATATCGACACACCTTGAGGCGCTAATGGTCGCCGTCACCCTCTGGGGCTCGCTCAGCGCCGTCGCCGGCGGCAAGGCCAAGCACGAGATCGAGGCCAAGGACATAAGGGAGCTGTTCCGCAAGCTGGCGGAACAGTATCCCGGGATCGAGCCGTGGATCGATCGGGGAATTGCCGTGGCGATCGACGGGACGATTTACCGGGATACGTGGAGCAAGGAACTGCCGGAGGGGGCGGAGATTTTCTTGCTGCCGCGGCTGGCCGGGGGGTGAGTGAACCGGCGGCTGGCCGTCACGACGCCTACCATTGGCTGTCGAGCCGCTCACGCAGTTCCCGCTGCTGTTTGATTTCGGGCGGCGACGAATCGACAGAACCGCTGCAGCACGCAGGCGCCCCAGACACCGGCGAAGATATCCGCAGCCACCTCCAGCCGCGGGTTTCCTTGGCTGGCGCCATGATATCGGCACTGTCGAATTGAAACCGGCATGTCCGGCGACCGTGCCGGCCGCTTGGGGTGGCGCTTACCGTCTAAGCCCGAAAAAGCTCAAGATCGCGAGAATGACGACGACGAGGCCGATGAGATAGATAATGCTGTGCATGGCACATCCTCCTATGGAGGATTAATAATTAGCATGCGCTAATGTTCCCGGCGGGCGGCTGCTCCAAGCGTCCTTCGTTCGGCAGGCGCCCTGTCTCCAGTCCGTGCCCCCCTCGGTCAGGCTCGCGGGCACCACCCGCTTTCGAGCCGCTCATGATTATCGGGCTGGTTATCGGTTTGGCCGGTCTTCCCGCACAACGTTGTAGAGAAGAAGCCCCGCGGTCAAAGACACGACCGCACCCAGCATGTCGGGTCCGGTCAGCCCCGAATAGTACACAAAAGCGAATGCCAACTCGGCCATGGTTCCACCTGCAATCCTTGCTGAGAGAACCCTTAGGGCGCGCTAATGTTCCTATGGTTCGGAATGGATCTGAGAAGTCCCGCCTGCCCATGATAGGCGCCGAAGAATGTTGGGTTCCACAGATGGGCCCTCTCTCCGACTGAGGTCCCATTCGCCAGCGCATTGGTCCATCGCGCGAAACATAATCCCTGCGATCTCATTAGGGCTGCGCTGACGAGCAATCAGTCCCTTCATCGTCAGTTGGCTGGATCGCCCGCCACCTGCTCCCAGGTGGTGGGCATCCGAAGAAAGAACAGGGGCTGGGGACAGAGGTGGACAATGTCGATTTCCGAGGAGTTGCGGGACGTGAGTCTCCGCTATGAATGCCCGAATTGCCGCCGGCCGATCATCAGGAACGGTTCATGGTTCAAGTCGGTGAGCACCTTCCGGTGCGATGCCTGCAAGACCAAGCTCAGGCTTGGCTATTCGGCCAAGCTGGCGCTTTTCGAACGCCACGGCAAGGCGGCGTTTTCGGGGGCGTGACCTATGCGCATGAGTGCCCGCGAACCTTTTGGCGAGCAGCAGCTTGCTTTCCGAGAGCGGTGGGAGATGCCCCCGACGGCCGTAAACGACAACAGCGCGCTCCATCACCGCGATGTTTCCAATCTCGTCCCGGCCGATGACGGTCTAGCAAGGGTCGCCGCGAAAGCAGAGCGGATGGGCATTGCGGCGGCCGTGGCGATCGGCCTTTTCATCGGGCCGGTCGTGTTCACGTGCCTGATGCTGAGCGTGTGGAACGCGGCGTTGGACAATAACGGAGGCAAGCATGATCGAGACGTCCAGGATCCTGGAAACCAAGGTGGCGGGCTTGCAAGACAGGCTGAGGGAAGCCAAGCTCAGCATGGATGACATGCTGGCCTTTCAAAAGGTCGCGGACGTGCTGGACAACGGCCACGGCGGCATCGACGTCGACGACCTGATCGCGCTTTCGTTTGTCCTGCCGGAGGAAGGTTGAGGGGTTAGGCGGGGCCGGTCCAAGCTGGGGAAGTCATCCTCTGGGGCTCGTTCGGCGCTGTCGCCGGAGGCAAGGGTAAGCTCGACATCGAGGCCAAGGGACGTAAGGGAGCTGTTCCGCAGGTGAGCGGCGAGGTCGCCGCCATTGGCCCATACCAGCGTTTCGATCGTCGTGGATCGGCCGGTTGCAGGCCGGGAGCTTTGATTGAACCGCTCGACAAAAACGCCATTTTGGCCAAGCTCAGTCCGCCGAGCCAGGGCGATCAAATTCCCGGATTTCGCCGTAATTGCGCAGCCAGATTGGGGTCGCTTGGCCGGTATGGTCTGCCGGACGCAGTCGCAAATGATCGAGCACATAAGGGATCATTGCTTGGCGCGGCTCGATCCGCACCGCGAAGCCTCCGTCGGGCATGCGGCGCATCCCGAACTCACGGGCAGTTACCTCCACCTGCCCAGGTGACAGACCTTCGATCAGGCTGATCTCCAGCGCCGCGCAATCATGCCATTGATCGTCACGGGGTAAATCTTCACCGGCTTCGCGAGAGGCTGCGGCGCTCAGAATCCTCGCCAAGGCCAAGTCGCGATACGCCTGATGTCGTCCATCCCATCCCCGGACGAGCCATCGCTGCCCGGTGAAGATCATCGCACGTGGCATAAATAAACGTCGAACCGCATCGGGTGTCGCCATCGATTGGTAAGTGATGTCGAGTGCTGCGCCGGCAGTGATGGCTCGGCAGACTGTCACGAGCAGCGGCTGATCGATCGCCACTGGAAGTGCCTGGACCACATCCACCGGTGGTGTGAAGCCGAGCAATCGGCCGCGGTCCTGACTCGGCAGGGTCACCGAGGCGGCGATGGTGCTCAGAATGCTCGACGTGTCTTCAGCCCCGAACAGGGGCTTGAAGGAATCTGTTGGCCGGAAGCACTTTTCCGCCACGTCATAGCGCAGATTGCTCGGTGCCATTTCCCGATAGCGGTGAAAATCGGAGGTGACGTGGCTGACGCTGACGTCGAACGTCGCCGCGACCGCACGCCTCCCGACCTGCCCCGTCCACAGAGCCGCCCGATCAATGAATCTCAATCTACGCATCTGATCGGCCGACGGCTCCGCCCCGGGCGCCTTCCTAGGCCGTCCGCGTTTGCCGGTCGTCCGATCGAATTCCGAGAGGGATGCACGTGTCATAATTTAAAATGACAATCTAAATATAAAAGTCTATCATTTTTTTATTCAGGACTAGCTGGATGGATGCATATCCGTCAGAGTGGACAAGATGAGTGAACGCACCGATCTGGCTGGCCCGTGGGTCGACGATCTCGGCTATGACCGGGTGGCGGGCGCGTTCGTCGTCGGCGACAGCGCTGCAATCGACGGCCATCCCTTCGCGCCCGAGTTGCGTGCGATCTTCAACTCGGAGCGTGGCCCCGCTGGCGCTGCAGTATTCTGTATAGATCGGGTCCCGACAGTCTGCCTGCTCGACCAGCGCCGACTGAGTTCGCATGCGGGAGAGCGCCGCGATGAAATGCGTGCCTTTTGCGAACGGCTCTGGAATCAGAACCTCGCACGAGTTGTGCTCGTCGCCGACGCGGTATGGATCGAGGCTTGGTCGGTCGACAATCCCGATGCACCGCCGCAGCGCTATTCGATTGCGGAGCGCGAGGAAGTCCGGCGCGCTTGGTCGGTGAGCGGACTTTTAGGCGGCGAGGCGCTACGCAATCGCGACAACTGGTTCGATCCGCACAAGCGGGTCGACAAGGTGCTACTCGACAACATCCTAGTGCTGGTCGAAAAACTCATTGGATGCGGCCTGAATGCACCGGCGGCACGGCGCTTGGTCGCACGGCTGATCTTCATCACCTATCTCGAAGACCGAGAGATCGTCGGCGAAACCTATCGTACATTGCGCGAGGTGCGTCCCCTTTACGACCTAATAAGCGAGGGCGATCGTACAGGCTTGCGCAAGCTGATCCAGAAACTGCGAACCGACTTCAACGGCGACTTCCTGACCAGCGCGGACAGCGAAACGGGATGGGAGAATCTGTCGGATGAGGCCTTTAGCTGGATCTTGCAGTTCTTGGACCGTACGACGTTGCGGACGGGCCAAGCAAGCTTCTGGCGCTATGACTTCAGCCAGATTCCGATCGAGCTAATTGCTAGCATCTACGAAACTTTCCTTGCTTCCAAGGACTCCGGCACGGAGGAAGCCGGAGCTGACAAAGCGAAGCGGAAGCAGGGCGCTTATTATACTCCCCGGCTGCTCGCTGACTGGGTCGTTGATCTGGCGATCGCGGACCGCGACATTCTCAAAGAAAGAATTTTCGACGGCGCGTGCGGCTCAGGAATGTTGCTGACGGCGGCCTTCCGCAGGCTCATCCGAGCCCTGGAGGCCCGCAAGGCCCGAGAGGGCCAGCCAGCCGAGGCTGACTTCGCGACGCGGCGAAAGCTTCTCCTCGACCATATCTTCGGCGGCGATATCGATGAAGATGCCTGCCAACTTACGGCGTTCAGCCTCTACCTAGCACTGCTCTCCGACCTCAACCCTCGCGATCTAGCCGAGCTCCGTAGGGGCGGCCACAAGCTGCCGACGCTTGCTGGCAATATCCGCCGCGGAGACCAGGGCGACTTTTTCAGCAGGGCGAGCGAGGCAGCAAACCGCGCGCGCTACGGGATCTTCCTATCCAATCCGCCATGGCGCGAGCTCCGCACAAGCGAGGCCGCCACCAAGTCGGTGAAGGCATGGCAGCAGCGCCAAGTTGCGCCGACTCCGCATGTGCCCAAGCGGCAGATCGCGGCTGCCTTTGCGCTGGGCGCCGCCGACACGTTGAAGCCTGGAGGGCGCGTTGCGTTGGTCCTTCCGGTCACACCGTTCGTATCGGGGGACCCAACACAGCGCGATTTTCGCGCGCACCTGCTGGGCCGCTACCGGATCGAGAAAATTGTTAATTTTTCGGACATGCGACGTCTGATCTTCGCCGACGCCGTGCATCCGTTCGTGGTATTGATCGCCTCGGCCCGTGCCCGCGACGAACGGTTCACGAGCGTAGAACAGGAGAGCTTTGAATATTGGACCCCCAAAACCGACATATCGCTCGCCTTCGGGCGGCTCGCCGTTCATGGCGGAGACCGCGCCGATTTGTCGGCAAATGCACTTCTTAGCGACGATGCGCAGCTTGCCGTTCGTTATTGGGGCTCCGATGCCGATATCGCGCTATTGCAGCGGCTCAGACGCCGGGGCAGCATCCGCGATCTGACCGCAGCGGGCTGGCTTGACGCCAAGGGCTTTCATGCGAAGGACGAGGACGTCCGCAGGCCGCAGGAATCCTGGTATCAAGAAGTGCCGGATTGGATGGCGCGAGAAAGGTTTCTGCCTGCAACCGCGCTGCCCAAGGACCTTCCGTTTGTGCCGCAGAAGAGTCTGCGCCCCTTCCCGCTCGATCAGATCGCACGCGCTCCCGAGGAGCGGCTGTTTAGGGGGCCGCGAGTGCTGTGGACCGACGGCGCCCACCCTGCGGACGGCGTGAAGGCAGTCTATACAGAAGCACCGTTTTCGTTTCAGCATTCGCTCGCGGTTCTGTCCGCACCGGATACCGAACAAGGCCGACTCACAACGCGATTCCTGACCGCATATCTGCGCTCCCCTATGGGCTTGTGGCTCCTCCTTCTCCTGAGCAGCAGTGTCGCGTCCGAACGGCCGAAGCTTCATGTGCGCGAAGCACTGGATTGGCCGTTCTGGCCGATCGACCGACATCCCGCACCCGACGAAGCCAATTCGATCTTGGCCGAAGTCGATGAGCTACTTGCGACGGTGGAAGCGGAGGAAGAGCTTCTTCAGCCGCATCGCTGGAGCGATATTCAATATCGGGTCAATAAGCTGGTCTATGCCTACTTCCGGCTGACGACCGACGAGATCGCTATGATCGAAGAGCTGTCCACGCTTGCCGGCGCCGCACTGCAGCCGACCAGCCTCCGACATCAGTCGCTGATGAAACCGTTGCGCCAAGCGCCGTCGATCCAGCTGATGCAGGGTTATGCGGAGGCACTGTGCCAGACACTTTGTGAATGGCGCAATGCCACCGGGGGCACGGGCGAAATCCGCGTCGCGACCTGGACTGGCCGCAGCGTTCCCCTGGGTGCGGCGGTTCTGACGCTTGGCGAGAGCGCCACTGCTGATCGGTTCGGGGATGACAGCATAATTGAGATACTTGCAAGCGCGCTTAAGCGGGTGACCGATCGTCCAGTCGAGAATTTGCTGACGATACCGGATATGGCAGTCGTAGACGGCAATCGCATTTTCCTGGTCAAACCACTGGTGTCGCGATTCTGGATGCGTCGCTGTGCCATCGAGGACGCCAACCGCTTGGCGTTGCAGCTGCAGGGCGTGTCAAAAGAGCGCGCGCGCGCGTGATGCAATTGTCGGGGCTGAAGGCCAACTCGGATTGGACCTATCTGGTTCGGCGCCCGCCTGCATCTGAGATTTTAACTTATCTCGTCGCGAAATGGCAGGAATATGAAGCATTATATTCCGGCATTGGCGAACCTTTCGCGAGCCGCGACGAACCGGCGCTCACCGAAGGCCTCGTCGCCTATCTCGATGCGCAACATCAGGAGGGCAAGCAGCCCTTTCACGGCGAGTTTTTCGCCGAGCTCAAGCGATATGACCTGCGTCCCGACGGCAAGCGCGCGATCATCGGCCGCTCCGATATCGAATGGCGGCTGTCGGGATCGCCGAATTTCATCATCGAGTGCAAAGTGATTGGCAATGGACGGCCAGCAAAAGCCTATGTGACCGACGGCATGATCCGATTCGTGGATGGCAGATACGCGCCGCGGTCTGCCGAGGGCGCGATGTGGGCTTTCTTGCGTCCGGGCTCCGCCGAAACCGTCATGCACGTCGAAGCGATAATCGACAGTCACGTGGAGCCTCTCAGGTGCCAGATCGAGGACGGGATGCATCGGATCGCACCGTCGACCCTCGCGCCGGCAACCGCCAGCTTCGATTCACTGCATCTGCGCGCTCCGTCCTCACCCGCAATCCGGTTGGCGCACATCTTCGTGTCGATCTCACCACATCCAATTTCGCCATCCGAGACGATCTGACCTTCACCAGGCTCCGGTCACCTGGAGTCGCTAAACCCCCAGCGTCGGCTCAGTATTCACCTCCAGCGCCTCCTCCGCCTCGTCCTCGTCGCCCAGCACCTCGCCCTTCACCGGCAGCGCATGGCCGATCCAGATCGGGTCGACCAGGTGGTCGCGCTTGGGGTTGGTGGTGTTGGGGTGGATGAGGATGCTGAGGCCGCCGTGGTTCAGCATCAGCCAGGGGACCAGCGTGGCGAAGATTTCGGTGGCGAAGGAGACCTGGTACATGGCCTGCTCATGCGGGCCGACCGGCTCGTCGCGCCAGTTGCCGAGGCGCACGCGGAAACGCTCGCCGATGCGCTGGCGCAGCCATTCGGCCTGCCGGCGCTGCGCCTCATCGCCGTAATAGATATGGGCGTGATAGCTGGCGATTTCCGAAAGCGGTCTCGGATCGTGCAGTCTGGTTTCGTTCATTGCGATGGTCCCCTCCCGGTGGTTCCAGTCTGTCTCGAGGAACTCTAGGCGGTTCTTCGGTTCATGGAAACGGCAAGCCGCTCTACAGACTGTTCAGTGTGTTTGGCCGTAATCGCAGACGGCCTCGCCCCGTCTCGGCGCTGCGCGCCGAGCCTCTCCTCCCCACTTCGTGTACGGCATGCACATTTCCAAGCGGTTGGCCTTTGGCGATGGCGTGCATGGAAGCTTGGCGCATGTATTGTCTTATGCAGCGCTGGTCGACCCCCACTCCGTCTCGGCTTCGCCGAGCCACCTCTCCCCCGATCGACGGGGGAGAGGAAAGGC
>NZ_JAIUHU010000013.1:0-162698 GCF_020165275.1 Mesorhizobium sp. Ca11 | reverse complement strand
AAGGACGACCAGGATTCATTCGGTCTCCTTCCCACTTCAACCATACACCAGAACCAACACACAGGATTCCAGGGTCTGCGCGCGTCGCTTCGCTCCTTGCTCGCCCTAGAATGACGAAGTTATGATGCGGCATCCGGCACGACAATCGCGGAATTCCGCACAAGCTCAAAACCCTGCCCGGCTATGGTCTCCGCAACAGGAGACCTTCTGATGAGCATCGTCGTATTCGACCCCGACAGCACCGAGGATGTGGACTTCAAGGATCGCATGCGCCACCCCGTCGCGGCCGATCCGGCCGGCGGCATGTGGCTTTCAGACACCGAGCCGTCCTTCATCGATGCCGACGCGCTGCGTAAGGGGCGGCTGGCCAAGCTACGCGCCTGGATGCGCGAGGCTGGCTATGGCGGCGTCGTTTTGTTCGATCCATACAACCAGCGCTACGCCACCGGCTCGCGCAACATGTTCGGCTATTTCCTGCGCAACTCGACTCGCTACTTCTTCATTCCGACCGAAGGGCCGATCGTGCTGTTCGAATATCCGCAGAGCTACCATGTCTCGATGGTGCTCGACACGATCGACGAGGCGCGGCCGTCCAAGCTCGTCTGGTCGTCGGTGTCGGGCCGCGACGACGAGACCGCGGGGCCGTTCGCCGACGAGATCGCCGAGCTTCTGAAGAAGCATGGCGGCGGCTCCATGAAGCTCGGGCTCGACCGCTGCAGCCATCTGCAGGCGCTGGCGCTGGAAAAGCGCGGCTGCGAGGTGAAGGACTGCCAGGGCGAGATACTGGCGGTGCGCGCCGTCAAGACGCCGGAGGAAGTCAAATGCCTGCTGGCCTCGATGGCGGGCGCCGAGGCCGCGGTGGCGGCCGTACGCGAGGCGATCAAGCCTGGCGTTTCCGAGAACGAGCTGTTCGCGATTATGTATGGCGAGGTGATCCGGCAAGGCGGCGAGTTCATCGAGACCCGGCTGCTCACCTCGGGACAGCGCACCAATCCATGGTTCAACGAGGCGAGCGGGCGCAAGATCAGGCCGGGCGAGTTGCTGGCGCTCGATACCGACACGATCGGCTGCTACGGCTATTATTCCGACTTCTCGCGCACCTTCCGCTGCGGCCCGGGCAAGCCGACGCCCTATCAGAAATCGCTTTACCGCATGGCGCACGACCAGGTGCAGCACAACATCTCGATCGTGAAGCCCGGCATGGCGTTCCGCGAGATCGCCGAAAAAGCCTGGAAGATCCCGGATCGCTTCGTCGACCAGCGCTACACCTCGGTCATGCATGGCGTCGGCATGCATGGTGAGACGCCTTTCATCGCGCACGCGATGGACTACGAGACCTATGGCCGCGATGGCATCATCGTGCCCGGCATGGTGGTGAGCGTGGAAAGCTATATCGGCGAGAAAGGCGGTCGCGAGGGCGTCAAGCTCGAGGATGAGATTCTCATTACCGAGACCGGCACGGAATTGCTTTCGCGGTTTCCGTATGAAGACGAGTTTCTTGACAATTAGCGCCGACGCATCGACAGCACATTTCGCATGAAAACACCCATTTCCATCCGACGCGGTACAGTGGCCGCGGTGTTCATCGATCTCCAGGAGGAGCATCGCAAGGACAAGCGCTATCTGGTCGAGAGTTTTGCCGACATCCTCGCCAATGTGCAGCGCCTGCAGGAGGCGGCGCGGCGCAACTTCGTGCCGCTCTATCATTGGGCGTATATCGTCGATCTCGCCGCGGCGCGGCCGTTCCACCCAGTCGATGAAAGCGGCAAATCGGCCTTCTCCGACAAGGACGATCCGCTGACCGCAATCTGCCATGAAGTGGCGCCGCAAAATGGCGAAGTCACGCTGGTCAAGCAGGAAGCTAGCGCCTTCGCCAGTAACGATTTTGGCGACAAGCTCAAGACCTCGGGCATCGAATGGCTGGTGATTGCGGGCGTGTGGACCGAGGCCTGCATCGACGCGACGGTGAAGGACGCGGTAGCGCGCGGCTTTCGCGTGCTTTTGGTCAAGGATGCCTGCGGCAGCGCCAGTGCCGCCATGCACCAGACCGGCATCCTCAACCTCGCCAACCGCCTCTATGGCGGTGCCGTCACCAACACGCTCGATGCCTGCCGGCTGTTGGCGGGAGACACCGTAAAGGTGTGGCAGGTCGAGGGCTCGGTGCCGCTGCGCTTCACCTTCGAGAACGCGGCGCAGCTCTACGCCGAGCTTTGAGGGCAGTGACCAGGGCCCAAACCGATCCGTCGAGCCGCGGCCAATATGCCGACCGGCTCGATCCGGAGTTGTGGGATTATATCGACGAGGTCAACAGTTGGTACCCGCCGGAGATCGTCGCCGCGCCCATTACCGAGCAGCGCGCGGTCTATGATCGGATGTGCGTCGCGTTTCACCAAGGTCATCCGGAAGGCGTGACGACCAGCGACGGTCTCGTAACGACGGCCGCGCATGCGATCCCAATCCGATACTACCGCATGGCGGACAAGACGGCGCCGGCGATTGTCGTCTATTACCATGGCGGCGGTTTTGTTCTTGGCGACCTCGACAGCCACGACGACATTTGCGCCGAGATCTGCGCCGGCACCGGTTTCGAGGTGGTCTCGGCCGACTACCGGCTGGCGCCGGAACACCTGCACCCCGCCTCCTTCGACGATGCGCTGGCCGTGTTCGAATGGGTCGCGGCGACCAGCACGCTGCCGATCGTGCTTTGCGGCGAAAGTGCCGGCGGAAATCTCGCTGCCGCGGTGGCGCAAGCGACGCGGCGCCGTGAAAGGCACGCTGTTGGCCAGATGTTGATCTATCCGGAGCTGGGCGGCGACGAAATCGGTCGCTCTTATGTCGAGCATGCCGAAGCGCCGCTGCTCAGCGTCAGCGACATCGAGTTCTACCGTCGCATCCGGTCCGCGCCCGGGCAGTCACAGGACGATCCAACGTTCTCGCCGCTTCGAGACCACGATTTCTCCGGCCTGCCGCCGACGATCATCGTCACCGCCGAATGCGATCCGCTGTCGTCGGACGGCGAAGTCTATCGCGAGCGCATCCTTGCCGCCGGCGGCCACGCATGGTGGCGCGAGGAGCCGAGGCTGGTGCACAGCTTTTTGCGGGCAAGGCCGACTGTGCCGCGCGCGGCGGAGGCGTTCGCGAGGATCATCAGCGACATCTCGAAGCTGGGCGCCGGCGATGGAGCGCTAATCTCCCCCCTCGTGGGGGAGATGGCCGGCAGGCCAGAGGGGGGCGCGAAGGAACGCGGCTCCTCGGACTTCTGATCATCTGAACGACTTGAGAAGGTAGCGCTGACTGCCGAAACGCCGGCGGGACAGCGCCCCCCTCTGCCCTGCCGGGCATCTCCCCCACAAGGGGGGAGATTGGCTGTACCCTCTGCGGAACAGCGCACAAGAACTGCGGAAACCCAACCATTTCGCTGCGGAAAGCGGACCTATCATTCCCTCGCAGGCAACGGCGCTCCAGCGGACGCATCTGCCCCCGCATGGCGGCCCGGAGCGCCCAACAACAGAGGGAACGACGATGAAATTCATGCTGACCGACAGAAAACTGCACCCGCGTGCCAAGCCGATCGCCGACGATTTCAAGAAGGGCGCGATCAGCCGGCGCGAATATCTGGCTTTGATGGCCGGCTTCGGCGTCAGCGCCGCCGGCGCCATGGCGCTGGGCGGTATCGCTCCCTCACCTGCCTGCGCCGCCGAGCCGAAAAAGGGCGGCGTGCTGCGCGTGGCGATGAACGTCAAAGGTTTTAAAGACCCGCGCACCTTCGACGGCGTCGAGATGTCGAATGTCGCGCGTCAGTGCAACGAATATCTGGTGCGCTGGAAAACCGACTTCTCCTTCGAGCCCTGGCTGCTCGAAAGCTGGGAGACCAGCGACGACGCCAAGACGATCACGCTGCACCTGCGCAAGGGCATCACCTGGTCGAACGGCGACATTTTCAACGCCGAGGACGTGATCCACAACCTCAACCGCTGGTGCGATGCCTCGGTCGCCGGCAATTCGGTCGCCGCGCGCATGGGCGCGCTGGTCAATGCCGACACCAAGAAGCCGGTCGACGGAGGCATTCAGAAGGTCGACGACTACACCGTCAAGATCAACCTGCCGAAGCCCGACATCTCGCTGATCGCCGGCATGGCCGACTATCCGGCGCTGATCATGCACCGCTCCTATGAAGGCGATGCCGATCCGAAGAAGGCTTTGGCCATCACTACCGGCCCTTGCGAGCTGGTGAGTTGGGACGCCGAGACGGGCGCGGAGGTGAAGCGCAAGGACAAGCCCTGGTGGAAGGGCGAATTCTATCTCGACGGCATAAAATGGGTCGACTACGGCTCCGATCCCAACGCCACGCTGTCCGCCTTCGAGTCCGGAGAGATCGACACCGACCACGAGACCACGGCGGATGCCGTGTCGCAGACCGATCAGATGGGCCTGCAGAATTCCGAGATCGCCACCGGCTCGACCATCGTCGCGCGCTTCAATGTCTCCAACGCGCCCTATGACGACCTCAAGGTGCGCCGCGCCGCCCAGCTTGCCGTCGACAATGCGGCCGTCCTGAAGCTCGGGCTCGACGGCCGCGGCAAGCCCGCCGACAACCACCATGTCGGCCCGATGCATCCGGAATTCGCCGATATCGGCCCGGCCAAACGCGATGTCGAACAGGCCAAGAAGCTTATTTCGGAATCCGGCAAGGCCGACCACGAATATGAGCTGATCTCGGTCGACGTCGAATGGCAAAAGAGCACCGCCGACGCGATTGCCGCGCAAATCCGCGAGGCCGGCCTGAAGATCAAGCGCACCGTGCTGCCGGCAGCGACCTTCTGGAACGACTGGGCCAAGTTCCCCTATTCCTGCACCGAATGGCTCGGCCGCCCGCTCGGCGTGCAGGTGCTGGCTTTGGCCTACAAATCGGGCGGCGCCTGGAACGAAAGCGCCTATGCGAACAAGGAGTTCGACGAGCTTCTCGACAAGGCGCTTGCAACGCCGGATGCCACCCAGCGCAAGGAGATCATGGCCAAGATCGAGACCAACCTGCGCGACTCCGGCATTATCGTCCAGCCCTATTGGCGCTCGGTCTACCGCACCTATCGCAAGGGCGTGCAGGGCTGCGAACAGCACCAGGCGCTTGAGCAGCATTTCGAGACGGTGTGGCTGGAGTCCTGATCCTCCCAGGAGCGAGCGGCCGGCGCGACCTTCCCGTCGCGTCGGCCGTCTGCCATTTGCCAGCGATTGCCTTCAGCTCAGATTGCGTCGGCGGCGCCGATTGCTAGGAAAAGACGGCCAACAGTTTGTCGACGCCACCGCCCTCCTTCGCACGCCGCAAGGCTATGTATGTGGTCGTCGCGACGGCAGGGCGAAAAAGCACACCGCGACCGCCAGCGAGAGAACTGGATTCCGTCCGACGAACGCCCAGCCGGAATTTACCGGCTGCACCTGGGCTTTCCAAAGCCATCGGGTGATCTCTGCTGCCTAGGAGAATATCTCCGCCAGTTCGTCGATGCTTGCGCCTTCTTTCGCCTGGCGCAGCTCGACATAGCTCACCGCGGTTGCGATCGAGAGCACCATCGAGACCACCGTCTGCACCAGCGCGGCGCCGATCTCGGCGATGATGCCGCCGAACAGCACCAGAACAAGCAGCATCCCCCATTGGATGATCATCGCGATGATGATGAGAATGAGGAACAGACCGAAAAGCCCCCAGCGGCTGCCCTTGGTGAGGACCCGGCTGCGCGACATCGAGCCGAACACGCCACGCCGCTCCTGGATCAGGACCGGCACCGACATCGACCAGCCGAGCCAGAGGATAATGCCCGGCACTATCAACAGCATCAGGCCGATACCCGCACCGAGACCGACGAGGAGGCCGATGCCAAGCGTCGGCAGCAGAAAGCGGATCGCAATCTGGATGCAGTCGCCAAAGGACGGACGCTTGCCATTGAGGTCCTCGATGGTCGCCCGCACCAGCGCCGACTGGAGCAGCAGCGCGCACACGAACGAAATCAATCCGGCGATGATGGTGATGTAGGAATTGCGAAACATGGCGCCGGGGTCGGCCATGGTGCCGGGGTCGCGCTGCATCATGGCGTCGATCTGCGGCTGGGTCCACAGCCTGATGAGCAAGGCCGGCAGACCGGAAAACAAAGCCGCCAACCCAACGCAAAGTCCGAGGTTTCGGCCAATCACTCCGAAGGTGTTGCTGAATACCCTGCCGATCTCGAATCGGCCGGGTCGTCCCAATGTTGCAGTCGTCATGATAATTTTCCCCCGAGTCACCACTGCGTTCATCGGCGACTTCAAAGTAAATTTGCCAAGATTGAAAGGCTACGTCCAGTGCGCTTGCAATTGTCATGGCGTATTGCCAGTGTCGGCCCCGAACCGCAGGTTGCAGGGGGAACGAGCGGGTGACAGCCGCAGGGACGGAAGAGGCCGGACGGCTGGCGCAGCTGCACAAGCAACTGCTCGGGGACGATTCGATCCAGTTCGCCTTGCCGACCTATGTGCGGCCCGAGCCGCCGGAGTGGCTGAAGCCGCTTCTGGACGGCTTGGCGAAGCTCGGCCCCTACATGATCTATCTGTTCTGGGGCGCGGTCATCATCGGCGTCGCGATCATTGCTTTTCTGCTTTTCCTCGAGGCGAAAGGCATTGCCTGGCGCCTGCCATGGCGGCGAAAACGCGAAGAAACCGAAGCGAAGGAAGAGTGGCGCCCTGACGCGGGGGCGGCCCAGGTCCTGCTCTCCGAGGCCGATGCGCTCGCCGCGCGCGGCGAGTATGACGAGGCGGTGCATCTACTGTTGCGTCGCAGCGTCTCCGATATCGCCACCCGGCTGCCCGATTTCCTGCGCCCATCGCTCACCGCACGCGACATCGCCGCCGCCGGCTCCATCCCCACCCGGCCCCGCGCCGCCTTCAGCGAGATCGCCCGCATCGTCGAGGCCGCCTTGTTTGCCCGCCGACCCGTCGGGGTCGAAGGCTGGCAGCAGGCGCGCGGAGCCTATGAGCGGTTCGCCTTCCGAGATGCCTGGGCATGACCGCGCAGATGACAGGCGCAGTGCAAGAACCGTTCAGCCGCAAGACCCTGTTCTGGGGCATTTTCGCCAGCCTGCTGGCGGCGGCCGGATTTTTCCTGCTGTCCACCTATGCGCCGGATTTCCGCCAGCCCCAGGGCGGTGCCACGCCGTTCTCGAAGGGCGGCACCGGCTATGCCGGGCTTGTCGAATGGCTGAAGCTCACCAACGGACAGGCGCCGCCGATGGAGCGCGGCGAGAAGGACCTCGCGTCCCCCGTGGCGTCGACCTTCCTGCTCGTCGTCACCATCGCGCCGGGCAGCGACCCGGCCGCGCTCGATCGCCTTATCAAGCTGCGCTCTGGCAAGGACACGCTGTTCGTGCTGCCCAAATGGCAGACCTTTCCCTTGTTCAGCCACGAAGGCTGGGAGGAAAAGGTCGAGCGGCTGCCCAACAACGTCGTCAACGACTGGCTCGGCCGCATCGCCAAAGCCAAGCTCGGCGAGGCAGAGAGCACGCTCTCGCAGATCAATATCGCCGGCCGCATGGTGGCCGCGCCGGAGGAGCTGCAATGGGTAGCGGACGACCATCCGCTGATCGCGGCGGGCGACGGCAGGGCTATCCTGACCGAGCTCGACAACGAACCCTTCTACATCCTCACCGATCCCGATTTCCTCAACAACGCCGCGCTGAAGGACGAGCAGAAGGCGGCCGCCGCGCTCGACATCATCGCCATGCTGGAGCCCGCCAAGGGAGCCGTCATGTTCGACCTGACGCTGCACGGCATCGGCGGCAACTACGATCTTGCCAAGCTGCTGATCGAACCGCCTTTCCTGGCTTTGACGCTGTCGGTGCTGGTGGCGGCCGCGCTCGCCTTCCTGCACGGGCTCGGCCGCTTCGGTCCGCCGCGCGCCGAAGAGCGCGCCATCGCCTTCGGCAAGCGGGCGCTGGTCGACACCACGGCGATGCTTTTGAAGCGCGCCGGACGGCTGCAGGAGCTTGGCGACCGTTACGCAACGCTGATGCGCCAGCGCGCGGCCGTCCTGCTCGGCGCGCCGCACGGGCTGCAGGGCGAGGCGCTCGACCGCTGGCTCGATTCCCGCGACAAGGAAGAACAGCACGGCTTCACCGCCCGCTTCAGGGCAGTACACGATTCCAACAATCTGGCCGCAATGCACGAAGCAGCCGAAAAGCTGCATGACTGGACGGCAAGGAGGCTCATTGAACGTCGATGAAGTGAAGACCCTGGCGAACGCGATCAGGGAAGAAGTGGCAAAAGCGATCACCGGCCAGCGCGACACGGTCGACCTGATGCTGACGGCGCTGTTTGCCGGCGGGCATATCCTGCTCGAAGGCCCGCCCGGCACCGCCAAGACGATGACGGCGCGCTGCTTCGCGCAGGCGCTTGGCGTCGCCTATGGCCGCATCCAGTTCACGCCCGACTTGATGCCCGGCGATATCGTCGGCGCCAACATCTATAACTTCCAGACCGGGCAGTTCACGCTGACGCGCGGCCCGATCTTCTGCGACCTTTTGCTCGCCGACGAAATCAACCGCACGCCGCCGAAGACTCAAGCCGCGCTGCTCGAGGCCATGCAGGAGCATGCCGTCACCTTCGACGGCACCACGCATTCGCTCGGCCGGAATTTCATGGTGGTGGCGACGCAGAACCCCATCGAGCACCAGGGCGTCTATCCGCTGCCCGAAGCGCAGCTCGACCGCTTCCTGTTCAAGCATCGGGTGAGCTATCCGGATCTCACCGAAGAGCGCGCCATCATCGTCCATCACGGCGGCGGCTCGGCCTCGCACGATATCGAGCAATACGGCATCAAGGCGCGGACCGACCGCGAGACGCTGGAAGCGGCGCTGGCCACGGTCGGCGACGTCACGCTGGTCGACGACGTCGTCGGCTATATCGCGGCACTTGTGCGCGGCACGCGCGAAAGCCCTGACCTGGAAGTGGGAGCGAGTCCACGCGCGGGCGCCATGCTGGCGAGAGCCGCGCGCGCCCGGGCGACGCTCGACGGCCGCAACTATGTCATCCCCGACGACGTCAAGGCGCTGGCAGTACCGGCGCTGCGTCACCGTGTCGTTCTCTCGCCGGCCGCGCAGATCGACGGGCGGCTGGTCGAGCAGATCGTCTCAGACCTCGTCGACAATACGGAAGCGCCGCGTTGATCTATCCGAGCGGCCGAGCGGTCTGGGCAGCTGCGGCGGGGGCGATCCCCGCCTTCCTGATCGCGCTCGCATTGCCGCATGTCTGGTATCTCGGCCTGTTGTGGATCTGCCTGCTGCTTGCATTCCTGGCGGTGGACGCAGCCGCAGGCAGGGGTCGCGCCTCGCTCAACGCCACGCTGACGGCGCCGCCGCAGGTCGGCGTCGGCGGGCGCTTCACGCTGCACGTGGCGGACGGTGCCGGCGCAAGGCTGCGCCGCCTGCAGGCGCGTGTCGGGCACGACCAGCGGGTCCAGCCATTGGCCGGCACCGGCGGCGCGCTGCCGGCCAATGGCGGCACGCTCGATCTCGAATTCGAGGCCATCCGCCGCGGCATCGCCGGCTTCGACCGTCTCTGGCTGCGCTGGCAGGGTCCGTTCGGACTGATCTGGAACCAGGTTGTGTTGCCGGTCGACCGCAAGGTCGCGGTGCTGCCCAATGTCAACAGCGCGCGCGACGAAGCGATCACGCTCTTGCAGCGTTCCGCCCTTGCCGACGGCCATACGCAGAAGCGTGCCGGCCAGGGCCGCGAGTTCGAAGCGCTGAAGGATTACCAGCCCGGCATGGGGCGGCGCATGATCGACTGGAAGCGCAGCGCCCGGCACGGCAAGCTTCTGGCGCGCGAGTTCCGGATCGAGGAGAACAACAACATCGTTCTGGCCATCGATAGCGGCCGGCTGATGTGCGAGCCGGTCGACGGGGTGCCGAAGGTCGACCGCGCGGTGACGGCGGCGCTTCTGTCGGCGTTCATCGCGCTCAAGGGCGGCGACCTCGTCAGCCTGTTTTCCTTCGACGCCAGGCCGCGCGTGTCGAGCGGCGCGGTGCGCGGCTCGCCGAGCTTCACCATGATCCAGAAGCGCGCCGCCGAGATCGACTATTCGACCGAGGAGACCAACTTCACCCTGGCGCTGACCACGCTGTCGGCGAAGCTCGACCGGCGCTCGCTGGTCATCGTCTTTACCGATTTCGTCGATCCGATCAGTGCCGAACTGATGCTGCGCACCGTGGGCCGGCTGACCGAGCGGCATCTGGTGCTGTTCATGCTGATGAAGGATGTGGAGCTTGAAACGCTGGCCGACATGGCGCCGGTTGCACCCGAAGATGTCGCCCGTTCCGTCACCGCCGGCGACCTCTTGCGGCAGCGGCAGGTGGTGATCGGCAGGCTCAGGCTGCTTGGCGCGCATGTCATCGAGGCCGACCACCAGCGGCTCGGTCCGGCGCTGGTCGAGCGCTATATCCAGCTCAAGGAGGAGAACCTCTTATGACGCCGTCGGCCGGCACCGATTCCGTGCGCCAGTCGCTGGCAAGCTTCCGCCAGGAGCGCGAGGCCGACTGGAAAGCCTTCGAGGCGCTGCTCGCGCGCGTCGAGAAGCGCGCGCCGCGCGCGCTCTCAGAAGACGAATTACTGTCGTTGCCGCTCCTCTACCGTTCGGCGCTGTCGTCGCTTTCGGTGGCGCGCGCGACCTTGCTCGACAGCGCGTTGATCGCCTATCTCGAGGCGCTGTGCCTGCGCGGCTATTTTTATCTCTATGGCGCCCGGCGGAGCTTGAGAACCCGCATCGGCGATTTCTTCCTGCACGACTGGCCGGCGGCGATCCGCGACCTTTGGCGCGAAGTATGGACATCGGTCGGGCTCACCGTCATCGGTGCCATTGCCGGCTATTGGCTGGTCGCTTCGGACAAGCGCTGGTACGACGCCATCATCGCGCCGAGCCTGGCGGGCGGGCGCAACCCGGATTCGTCGGCCGAGACGCTGCGCAGCGTGCTTTACGGCGGCGGCGATCATTTCCTGTCGGGCTTCGCGGCCTATCTCTTCACCCACAACACGCAGGTCTCAATCCTGGCCTTCGCGCTGGGCTTCGCCTTCGCCGTGCCGAGCGTGCTGATCATCCTGATGAATGGCTGCATGCTCGGTGCCATTTTCCAGATCTATGCCGCCAAGGGCCTGGGTTTCGAGCTCGGCGGCTGGCTTTCGATCCACGGCACGACGGAGCTGTTCGCCATCGCCATCGCGGGAGCTGCCGGCATGCGCATCGGCACCAGCATCGCCTTTCCCGGCGAACTGACCCGCATGGCGGCCGCGGCGCGAGCCGGGCGCGTGGCGGCGACCGCCATGATCGGCGTCACGGTGATGCTGCTTTTTGCCGGACTGTTGGAAGGCATCGGCCGGCAGACGATCACCAGCGACCTCGCCCGCTATTCGATCGGCGGCGGCATGCTGGCGCTCTGGATTTCATATTTCTACCTGTTGCGGATGGTGCGGCATGGCGACCGCTAGGACAGCCAAGG
Organism: Mesorhizobium sp. Ca11; assembly: GCF_020165275.1. Taxonomy (NCBI): domain Bacteria; kingdom Pseudomonadati; phylum Pseudomonadota; class Alphaproteobacteria; order Hyphomicrobiales; family Phyllobacteriaceae; genus Mesorhizobium; species Mesorhizobium sp. Ca11. Next base: position 151,191 of record NZ_JAIUHU010000013.1, on the reverse strand, counting down.
CAAAGAACCCTGCCGCGCTGATACGTCCGCTGGTGACACCCGAAGGCGTGGACCTGCGGGTCAAGCTGGCGGATGCTGGCACCCGCGCTTCCGGATTCCTGCTCGACGTGGTGATCATCGTCGTCGCGGCCGTGGTCATCTCGCTGGTGATGATCTTCGGCCTTGCAGGGCTTGGTATCCAGGATGCGGAGCCGCTGTTCATCGTCTGGATCATCTTCATCTTTTTCCTGCGCAACGTCTATTTCATCGCCTTCGAGGCGGGCCGGCGGGCAGCCACGCCGGGCAAGCGCATGGTTGGCGTGAGGGTCGCGTCACGCAGCGGCGCCGGCCTCACCATCGACCAGGTCATCGCGCGCAATCTGATGCGCGAGATCGAAGTTTTTCTGCCGTTGTCGATTCTGGCTGCGCGCGCCAGCGCCGATGTCGCCGACACGCTGTCGACCATCTTCGGTCTTGTCTGGGCGTTGCTGTTTTCGCTGTTTCCGCTGTTCAACCGCGACCGGCTGAGGATCGGCGACCTGCTCGCCGGCACCTGGGTGGTCGAGGCGCCGAAAGTGGCGCTGATCGAAGACCTTTCGCAGCGCAAGAATCCGGTCCCGGCCGGCTTCCAGTTCAGCCCCGCGCAGCTCGACACCTATGGCATCGCCGAACTGCAGAAGCTCGAGGAAGTGTTGCGCCGCGACGATTATTCCGCGCTGAAAGCTGTGGCGGAGACCATCGCCCGCAAGATCGGCGCCCGGGTCGAGCCGATCGATTCAAAGGCTTTTCTCACCGCCTATTACGGCGAGCTGCGCGCGCATCTGGAGCGCAAGCTGCTGCTGGGGAACCGCAAGGCGGATAAGTACGCGCGCTAGCGGAGCGTCCCTAGCCTACCCCACCCATTTCTCGTAATCCGACACCAAAAGATGCAGCGGGGCGACGTCCTCGTCGATGTTGGAGAAGCGGCCGATCGGATCGCGGAAGACATTGTCGGTGAGGTCGTCATTGACCGTCGAGACCTCGCCGATCAGCACATCCTTGCCCTCGGCCCAGAAGGCGTGCCAGACGCCGGGCAGCAGCGTCACGCTCTGGCCCGGATCGAGCTTCAGCAGCCCGCCTGCCGGCAGTCTGGTCATGGTGCCGTCGACCGGCACCGAGACTTCGGCCTTGGGGTCGATGCCGCCGTCGCGGTCGTGCATGAACAATTCCAGCACCAGCTTGCCGCCGCCTCGGTTGATGATGTCCTCGGCCTTGATGTTGTGGCGGTGCATGGGCGAGAGCTGGTCCTTGCGCGAGATCATGATCTTCTCGGCATAAAGCATGCCCATGCCGAGCTTCATGTCCTCGTAACGACCGTTGCGCACTGTGAACAGGAACAGGCCGAGCTCGTCGAACTTCTCCTGGCCGTAGTCGGTGATGTCCCAGCCGAGACGGGAGGTGAAGATGGCCGGGGAGTCGCCCTTATGCGCCTTCATCTCTTCCGGCGACCAATAGGCGAAGGGCGGCATGATATAGCCGAAGGAGCGGATGAAGGCGTCGGCTTCGCGGATGATGTCGTTGATCTTGGAGCGCTTCATGGGTTCTCTTCCTTCCGGCCGCCGCCTGCTGAAATCCGTCCTTCCGAATAGCCCAATGCCGGTCCTCTGTCGACGCAAACCGGCGGATCTGGCCCCGTGACATGGGCTTCGTTCGGGGCCATAACCCAACTGATTTGTTTTAACGCAATGTCTTTGTCCCACAGCGGATCGCCGCGCGGAAGACATGCTCGGACGGGTGATCTCATGGCAAGCATAGCCGATCTCGACACACCGGCGATCCTCATCGATGCTGCCCGCGCCGAGGCGAACATCAAGAAAGCGCAGGCCCATGCGGATGCTCACGGGCTGAAGCTCCGCCCGCATATCAAGACGCACAAGCTGCCTTACTGGGCGAAGAAGCAGGTGGAGGCGGGCGCCGTCGGCATCACCTGCCAGAAGATCGGCGAGGCCGAGGTGATGGCTGATGCCGGGCTGACCGACATTTTTCTCCCTTACAACATCCTTGGTCGCGCCAAGCTGGAGCGGCTGAAGGCGCTGCATGGGCGCGTGACGCTATCGGTGACGGCGGACAGCCATGAGACGCTTGAAGGTCTTGCCGCCACTTTCACCGACGCCGGCCATCCGTTGTCCGTTCTGGTCGAGTGCGACACCGGCATGGGCCGCTGCGGCGTGCAGAGCGCCGACGAAGCGCTGGCGCTGGCGAAAGTGATCGACCAGGCCAAGGGCCTCGCCTTCGGTGGGCTGATGACCTATCCGGCGGCGGGGCGCGCCGCCGAGACGGAGGCATGGCTGAGCAATGCACGCTCTACGCTAACAGCGGCCGGGCTTGAATGTGCCCGCATCTCCAGCGGCGGCACGCCGGACATGTGGCGCTCCGGCGAGGACAGCGTGGTCACCGAATACCGGCCCGGCACCTACATCTATCTCGACCGCTACCAGGTCGCCAAAGGCGTCGGCACGCTCGACGACTGCGCGCTGACCGTGCTGGCAACCGTGGTCAGCCATCCGACGGCGACGCGCGCCATCGTCGATAGCGGCAGCAAGGCGCTGTCCTCCGACACGCTCGGCCTGCCTGACTTCGGCGAGCTGCTCGGCGTGCCGGGCGCCCGCGTCACGGGCTTGAGCGAAGAGCACGGCACCGTCACGCTATCGGGCGGCGCCTTGCGCATCGGCGAACGCGTGCGCGTCGTTCCCGATCATTGCTGCGTGGTGACGAATTTGTTCGACCAGGTGCATCTGATCGACGGCGACAAGGTGCTGGAAACGCTGCCGGTAGCGGCAAGGGGACGGATGGGGTGAGCAGCGGGCTTCCCCTTCTCCCCTTGTGGGAGAAGGTGGCCGAGCGAAGCTCGGACGGATGAGGGGTGCTCCAGCAGAGTGAGGCGTTGGCGTTCCCTGGAACACCCCTCATCCGTCTCGGCGCTGCGCGCCGATCCACCTTCTCCCACAAGGGGAGAAGGTCAGGCCCGCTCCGCCTGCCGCGCGGCAACTCTGCGCATCGCGGTCACGCGGCGCCTGAAAATCTCCGTGCGCATGGCCATCAGGTGCAGCGCGAAGAACAGCACTGTGAAGCCGAGCGCCATCGCGGCGAGCGGCCACAGCATCGAGGGGTCGATGGTCGGGCCGCCGAGGCGGAAGACCGAGGCCGGCTGGTGCAGCGTGTTCCACCAGTCGACCGAGAATTTGATGATTGGGATGTTGATGAAGCCGACCAGCGTGATGATGGCGGCGGCCCAGGCCGCGCGGCCGGCATCATCCAGCGCGCGGGTCAGCGCTATGATGCCGAGATACATCAGGAAAAGCACGAAGACCGAGGTCAGCCGCGCGTCCCATACCCACCAGGTGCCCCACATCGGCTTACCCCAGATGGAGCCGGTGATGAGCGCCAGCGCGGTGAAGGTGGCGCCGATCGGGGCCGCCGCTTTCAGTGCCACATCGGCCAGCGGATGACGCCAGACCAGCGTGCCCAGCGCCGAGATCGCCATGATCGTGTAGCACATCATGGCGAGCCAGGCGAAAGGCACGTGAATATACATGATGCGCACGGTGATGCCCTGCTGGAAATCCTCCGGCGCGGTGAAGCTCATGTAGAGGCCGACGGCGAGCAGAATCGCCGTGACCGCCGCCAGCCATGGAATGACTTTGTCCGCCAACCCGACGAAGCGCGTCGGATTGGCGAGATCGGCCCAGGCGCTCAAGCGTGAGGTGGTGTCGCTCATGCCAACCTAAATAGACCGGAGATTGGCCTGGGGCAATCGGGGGAGTGTCGCGCTTTCCCTTCTCCCCTTGTGGGAGAAGGTGTCGCCGAAGGCGACGGATGAGGGGTGTTCCAGAAAAGCCAGCGTCTCACTCCGCTGGAACACCCCTCATCCGTCTCGGCGCTATCGCGCCGATCCACCTTCTCCCACAAGGGGAGAAGGGAGAAGCGTTCTGCCTTACGCCGCTTCCGTCACCGGACGGCTGAGGCGGCGGACTTCCTCGTCGTTGAGCAGGCCGCCGGCGCGCAGCAGGGCGGCGAAGCGGCCGTTGCGCAGCGACAGCTCGGTGAAGCCGCCCATCTCGACCACCCTGCCCTTGTCCATGAAGACGACGAGGTCGGCGTCGCGGACCGTGGTCAGGCGGTGGGCGATGATGAAGGTCGTGCGGTTGCGGCGCAGCTCGTCGATGGCCTCCTTGACGCGATCCTCGGTTTCGACGTCGAGCGCGCTGGTCGCCTCGTCGAGCACCAGGATCGGCGCATCCTTGAGCACGGCGCGGGCGATGGCGATACGCTGGCGCTCGCCGCCCGAGAGCTGGCCGCCGCGCTCGCCGACGACGGTGTCGTAGCCGCCGCTCTTGGCCAGGATGAAGTCCTGGGCGGCGGCGGCATTGGCGGCGGCGTGAACCTCGTCATTGCTCGCATCGGCGCGGCCGACACGGATGTTGTCCTCGATCGAGCGGTTGAGCAGGCCGGCGTCCTGGAAGACGGTGGCGATCGAATGGCGCAGCGACTTGCGGGTCACCGTGCGGGTGTCGATGCCGTCAATCAGGATGCGGCCGCTGGCAGGCGTGAAGACGCGCTGCAAGAGATTGATGAGGGTCGTCTTGCCGGCGCCGGTCGGGCCGACGATGGCGACCGTCTGGCCGGCCTGGACCTCGAAGGAGACGTCCTCGATGCCGTGGCCCGAATTGGCGAACTCGAAGCTGACATCCTCGAAGCGAACGTGGCCGGTGACGTTGGTCAACTCGCGCAATCCGTCGGGCTCGGCGGTCTCGGCAGCCGAATCCTCGAGGCGATAGAACTCCTCGAGCTTGGCACGAGCCTCGGAAATCTGGGTGGTGAAGGCCGACATCTGGTCGAGACGGGCGATCAGCATTCCGGCAAAGCCGGTGAAGGCAACGACATCGCCGACGCGGAGCTGGCCACGGGTGACGAGATAAGCGCCGATCGAGAGCACGATCATCATCGAGATGGTCGACGACAGACGGTTCAGCGCATTGGCGATCGCCCACCAGTCGAGCACCGGGTTCTGGGCGTCGAGCAGATCCTTCACATAGCGCTTCAGCGTCGCGGTCTCGTGGGCGATGCGGTTGTAGCTCTGCAGCACGGCAACGTTACTGACGCTGTCGGTCACGTGGGCAAACACGGTGTGGTAGTGGCGTTCGACGGCAGTCTGCCCCGACTTGGTGCGGCGCATGACGATGCGTCCAATGCCAACGTAAAGCACGCCAAGGCCAAGCAGCACGACGGACATGCGGATGTCCATGGACAGCGCGGTCGGAACCAGCAGCACCAGCGCGATGGCCGTCGAGAGATGCACGCGCATGAATTCGAGCCACAGGCTGAACAGGGTCTCGACCGCGCGCAGCAGCGTGTGAAGGGAATTGGATGTGCCGCGCTGATGGTGCCAGGCAAGCGGCATGGTGATGACGCGCTCGAAGGACTGGCACAGCACTTCGGAGCGGCGGGCATGGGCGAAGCGGTCGGCGCCGCGCGCCACCAGCACGAAGGCGACGACGTTGAAGGCACCAAGAGCGGCCCAGACGGCGAGCGTCGAAAACACCGCGCCTTTTTCGGAGATGGCACCGATCACCCGGCCCAGCAGGATGGGCTCAAGGATCGCGATCGCCGCGAGCGCGACGTTGGCGCCGCAAATCAGCGCAACGCGCTTCTTGTCGGACGCCAGATAACCCAGCGCTCTAAAGTAGATCTGCAGAAGTGACACTTCAGCTACTCCGCCAAACTCTTGTCTGTGCTCAATGCCCGAATTGTGCACCGCACCATTTTCTGACACGTATCGGTTAACGTGTCGCGAAACAATGCGTCGTCTATCGCTTCCGTTCCCATTTAGCGAACAAAAGATGACGACGGTACGAAATCTGACGTGATCACCTAACGGTTTGAGATAAAAGGTGAAATGTCAGGCTTGCGGCAAAATAATGGCACCTGCCTCGCGCTGCCACATTTTTAATCACAAGCTGCTTGCTTAGGCTGCCCTAAAGGAAGGCGCGCGATCGGGCGCGAGAGGCCGCGCCAAGTAAAAAGGGCGTCGGCCGCGCACCCCGAAAGATGCGCGACCGGCGAACCAAACCTTTGATTTTACGCAGGTATCCTGACGACGACCTCGGTCTTGTCGCCGGCTTTCGGCTCGAAAGAGGCCGATTTTTTCTTCGAACCATCGACTTCTAGCGAGATCGACTTGGTCTTTTTGTCGCGGATAACACAAAGCTTGATCTCGCCGTCGAACATCTTGAGCGTCGCGGCGTAGCCGTCCCAGTGCCCGGGCAGCTTCGGCCTAAACGTGATCTCCTTGCCGCGCCGCTCGATGCCGAGAATGCCCTCCACCGCGGCGCGGTAAAGCCAGCCGGCCGAGCCCGTGTACCAGGTCCAGCCGCCGCGGCCGCCCTTGCCTTCGCCGGCATAGATGTCGGCGGCCACGACATAGGGTTCCACGCGATAGTGCTCGGCCGCCGCCTCGTCCGAAGCGTGGTTGAGCGGGTTCAGCATCGAGAAGCAGCGATAAGCCTCGTCGGTGCGGCCCATTTCGGCCAGCGCGATGACGAACCAGGTCGCGGCATGGGTGTATTGGCCGCCATTCTCGCGCACCCCCGGCGGATAGCTCTTGATATAGCCGGGATCCTTGTCGCTTTTCGAGAAGGGCGGCGTGAACAGCTTGACGATCTTGAGCTTGTCATCGACCAGCATCTTGGTCGCCTGTTCCATAGCCGTCGTCGAACGGGCAGGATCGCCCTCGCCCGACAGCACGCTCCAGGACTGGGCGATGGAATCGATCCTGCACTCGTCCGAATTATGCGAGCCGAGCGGCGTGCCGTCGTCGAAGCTGCCGCGCCGGTACCACTGGCCGTCCCAGGCGGTGCTTTCCAGGGCCCGCTTCAGCGCGTCCGCGTGCTTGGTCCAGGCCTGTGCCCGCTTGGTGTCGCCCTGCCCTTTGGCGACAGGCGCGAAGTCGGTGAGCGTCTTCAACAGGAACCAGCCCAGCCACACGCTCTCGCCCTTGCCGCCCTCGCCGACACGGTTCATGCCGTCGTTCCAGTCGCCGCCAAGGATGAGCGGCAGGCCGGCGGGGCTGCTGCGCTTGATCGCGAGATCGAGCGCCCGCGCGCAATGTTCATAGAGCGGCGCGGTGTTCTTGGTGATCTCCGGCGTGAAGAAGGCGTCGTGCTCACCCTCGCCGAGTTGCTGCCCGTCGATGAAGGGCAACTGCTCCTTGAGGATACCGGCATCGCCCGTCACCTCGATGTAGCGGGCCGTCGCATGCGCCAGCCAGACTACGTCGTCCGAGATCATCGTGCGCACCCCGGCATCGGTGCGCGGCAGCCACCAATGCTGCACGTCGCCTTCCGGGAATTGCCGGCGCGCCGCGTTGAGGATCTGGTCGCGCGCCAGCTTCGAGTCATGCGCCAAAAGCGAGAGCGTGTCCTGCAACTGGTCGCGGAAGCCGAACGCGCCGCTCGCCTGGTAAAAGGCCGAGCGCGCGCGGATGCGGCAGGCCAGGCTCTGATAAGGCAGCCAATGGTTGACCATGGCGTTCATCGCTTCGTCGGGCGTCTCGACCTGGATAGTGTCGAGGAAGCCGCGCCAGACGCGCTCGTTATCGGCCAGGCGCTGATCGAAATCCTTGCCGCGATGGGTCTGCACCAGCGCGCTCGCCTCGGCGGGCGTGGCAGCGTCGCCAAGCAGCCAGGACAGTGTCACGTCGCCGCCGGCGGGAATGTCGATGTCGCTGGCGACGACAGCGCAGGGATCGTCACCCGCCTCGATGCGGCCGGAAAGCGCAAGCCCGCCAAGCACGGCCTGCGGATATTCGGTCGTGCCGTGCCTGCCGATGAACTCGCTGCGGTCGGCGGTTACCGAATGGACAGGATGGCTGGCTGCCAGGAAGGCGACACGCTCGCCGAAGTCGAGGCCATAGGGATTCTGCGCCAGCATAGCGCCGGTGGCGGCGTCGCGCGACGGCACGATGGTCGCCGCCGTGCGCGAGCGATGGCCGCCCAGCACCCATTCGGCATAGGCGTAAATGCGCAGCCGCGCCGGTGCCGGGCCGGCATTCTGGATGCGCAGCCGGGTGATCTTCACAGGATCGCTAGGATCGACCACCTGCGTCAGGTCCATCGACAGCGAACCGCGCCTGGAGCGGAAGGTCGAGAAGCCCTGGCCGTGCCAGGTCTCATAGGTCATCGACGGATCGCGAACCGTCGCGGCCATCGGCGAGAAGGCCTTGCCGCTCAATTGGTCGAAAATATAGAAGCCTTCTCCTGGCCGGTTCGACACCGGGTCGTTCGACCACGGCGTCAGCTGGTAGTCGCGGCTGTTGCGGCTCCAGGTGAAACCGGCGCCTTCGGCCGAGACGTGGAAGCCGAAGGAGGCGTTGGAGATCACGTTGATCCAGGGCTGCGGCGTCGAACGCCGCCCGGTCAGCCGCGTCACATAGTGGCGGCCGTCGCGGTCGAAGCCGCCAAAGCCGTTCCAGAGGCTGAGACCGCTGCCGTCGGCGGCGATATCGGCTCCGTCCCGGCTTGCCGGCACCGGCAAGGGCAGCGGTGGAACGGGTTCGCGCGGTGTGCCGCCCTCGGCCTGCATCAAGGCGTCGCGGGCCTGGAGCGCCGCCGTCTCGGCACGTTCGAGCTGATCGAAGATCGTGCCGTTGCGGGTGTGCAGCACGACCCGCGCCACAGACAGCAAGGTCTTGTAGGTCGGCTCGTCCATCAGGTCGCGACGCACCGCGAAGATATGCTGGCGGGGTCCGAGCTCGCGGCCGCGCAGGCGGCTGTTCTCGCACAGCGTCTCCACCGCGCGCTGCAGGTCCTGCACATAGGACGAGGCCTGCTCGTTGACGACGACGAAGTCGATCATCATGCCCCGCGCCCGCATATATTCCTGGAAGCGGAGCGCCTGGGCGACGATCTCGAGATCGGCGACGTCGCCGATGCGCACGAGGAAGATCGGGAAATCGCCGGAGATGCTGGTCGGCCACAGGCTCGACTGGCGGCCGAGGCCCGACGCTATGGATTCCGCCGGCAGGCGCAGGAACGGATCGGGATAGATCAAATAGCGCGCCAGCTTCTGCACATTGGCGGCGTCGGTGAGGCTGAGCCCCAGATGGCGCGTCTGCACCTGGCTGCGCGTCCAGGCAAGCATGGCCTGGCGGGCGAAGCTCTCCTGGTGGTCGAGACGGGCGATCGCCTCGTCGAGCTCGCCGCGATTGGCGCCGACGGCGGTCCAGAAGGTCAGCGATATCTTCTTGTTGGCCGGAACGCGCACCTGGCGGCGCAGCGCCGCTACCGGGTCGAGGGTGAAGCCCTGGCTGCCCGAAAGCCTGACGCCGGGGTCGAAGGCGACGGCATCGGCGATGGTGCGGCCACGGCCGATGAAGGCGCGCCGGTCGGTCTCGGCCTCGGCATCGCGCGACGGGCCGGACGGGTCGGTGACGAAATGCACCATGGTGAGGTCGGGATCGTTGTTGTCGCGCTTGCGCCTTGTGGCGAAGATCGCGCTGTTGTTAGGCGCGATCTCGGTCTCGACGAACATCTTGGAGAACGCCGGATGCGCGTTGTCCGAAGTCTCGTTGCCGAGCACCAGCTCGGCGAAGGAAGTCACTTCGATGTGCCGGTCGGTGGCGCCGTCATTGTAGAGCGTGATGCGGCGGCCTTCGCCATTTCCTTCTGAAATGACGATGCATTCGACTTCCGAACGCAGCGAACCCACCGTCTTGGTGAAGCTCGCCTTGTCGTCGCCAAACAGCGTCTGGGCGCGCTCGCCCTCGGCGCGCTTCGGCTCCGCGGTGGCGGACCACCAGTCGCCGGTCGCCGCGTCGCGCAGGAAGATATAGGAGCCGAGGCGATCCTCGCTCGGATCCGGCTGCCAGCGGGTGACGGCAAGCTCGCCGAAGCGGCTGTAGCCGGACCCGGTGGCGGTGACCATGACCGAATAGCGGCCGTTGGACATGACGTTGGTCGCCCGCAGCGCCTTGATCGGATCGAGCACGACACGGCTGTCCGGGCTCTCGGCCTCGGTCTCGTCCTTGGAGCGCTCGTCGGCTTCCGTCCTGACAGTCGCCGTCGGAATGTCGCGCGGCGCCTTCTCCTGCAGCAGAAGCTCGGCCGATTCGATCACCGGGTCGCTGTGGAAACGCTCGCGCAGCCGGCCCTCGAAAATAGCGTCGGCTACCGCCGCGATCGTCATGCCGGAATGGTGCGCCATATAGTTCTGCACCACAGCGTGGTCGGTGCCTTCGGGCACGCGTTGCGGCGTGAAATCGACCGCGTCGTAGAAGCCGTGGCGGCCGAGCGCGCCGATCGAACGCAGCCGCTGCAGGTTCTGCACCGCCTCGCGCGGATTGAACTGCGCGGCCAGGATCGTCGCATAGGGCGCGATCACGGTGTTCTGGCCAAGGCCGCGCTTCAGGCCGAGCCCGGGCACGCCGAAATTGGTGTACTGATAGGTGAGCTCGCGGTCGCGGGCGTTGTAGGCCGCTTCCGAAATGCCCCAGGGCACGTTCTTGGAACGCGCATACTGGATCTGGCGCTTGATGATGAGCTTGCTGGTCTGGTTGAGGATCGAGCCCTGCGGCTCCTTCATCACCAGCGGCGGCATCAGATACTCGAACATCGAGCCCGACCAGGACATCAGCGCCCCTTGGAAGCCGATCTCGACGATTGGCCGTCCCAGACGGAACCAGTGCTCGGTCGGCAGGTCGCCCTTGGCGATGGCGAACAGGCTGGTGAGCCGTGCCTCGGAAGCAAGCAGGTCGTAGCAGCTCTCGTCGAGCTGGCGCTCCTCGACGCGGTAACCGATCGAGAGCAGCTTGCGCTCCTGCCGCATCAGGAAGGAGAAATCCATCTCGAAGGCGTAGCGGCGACAGCGCTCGCGCAAGGCGAGCAGCTTGGCGCGCAGAGCGGCGACCGCGCTATCGTCATTGTGCGAGTCGTGCACATGCGCCTCGCAGGTCGCTTCCAGCCTGGCCGCCCAATCGGCGATGACATCGCTCTTCGGCGATGCCGCCTCGGTGTGGATGGCGGTGGCGAGCTTGCGGATTTCGCCCGCCAGTACCGCAAGGTTGATGGTGCGGATCGACGCCATCTCGGGCTGCGCCTTGATGGTCGCCACCGCGCGACGCATGCCGTCGAGACGGTCGGCAAGGCGCTGGCGCAGCGGCCGCAGTTGCCGGCGGTCGTCCGGCAGCTCGTCCAGGCTCTCGTCGAGGATGGTGACGGTGTCGATGATGCCTTCGAAATCGCCTTGCAGATGCACGGATGGCGCTTCGGCCCATTCGGCGCAGGACGCCGCCACCGCGACGAGATGTCCAGCGAGATTGCCGCTGTCGACCGCCGAGATGTAGAGCGGATAGAGCGGCTTCAGTGTCGTGGTGTCATACCAGTTATAGAGATGGCCGCGATCGCGCGGCATGTTCTCGATGGTCGTCATCGTGGCGTCGATGCGGGTGATGGCGTCCGACAGGCTGATCCAGCCGAAATCGCGCGCCGATACAACCGAGAGCAGATAGACGCCGATATTGGTCGGCGAGGTGCGCGGCGCCACAACCGGCGCCGGGCTTTCCTGGAAATTATCCGGCGGCAGGTGATGCTGCTCGGCCGTCACGAAGGTCTCGAAATAGTGCCAGGTGCGGCGCGCGAAGGTGCGCAGCGCGTGGATGTCGGCGGTCGAGATGCGCAGCCTGTCCTCGGTCTCGGCCGAGCGGCTGATCCAGCAGGCGACGGCGGGCGAAGCGATCCAGAAGATGGCGAAGAAGAAGGCGACGAAGGCGCCGGTGGAATCGGCCAGCACCGGAATCGCCAGGCCAACGACGCCGATGATCACCGCGCCGTACATCATGCCGTAATAGGCGCCGAGATCGTTGCCGCCCTTGGCGGCTTGCGAGGCGGTACGCCATTCCAAAAGATTTTGCCGGCTGACGAAGAGCCGATAGATGGTGCGGATGATGGCATCGCCCATCATCCAGGCGAGATGCGCCATCAAAAGCACTTTTAACGCCACGAGCGCGGTGCCGAACACGGTATCGCGGGCCAAGGCGGAGAAATGGCCGCGCGGCGTCTGATCGCCGCTCTTCGGCAGGATGCCGTTCACGATGTCGAAGGTCGGCGCCATGAACAGGCTGAGGATCATAAGAGCCTGCCACTGCGCGGCTTGGGTGAAGGGCAGCAGCGTCCAGCCGGCGACGCAGGCCATGACCCAGAAGATCGGGGTGACCGAGCGGCGCAGATTGTCGACCATCTTCCAGCGCGACAGCGCAGGCACGCCGGAGCGCGGATCGAAGATATAGCCGAGCAGCTGCCAGTCGCCGCGCGCCCAGCGGTGGTGGCGCGAGGCGTCGACCGAGTAGCGGGTCGGATAGTCTTCGACCAGCTCGACGTCGGTGACCAGCGCGGCGCGTGCCAGCGCGCCTTCGAGCAGATCGTGGCTGAGGATGGTGTTTTCGTCGATGCGGTTCTTCAGCGCCGCCTCAAAAGCGTCGACATGGTAAAGGCCCTTGCCGGTGAAGGAGCCGTCGCCGAAGACGTCCTGGTAGAGGTCGGAGACTGCGAAGACATAGGGGTCGAGGCCGCGATTGGCCGAGAAGACGCGCTGGAAGAAGGAGGCGTCGTCGCCGCTGGTGAGCGAAGCGGTGATGCGCGGCTGCAGGATGGTGTAGCCGGCGGTGACGATACGCTTGACCGGATCGAAATGCGGGCGGTTCAGCGGATGGGCGAGCTTGCCGACCAGGTCCGAAACCGCGTCGCGCGTGGTGCGCGTGTCGGCGTCGAGCGTCATCACATAGACGACGTTTTCCGGCAGCGGCACATCGAGCGGCAGGAAGGTAGTGTCGCTGTCGCCGCGCAAAAGAAGGTTCAGCTCATGCAGCTTGCCGCGCTTGCGCTCCCAGCCCATCCAGCAGCCCTGAGCCTGGTTATAGAGCCGGCGGCGATGCAAGAGGTAGAAGCGCGGCGAACCTTCGGACGGATAGCGGGCATTGAGCCTGGCGATCTCGTCGCGGGCATATTGCAGGATCTCGATGTCGGCGACGTCGATCTCGGTCTTGGAATCCGGCCAGTCGGACAACAGCGCGAAACGGATCTCGTCCGCCGTGTTGGCGAGGTGGTGCACCTCGATGTTGCGGATGTTTTCCTCGACGTCGTCGCGCGAGCCGATCAGCGAAGGCACCACGACCAAGGTGCGCGATTCGGCCGGGATGCCGTGCTTGTTGTAATCGTAGCCGACAAGCCTGGTCGGCTTCAGGAACAGCGCTACCACGGTGTTGAAGAAGGCCAGCGCGCCTTCGCTGGCTGGAACGGCGAACAGCGCCAGCATCAGCGTGATCGATTCCACCGACAGGCCGAGATTGACGAGCGCTTTGCCCGACAGCACCAGCAGCAGCGCCGTCAACAGGAAAACCGGCACGACGATGCCCAGCCAGCCGGCGCTGGCAAAGCCTCGTTTGAAGGTCACATAGAAAGGCGGCCGGTAGCCGATCGCCCTTTCCAGCTCCTGCCGGCGCGGGCCGACCAGGAAGAAGCCGACATCGGTGTGCACGGCGGGGTCCGCTGTTTCCGGCACGCCGGACGCATCGGTGAGGCCGGGTGTGTGGCCGGCAAGCTCGATCGCCTTTTCGGCGACGCGGTACTCGGAGAGATGCGAGCGGCGCGCCAGCTGTTCGATCGCGGTGCGGTACTGGTCGCGCGAGAAGAAATCGAGGTTGGCGAAATCGGTCTTGTCGCGCAGCAGCGTGTCGATGCGGCTGACGCCCTCGAACCAGACCGTCCAGTCGACGTCATTGATGAGGCGCAGACCGCGAATGATGTTGCCGGTGGTGACATTGCCCGAGGACAGCGTCTGATGCTCGGAGATGATGATCTCCTCGGCATCGGAACCGGTCTTTTCGAGCTCGCCTTCCAGCCATTCCAGCGCGCGGCCGGCGTTCTGCGATCCGTCGCGCAGGCGGTAGAGCAGTTGGGTGGCGAAGGTGGTGTCCTGCGCATGCGCGCTGTAGTTCGATAGGATCCTGGTGCGGTCGGCATTGTCGTCGGTCGCCAGAACCCGGTCGGCGACCTCGTTGGCGGTCTGGCGCATCTGCCTGGTGCGCTCGACGCGCACGGCGATGCGGCGCAGGTTCTCGATGAGCACGAAGCGCAGCAGCGACGGCAGCGCCCAGAGCTCGCCGATCTTCATCGGCTCGACCGACTGGAAACCCTCGACGATCGCCTTGAACATGTTGGCCGAGACGGAGCTGTCGGAATGCTCGACATAGCTCCAGGCCACGACGAAGGCGCGTGGCAGCACCGTGCCGTCGCCGAGCGTGAGCGTCGGCAACTGCCGGTAGAAGCGGCGCGGCAGGTCGCGCTTGACCTGGAAGATGGTCTCCTCGACGAGGTAATTGTTGTCCAGCAGCCATTGTGCGGCCGGCGTGATGGTCTCGCCCTTGGCCTGCGCCGCATTGGTCGAGCGGTAGACTTCGAGAATTTTCTTGGCGCTATCGCGGATGCGTGCCTGGAACTCGAACGGGGCGAGGCCGAACAATTCCTTGACCTCGCCCTTGGCGAGCGCGACGCCCAAGCCACGCAGCCGGTCCTCAGGCAGGAAATTGGAGCGTATCGGCGCGTCCGTCGCCGCCGGGAAGCCGGCGCTTGTCTGTTCGATCTTGTTGGGATTGGTCTGAATGTTCATTGAAAATTCCGTAAGCGGGGGCGCAATGCGGCGTCACCGCCACGGCAATGGCCCTAAAACCGGTTCAATTGCAATTGGTTGCATCACTGATCGGCCGAAAGTTTGTTTTGCGCACCACAACCGGGGCGTGCCCTTTCGACAGCTCGTGGGCGAACGCCCCTCGCTCTCCGCCCCCGGTTGGATCAGGGCAAGGATTCGGGCTTTTTCGTGGTACATGCAAGGGGCCGGGCGATAATTCGCCCAAGCCGCGATCATGTTTGGCAACAGCCGTTAATGGTTGGCGGCGAGGCGGTGGAGCCCGATCACGAAAAGCAGGCCCTGCCCCTTGGGCTGAAGCCGCAAATCCGGGCTGTCGCGGTCGAGGATCAGCGTGTCGAGCGGTCCGAGGCTCGGCCCATCGTGCGTGAGGAGCGTGGCGGCGGCGCCGACGGCAAGAACGAGGCTGGTGTCGGCGCGCGGCGCGATCCGAATCTCGGCGGTGAAAGACCGGCGCTCGACCTCATGGGCCATGCGGCCACGGCGGGTCATGATGTTGAGATCGGTGATCGGGCCGCCGATCAGCGCCGCGCCAGTCGGCACGTCGCCCGGAAAGGCGAGCGGCGCCGAGGCCATGGTCAACCGCGCCGGCGCCTGGTCGGCAATGTCGAGAATGATCCCCTCGCCTTCCAGCACCGACAGTGTTCGATCTATGCCTGCGAAACTTGAGAACGGGCCGCTCGTCTCGACCCGGGCCATCGAGACGCGCCAGTCGAAATCCTCGAGCCCGGCGCCGCGGGGCGAAACGGCGATTTCGGTCGTCGTGCCGCCGCCATTCTTCCACGGCATGACGCGGTAATCGGCGGCACGAAGGATGCGCATTTGGCTCAGACCCGGACGACTTCAAGTCGGTTCGACCTGAAATCATCCGGCTCTGTCTTTTTGGTGAGGAGCATGATGTTGTCCGAAAACCGCTTCACACTTTTCGGCATCATGCTCTAGCCCAGGATGCCCGGCAGGTTCAGTTGGTACTCCTTGGCGCACTGGATGGCGATGTCGTAGCCGGCATCGGCATGGCGCATGACGCCGGTCGCCGGATCGTTCCACAACACGCGCTCCAGGCGCTTTGCCGCGTCAGCCGTGCCGTCGGCGACGATGACCATGCCGGCATGCTGCGAGAAGCCCATGCCGACGCCGCCGCCATGGTGCAGCGACACCCAGGTCGCGCCCGACGCGGTGTTGAGCAGCGCGTTGAGCAGCGGCCAGTCGGAAACGGCGTCGGAGCCGTCCTTCATCGCTTCGGTCTCGCGGTTCGGCGAGGCGACCGAGCCGGAATCGAGATGGTCGCGGCCGATGACGACAGGCGCCTTGAGCTCGCCCTTGGCCACCATCTCATTAAAAGCGAGGCCGAGGCGATGGCGATCACCGAGACCGACCCAGCAGATGCGCGCCGGCAATCCCTGGAACGAGATGCGCTCGCGCGCCATGTCCAACCAGTTGTGGAGATGCGTATTACCGGGGGTCAGCTCGCGCACCTTGGCGTCGGTTTTGTAGATATCCTCCGGATCGCCCGAGAGCGCCGCCCAGCGGAACGGACCGATACCGCGGCAGAACAGCGGCCGGATATAGGCCGGCACGAAGCCCGGGAAAGCGAAGGCGTTCTCGAAACCCTCGTCCTTGGCGACCTGGCGGATGTTGTTGCCGTAGTCGAGCGTCGGCACGCCGGCGTTCCAGAACGCCACCATCGCCTCGACATGCTCGCGCATCGATGCTCGGGCGGCCTTTTCGACGGCCCTCGGATCCGAGATGCGCTTCTCGCGCCACTCGGCCATCGTCCAGCCCTTCGGCAGATAGCCGTTGATCGGGTCATGCGCCGAGGTCTGGTCGGTGAGAATGTCGGGGCGGATGCCGCGTTTGAACATCTCCGGCACGATCTCGGCGGCGTTGCCGAGAAGCCCGACCGATTTTGCTTCGCCGGCCTTGGTCCAGCGATTGATCATGTCCATCGCTTCGTCGAGCGTCTCGGCCTTCTCGTCGACATAGCGGGTGCGCAGGCGGAAATCGATCGAGTCCGGGTTGCACTCAATCGCGAGGCAGGAAGCGCCGGCCATGACGGCGGCCAGAGGCTGGGCGCCACCCATGCCACCGAGGCCGCCGGTCAGGATCCATTTGCCCTTGAGGTCGCCATTATAGTGCTGGCGGCCGGCTTCCACGAAAGTCTCGTAGGTGCCCTGAACGATGCCTTGCGTGCCGATATAGATCCAGGAGCCGGCCGTCATCTGGCCGTACATCATCAGGCCCTTCCTATCGAGCTCATTGAACTTCTCCCAGGTCGCCCAGTGCGGCACGATGTTGGAGTTGGCGATGAGCACGCGCGGCGCATTGGCGTGGGTCTTGAAGACGCCGACCGGCTTGCCCGACTGCACCAGCAACGTCTCGTCCTCGCCCAGCGTCTTCAGCGACGCGACGATACGGTCGAAATCGTTCCAGGTGCGCGCCGCCCGACCGATGCCGCCATAGACGACGAGCTCGTTCGGGTTCTCGGCGACCTCGGGATCGAGGTTGTTCATCAGCATGCGCAGCGGCGCTTCCGTCGTCCAGTAGCGAGCATTGAGCTTGTCGCCGCGGGGGGCGCGCACTTCACGTATGTTGTGACGAGGATCGGTCATCATTGTCCCTTTCAAGCAAGGCGGGCGGCGCGGGTCAGCGCCCGGCCCAGTCAATGGCGGTTTCGAGGATTGTTTTCAGCGTGGCGCGGATCGGCGCGGCATAGCTTGGGTCGTAAGGCACCGGCCAATTTTCCGGCGAACCTTTTTCCGCAGGCTCGCGCATGTAGCCACGGTTGGAGAGCTCCATCTGCAGCGCATGCACGCCGTTCCCGGGCTGGCCGAAGCTTCTGGTGATCCAGCCGCCCTTGAAGCGGCCGTTGACCACCCAGGTCTCGCCGGTCGCGGCCAGGATGGCGGCCACTTTTTCCTGCAGCACGGGATCGGTGCTCTTGCCGTCATTGGTGCCAAGGTTGAAGACCGGCAGCGTGCCGCCGAACAGGCGCGGCAGCACCGAGCGGATCGAATGGCAGTCATAGAGCACGATCTTGTCATGTATGCCGCGCAGCCGGTCGATCTCGGCCTGTAGGGCGGCATGGTAAGGCTCGAAATAGGTCTTGCGGCGCTGGTCGATCTCGGATGGGCTCGGCTCCTCACCCATGCGGTAGAGCGGATCGCCGTCAAACGTGTCTGTCGGGCAAAGGGTGGTCGTCGCCTGCCCGGGATAGAGCGAAACGCCCGACGGATCGCGGTTGACGTCGATAACGGTACGCGAGATGGCGGTGTGCACGACGGTTGCGCCGAGGTCGGCGGCGAAATCATAGAGCTTGTCGATCCACCAGTCGCAGTCGCGCCGCCCGAGCCAAGTCGAGACGAGGCGCGAGTCGAGGCCTGCAAGGTCGATGCCGGTGTGCGGGATCGAAACCAGCAGCGGCGCGGTGCCCCGGGTGACCGTGAGCCAGCTTGGCGAGGCCATCATGCCGCTCCCGCGATCCCCGGCAGCTTCACGGCACCCGCCGCATTCGCCGCGGCCCCGCTGCGGACCATGGCGATCGCCTTCTCCATGTCGGGATGGAAATGGCGGTCATTGTCGAGATGCGGGACTTCGGCCCGGACCAATTTGCGCACCGCCTCCAGCGCCTCGCTGGATGCAAGCGGCGCGTGAAAATCGCAGCCTTGCGCGGCGGCCAACAATTCGATGCCGATGACGGCGGTCGCATTCTCGATCATGCCGAGCAGCCGGCGCGCGCCGTGGGCGGCCATCGAGACATGATCTTCCTGGTTGGCCGACGTCGGAATGGAATCGACGCTCGCCGGGTAGGCCTTCTGCTTGTTTTCGGAAACGAGGGCCGCCGCCGTCACCTGCGGGATCATGAAACCGGAGTTCAGACCGGGCTTCGGCGTGAGGAAGGCCGGCATGCCGGACAATGCCGGGTCGACCAGCATGGCAATGCGACGCTCCGACAGCGAGCCGATCTCGCAGACGGCAAGCGCAATCATGTCGGCGGCGAAGGCCACCGGCTCGGCGTGGAAATTGCCGCCCGAAAGCGCGGTGTCGTCCTCGGCGAAGATCAGCGGGTTGTCGGTGACGCCGTTGGCTTCCGTCTCGAGCGTGTCGGCGGCCTTGCGCAGCACGTCGAGCGCAGCGCCCATCACCTGCGGCTGGCAGCGCAGGCAGTACGGATCCTGTACGCGCTCGTCGCCGACACGGTGCGATTCACGAATGGCGCTGCCGGCCATGAGATTACGCAGCGCGTCCGCGGTCTCGATCTGGCCACGATGCTTGCGCAACAGATGGATGCGCGGGTCGAAGGGGGCGTCGGAGCCCTTGGCGGCATCGGTCGACAGCGCGCCGGCGACCAGCGCCGACTGGTAAAGAACCTCGGCCTCGAACAGGCCGGCGAGCGCGAAGGCGGTGGAGAACTGCGTGCCGTTGAGCAGCGCGAGACCCTCCTTGGCGCCTAATGTCACCGCCTCCAGTCCATGCGAGACGAAGGCCACCTTGGCCGGGAACCGGCCATGCGGGGTAAAGCATTCGCCGACGCCGATCATGACGGCGGTCATATGCGAAAGCGGCGCGAGGTCGCCGGAAGCGCCGACCGAGCCTTGCGCCGGCACCACCGGAATGACGTCGTTGGCGAGCATTGCTTCCAGCAATTCTATGGTCTGAGGCCGCACGCCGGATGCGCCCTGGGCCAGGCTGGCGAGCTTCAGCGCCATCATCAGCCGCACCACGGCGACAGGCATCGGCTCGCCGACGCCGGCGGCATGCGACAGCACGATGTTGCGCTGGAGCGTTTCGAGGTCGTTTGCCGGGATGCGGACGCTGGCGAGCTTGCCGAAGCCGGTGTTGATGCCATAGACCGGCTCGCCCTTGGCGACGATGCGGGCCACCGCCTCGGCGCTGTCCCGGATCTTCGGCCGGCAGGCGGCGTCAAGCTTCGGCACGGCGCCGCGATAGATGGCGCGCCAGTCGGCAAGCGTGGCATTGCCGGGCTTCAGGGTAAGTTCCGTCATTGTCCTCTCCAGATTCGGGCATGGAGCGGGTTGAAGCCCATGCGGTAGACGAGTTCGGCCGGACGCTCGATATCCCAGATGGCGAGATCGGCCGATTTGCCGGCTTCCAGCGTGCCGGTCTGTTCAAGCAAGCCCAACGCGCGCGCGGCCTCGCGAGTGACGCCGGCGAGGCATTCGTCGACGGTCACGCCGAACAGCGTCGCGGCCATGTTCATGGTGAGCAGCAGCGAGGTGAGCGGCGAGGTGCCGGGATTGGAGTCGGTGGCGACAGCCATCTTCACGCCGTGGCGGCGAAAAAGATCGACCGGCGGCTTCTTCGTCTCACGGATGAAGTAGTAGGCACCGGGCAGGATCGTCGCCACGGTGCCGGCCTTGGCCATCGCGGCGGCTCCCTCCTCGTCCGTGTATTCGAGGTGGTCGGCGGACAACGCGCCATAGCGGGCGGCAAGCGCCGCGCCATGCAGGTTGGAGAGTTGGTCGGCGTGGAGTTTTACCGGCAGGCCGAGCGCCTTTGCCTTATCGAATACGCGCGCCATTTGCTCCGGCGAGAAGGCGATGCCCTCGCAGAACCCATCGACCGCGTCGGCGAGCTTTTCGGCGGCGACTTGCGGCAGGATCGTGCCGGAGACGAGATCGATGAAGGCATCCTTGTCGCCCTTGGCTTCCGGCGGTAACGCGTGCGCGGCGAGACATGTCGTGCGGATCGTCACCGGACGCTCACCGGCCAGACGGCGGGCTGCGCGCAGCGACTTCTTCTCATTATCGGCATCAAGGCCGTAGCCGGACTTGATCTCGACGGTGGTGACGCCTTCGGCGATCAGCGCGTCGAGCCGCGGCAGCGTCTGGGCGACGAGTTCGTCCTCGCTTGCGGCGCGCAGCGACTTGACCGAGGAGACGATGCCGCCGCCGGCGCGTGCCACTTCCTCATATGTGGCGCCGTCCAGCCGCATCTCGAACTCATTGGCGCGGTTTCCCGCATAGACAAGATGCGTGTGACAGTCGATCAGGCCGGGGGTGATCCAGCGTCCAGCGCAATCGACGGTCTCGGCGCCCTGCCCGGCCGCAGCCGGCATCTCGGTTTCGGGGCCGGCATAGAGAATAAGCCCGTCGCGCGCGGCGACCGCGCCTTTCTCGACGATCCCGAGGCCGGCCGCACCCTCGGCCATGGTCGCCAGGCGCGCATTGCGCCAGACCCGATGGCCGCTCCTGTTGTTTGCTCCACCCATCATCTTTTCCATTTGAAAGGATGGCGATTATGTATATACATATTGAAACGCGACGCAAGCAATATCGTCGCTCACGCATCGAGATTTGGAGACGCAGGTGACGGCAATCTTTGCGGAACAGGCGCTTCTGCCCGAGGGCTGGCAAAGCAATGTGAGGATCGTCTTCGAGGATGGCCGCATCTCGAAGGTCGAGGCCAGCGCTGCCGCTCGGGCTGGTGACGAACGCCATGCCATCGTTGTGCCCGGTATGCCCAATTTGCACAGCCACGCCTTCCAGCGCGGCATGGCGGGTTTGGCCGAATTACGCGGCCCTTCGGCCGACAGTTTCTGGAGCTGGCGCGAAGTGATGTACCGCTTCGCGCTGTCGATGACGCCGGACCAGGTCGAGGCTGTGGCGGCGCAGCTCTATGTCGAAATGCTGGAGGCCGGCTTTTCGCGCGTCGGCGAGTTCCATTATCTGCATCACGACCGCGACGGGCAGCCTTATGCCAATATCGCCGAGATGGCAGAGCGGATCTCGGCTGCCGCCGCAGACACCGGCATCGGCCTGACACTGCTGCCGGTCTTCTATGCCCATTCGGCCCTCGGCGGCGCCGCTCCCAACGAAGGGCAGCGGCGATTCATCAATGATGTCGAGCGCTTCGGGCGCCTGCTTGAGAAAAGCCGCGAGGGCGTTCGCTCGTTGGAGCAGGTCGTCGTCGGCGTTGCGCCGCACAGCCTGCGCGCCGCGACGCCGGACGAGCTCGATGCGGTCGCCGCGATGGCACCGGACGGACCGATCCATATCCATGTCGCCGAACAGATGAAGGAAGTCGAGGACTGCGTCGCCTGGTCGGGCAAGCGTCCGGTCGAATTCCTGCTGGCCAACGCCAAAGTCGACAAGCGCTGGTGCCTGATCCACGCCACCCATATGACCGAGGCCGAGACCATTGCCATGGCCCGGACCGGCGCCGTCGCAGGGCTCTGTCCGATCACCGAAGCCAATCTCGGTGACGGCACGTTCGCGGCGCCACTGTTCATCGAGCATGGCGGCCGCTTTGGCGTCGGCTCCGACTCCAATGTGCTGATCGGCCTGCCGGACGAGCTTCGGCAGCTCGAATATTCGCAGCGCCTCGCCCATCGCGCCCGCAACGTGCTGGCCCGCACCGGCGGCTCGACGGGGCGCGCCCTGTTCGACGCCTCGCTCGACGGCGGCAGCCAGGCGCTCGGCGCCGGTCCGGCGCAAATTGCCGCCGGCTGCCCCGCCGATTTGGTCTCGCTCGACGCTGGCCATCCTTGGGTTGCCGGCAAGGCTGGCGACGCGATCCTCGACACCTGGATTTTCGCCAACGGCAGCAAGGTCGATTGCGTTTGGGTGCATGGCAAGAAGCAGGTCAGCGGCGGCAGACATGCCAAGCGCGAGGCGGTTGCCAAGCGGTTCCGCGAAGTCATGACCGCATTGTCGCAGGGCTGAACAGGAACATCCGATGAGCCTTGTCGAGATAGATGACATCGAAGGCGGCGAGATCCTCTCGCTGCATCAACGCATCCTGTCGGATATCCGCGAAAAGATCCTGTCGGGCGCCTGGGCGCCGGGCTATCGCATTCCCTTCGAGCACGAGCTGACGGATCACTACAATTGCTCGCGCATGACGGTGAACAAGGCGCTGTCGCAGTTGGCCAAGGCCGGGCTGATCGAGCGCCGCCGCCGCTCCGGTAGTTTCGTGCGCCAGCCGCAGTCGCAAGCGGCGGTGCTTGAGCTGCATGACATCAGAATCGAGGTCGAGGCGCTCGGCCTGCCCTATCGCTATAAGCGGCTGGAACGCCTGAAGCGGCGCAGTGGCACCGAGGACCGCGCGCTGCTCGGGCTTTCCCGATCAGGTCCGGTGCTGGCGCTGGAGGGCCTGCATTTTGCCGGCGAACGGCCGTTCGCGCTGGAGCAGCGGCTGATCAATCTTTCTGCGGTGGCCGAGGCAGCCGAGGAGGAATTTCTCGACATCGCGCCAGGCCCGTGGCTGATCGGCCGCGTTCCGTGGAGCGAGGCCGAGCACCGCATCCGCGCCATGGCCGCCGACGAGACGATCGCCGATGCGCTAGACATCGACGTGGGCGCGCCCTGCCTGGTGGTCGAACGCCGCACCTGGAGCGCCGAGCATCCGGTGACGCATGTTCGGTTCATCTATCCGGCGGAGAGCCACACGCTGGTGGCGCGATTTACCCCGTCGCAGGGGTGAGCTCTTCTCCTCCCCCCTTGTGGGAGAAGGTGGATCGGCGCGCAGCGCCGAGACGGATGAGGGGTGTTCCAGCGGAGTGAGACGCTGGCATTCCCTGGAGCACCCCTCATCCGGCCGCTTCGCGGCCACCTTCTCCCACAAGGGGAGAAGGGAAAGTCGGCGCCTCAGATCGCCGCAGTCACAATAATCTCGACCAGATATTCCGGGGCGGCGAGCTTGGCTTCGCCGGTGGCGCGTGCTGGGGTATGGCCTTGCGGCACCCACTTGTCCCATTCCGAGTTCATTTCGGCGAAGGTGCCCATGTCGGCCAGCCAGATGATCGCCTGGACGATCTTGGTCTTGTCGGTGCCGGCCTTGGCGAGCAATTCGTCGATGGTCTTGAGGATGTCGCGGGTCTGCGAGGCAACGTTGCCGCCGGGCTCGCCGACCTGGCCGGCCAGATAGACGGTGTTGCCATGGATGACGATCTGGCTCATGCGCGGGCCGACATCGATGCGACGAATGCTCATTGGAGGTTCCTTCGTTATGGGAGTCGCTGCTCTTTAGAGTCCGGGCGGACGCGGGGCAAGGCCGGCGGACGCGAAACCAATTGAGCCAAGTATCCGGTCTCTGCCGCCCACCTACACGGCGAGTTGACCGGTCGTGACACAATTGCGCCAGCCTGGCGTGTTGACTAATGTAATAACATCACATATCGACAGCTCACTCGATTTCGCGGATCGCCGCCCGATGACCAATGCCTGCCTGACTTTCCGCGACCTGACGCTGGGCTACAACAGCCACGCGGCCATCCATCATTTGAACGGCACCGTCCGCAAAGGTTCGCTGACCGCGGTGGTCGGCGCCAACGGCTCGGGCAAATCGACGCTGATGAAGGGCATCGTCGGCGTGCTGAAGCCGATGGAAGGCGCGGTGGTCCGCATGCCGGGTGTCCGCACCGCCTATCTTCCGCAGCAGTCGGAGCTCGACCGCTCCTTTCCGGCGCGCGTCGTCGATCTGGTCTCGCTCGGCCTATGGCCAAAGCGCGGCATGCTCGGGCGCTACACCAAAGAGGACCGAGAATCCGTCAGCAAGGCGCTGATGGCGGTCGGGCTCGGCGGCTTCGAGAAGCGGCCGATCGACACGCTGTCCGGCGGACAGCTGCAGCGCACGCTGTTTGCCCGCGTGCTGTTGCAGGACGCCGACCTCATCCTGCTCGACGAGCCGTTCAACGCGGTCGACTCCAAGACCGTGGGCGATCTCATCCAGTTGATAAAGCGCTGGCATGGCGAGGAGCGCACGATCATGGTCGTGATTCACGACCTCGACCTGGTGCGGCAGAATTTCCCGGAGACGCTGCTGCTTGCCCGCCAGCCTGTCGCCTGGGGCGACACCAAGGACACGCTGCGGCCGGAAAATCTGCTCAAGGCAAGGCGCTTCCACGAGGCGTGGGAAGAAAACGCGCCGTGGTGCGAGCCGAGTGAGCATGAACACAGCCATGATCGCGCGCACGATCATGATCATGGGCACGACCACCGACACGACCATCATCACGGCTCCGGACCGAGGGCGGCATGATGGATTTCCTCTACGGCCTGTTCATCGCGCCCTTCGCCGACTTCGCCTTCATGCAGCGGGCGCTGTTCGGCTCGCTGATGCTGTCGCTCGGCGCCTGCCCGGTCGGCGTCTTCCTGATGCTCAGGCGCATGAGCCTGTCGGGCGACGCGATGGCGCATGCCATCCTGCCCGGCGCTGCCGCCGGCTTCCTGCTTTATGGCCTCGAAATCCTGCCGATGACCATCGGCGGGCTGATCGCCGGCATCATCGTGGCGCTCGGCGCGGGTGCCGTCTCTCGCTTCACCATCCAGCGCGAGGACGCCTCGATGGCGGCCTTCTATCTTATCTCACTGGCCGTCGGCGTGCTGATGGTGTCGATCCGCGGCTCCAGCGTCGACCTGATGCATGTGCTGTTCGGCACGGTGCTGGCGCTCAACGATGAGGCGCTGATCCTGATCGGCGGAATCGTGGCGGTGACGCTAGCCTGTCTCGCCATCTTCTGGCGCGCGCTTGTCGCCGAATGCCTCGATCCGCTGTTCCTGCGCTCGGTGAGCCGCATGGGCAGCCCGGTGCATTTCATTTTCTTGGGCCTTGTCGTGCTCAACCTCGTCGGCGGCTTCCAGGCGTTGGGCACGCTGCTGTCGGTCGGACTGATGATGCTGCCTGCCGCCGCGGCCCGCTTCTGGACGGCGCGCGTGGAGCCGATGTGCGCGCTGGCGGTGCTGATCGGCTTCGCCTCCTGCATCGCCGGGCTGCTCTTGTCCTATCACGCCTCGCTGCCTTCTGGCCCGGCGATCATCCTTTCGGCCGGCGTCGTCTATTTCTGCTCGATCCTGTTCGGCACGCGCGGCGTGCTGCGTGCACGCATCGTGCATCACCGACACCGAACCGCCTGACCCTCATTCCCACCCCTTAAAAGGAGACGTTGCCAATGCTGAAATCCTTCCGTGCCGCGCTGACGTTGAGTGTTATAACATTAAGCGCTTTCGCGACATCGTCCGCCTTCGCGGCGCCGCTCAAGGTCGTGGCGAGCTTCACCGTGATTGCCGACTTTGCGAAAAATGTCGGCGGCGACCGGGTCAACATCACCACCATTGTCGGGCCGGACGGCGACGCGCATGTCTATGAGCCGAGCCCGGCGGACGCGGTGGCGATGGCCAAAGCCGATGTCGTGCTGGTCAACGGCCTGCATTTCGAGGGTTTCCTGCAGCGCCTGGTCGATGCCAGCGCCACCAAGGCCGCGATCGTGACGCTGACCAAGGGCGTGACGCCGATCGACTTCAAGCCGGAATTCGCCGATGCGGATGCCGCAGAAGGGGCCGGCACCGGAAGCGGCAAGACGGTCACGGATCCGCACGCCTTCCAGTCGATCGCCAACGCCAAGATCTATGTGAAGAACATTGCCGACGCTTTCTGCGCGGCCGACAGCGCAGGCTGCGACAGCTACAAGGCCAACGCCGCCGCCTATACTGCCAAGCTCGATGGGCTGGAGGGCGAAGTGAAGGCGGCGATCCAGTCGATCCCCCAAGCCAAGCGCGTCGTCATCACCTCGCATGATGCTTTCGGCTATTTCGAGCACGAATACGGCCTGACCTTCCTGGCGCCGCAAGGCATCTCGACCGATTCCGAACCGTCGGCGGCCGACGTCGCCAAGCTGGTCAGCCAAGTCAAGCAGGATAAGGCGGCGGCGATCTTCGTGGAAAACATCACCAATCCGCGGCTGATCGAGCAGATTGCCGGCGAGACCGGCATCAAGGTCGGCGGCACGCTCTATTCGGACGCGCTGTCTCAGCCCGATGGTCCCGCCGCGACCTATATCGACATGATGCACAACAACATCACGCAGATCAAAGGCGCGATCCTGGGAAGCTGAGCGGCGAGGCATCAACCGGCCCGGCATCTTGGGTTGCCGCAGCGTCCATTGCGTATCCGAGAGGGACGCGGCGCTGCGGGAGCCGGTTGGATTTTCCGGCGCACATTCTCTATTTGGCAGAGAAATCCGCTCGTACGGATTGCCGCTCATGCCCCGGGGTGGCATGACTGCGCCAAAGAGATTGCGAGGACCACATCATGGAATACCGCCAGATCAGCGACGACTATTCGGTCTCCGGCCAGATCCAGCCGCAGGATATTGCCGCCATCAAGGACGCCGGCTTCAAAAGCGTGATCTGCAACCGGCCGGACGACGAGCAGCCGGGCCAGCCTTCGGCCGATAGCGTCAAGGCAGCGGCCGAGGCGGCCGGCCTCGGCTTCCGCTACATCCCGGTCATCAGCGGCCAGATCACCCTGGACAATGTCGAGGACCAGGCCGCCGCGCTGGATGAACTCGAAGGGCCGGTGTTTGCCTACTGCCGCTCCGGGGCGCGTTGCACCAACCTTTATGGGCTGATCCAGCAGCAGCGAGGGTGACGGATTTGCCGCGAAAGTGCGCTGAGATTCAGGTCAGGCCGAGCCGAAAATGGTGGCTTCCGAGAACCGGAGCGGAGCGTACTTAAGTACGTGAGCACCGGAAGCGCAGGAAGCCGCCGTTTGCAGGCCGGCCTCACCCGAATATCGGCACACTTTAAATCGGCAGCGCGCCGGTTTCCTTCAGCGTCTCCAGCACGATCGCGGTCTTCACATGCTGCACGGATTCGTGCGGCAGGAGCACGCCGTTGACGAACTCGGACAGTGACTTGAGGTCGGGCGTCACCACCTTCAGGATGTAGTCCATCTCGCCGGTCAGCGCGTGCGCCTCCTGCACTTCGGGCAGGCGGGCCACCAGCTCGCCGAAGCGGCGGGCATTGTCGCGGTTGTGGGTGGCTAAAGTCACCGAGATGACGTTGACCAGCGAAAAGCCCAGACGATCGCGGTCGAGCACGGCGCGGTATCCTTTGATGTAGCCATCATCCTCCAGCCGCTGGCGGCGGCGCGAGCATTGCGAGGGCGAGAGGTTCACGCGCTCCGAAAGGTCATTGTTGGTATAGCGTGCATCCTCCTGCAGAAGCGCCATTATCTTGCGGTCAAATTGATCGAGACGCGTATCATCCACGAGCAATCCTCCATTCATGCATAATTTGCGCACATGATGACCATTTCAGGCGGTTGAATGCAAGCACCGTGCGGCTGCTCCGCGCTATTATGGCGAAAGATGGCCAAGCTTGGCCGCAACAGCTTTCGGAGGACTGCCATGGGCCCGTTCCCGCACGACGCCCCGCCCGCCAGGATCAGCAAGCAAAACCCCGCCGGCACCGACGGCTTCGAATTCGTCGAGTTCGCGCATTCAGAGCCGGCAAAACTCGCCGAGCTCTTTGCCCGCATGGGCTATGTCGCGGTGGCCAAGCATCGCAGCAAGGACATCACCGTCTGGCGCCAGGGCGACATCAATTATGTCGTCAATGCCGAGCCCGGCTCGCATGCGATGAAGTTCGTCGAAAAGCACGGCCCCTGCGCTGCCTCGATGGCGTGGCGCGTGGTCGATGCCAAACATGCCTTCAACCATGCCGTCTCAAAGGGCGCCACGCCCTATGAAGGCACCGACAAGGCACTGGACGTGCCGGCCATCGTCGGCATCGGCGGCTCGCTGCTTTATTTCATCGAAGCCTATGGCGAGAAAGGCTCGGCCTATGACGCCGAGTTCGAATGGCTGGGCGAGCGCGACCCCAAGCCCGAAGGCGTCGGCTTCTATTATCTCGACCACCTCACCCACAATGTCTATCGCGGCAACATGGACAAGTGGTGGGATTTCTATCGCGACCTGTTCGGTTTCAAGCAGATCCATTTCTTCGACATCGACGGCAAGATCACCGGCCTGGTCAGCCGCGCCATCACCTCGCCCTGCGGCAAGATCCGCATTCCGCTGAACGAGTCCAAGGACGAGACCAGCCAGATCGCCGAGTATCTGAAGAAGTACAATGGCGAGGGCATCCAGCACATCGCGGTCGGCACCGATGCGATCTACGAGGCCACCGACAAGCTCGCCGCCAACGGGCTGAAATTCATGCCCGGCCCGCCCGACACTTATTATGAGATGTCGCATGAGCGCGTGCACGGCCACGACGAGCCGATCGAGCGCATGAAAAAGCACGGCATCCTGATCGACGGCGAAGGCGTGGTCGACGGCGGTACGACCAAGATCCTGCTGCAGATCTTCTCCAAAACCGTGATCGGCCCGATCTTCTTCGAGTTCATCCAGCGCAAGGGCGATGAAGGTTTTGGCGAAGGCAATTTCCGCGCGCTCTTCGAATCGATCGAGCAGGACCAGATCAAGCGCGGCGTGATCAAGCTGGACGGCAAGGCGGCGTAACGC
Source organism: Mesorhizobium sp. Ca11 (assembly GCF_020165275.1). Lineage (NCBI taxonomy): Bacteria > Pseudomonadati > Pseudomonadota > Alphaproteobacteria > Hyphomicrobiales > Phyllobacteriaceae > Mesorhizobium > Mesorhizobium sp. Ca11. The sequence continues at coordinate 122,213 of NZ_JAIUHU010000013.1, read as the reverse complement.
CTGAGCTTACTTGCGGCCGGACCAATTATGACCTAAATTCTGGTCATAAGAGGTTGGCAATGAACGTTCCGATGGCAAAAGCAAAGGCCCAACTCGCCGAGTTGGTGAAGCGGGCCCAGGCCGGCGAAAAGATCAATCTGACCCGGCACGGGGAGATTGTGGCAACCTTGAGCGCCCCTGCCCGGCCTGCGGGGAGCAAGGGTCTGTTTGGAGCCCTGAAAGGCCAAATTTGGATATCGGATGATTTTGATGAACTCGGCCCCGAATGGGACGAGTACATCAAATGAGCCGCAAATATCTGGTCGATACTCATATTCTACTCTGGGTACTCAACGCGGATTCACGCCTTTCGGACCATCATCGGGACATCTTTCTTGCGAGTGAGGATGTGGTCGTCAGCGCCATCTCGGTGGCGGAGATCGCCATCAAGAAATCGCTCGGCAAAGTCACGCTCACAGGCAATATCGTGGAGATCTTGAAGTCGAACGGCATTCCGATCCTCGGCGTCAATGAATTGCACGCAGCGAGGCTTGAGCATCTGCCGCTTCATCATCGTGATCCATTCGACCGTCTACTCATCGCGCAGGCTCAAATTGAAGATCTGACGATGGTCACTGCGGATCGGCACTTCGCAGCCTACGACGTTGCCTTGGTCTGATCATCCAGTCCCAACCGTTCGACCTCTTCTTTCCTCAGCTTCAGGTCGTACTCGAGCAGGAACTCGTCCAATTGCGGTGGCGGAACGGAAGTGCCGGAAAGCATGGCATGCACCTGCCCGCGGTGGTGGATGTCGTGCAGGAAGACATGCGCGAGGATGTCGCCGATCTTTTCGGGGATCATGCCATCCTCGCGCCGGTCGGTTATGACGCGGCGATCGAGATCGGTCTCTGAAAGTGCATCGCAGAAAGCAACGAGCCTGCGGTCGAAATCGGCCTGTGCCTGTGCCAGACCTACTGCATCGTTGAAGGGCACGTAGTCGTCGTAGGCTGCGGCACCACGGCCACCATCCGTCAGGAACTCGAGATAGAGAAGGTCGACCGCCAGGATGTGGTTGAGCGTCTCCCTGATCGACGGAAAGAAGCTGGTGCGCCCGGCTGCGAACTCGCCGGGCTGAAGCGCCAGCACTGCACGATAGAGCCGGTCGTTCGACCAGAGATTGTTGCGCGCCATGCGGCGCAGGTGCTCCAGCATGGTCACCGGCTCAATGCTCCCCTCACCCCTCGTATTTCTCGACCTTCTGCTCGATGGCGCCAAAGATCGAATGGCCGGTTCTGTCCTTCATCTCGATGCGCACCGTGTCGCCGAAACGCAGGAAGGGTGTCTTCGGCTCGCCGCCTTCGATGGTCTCGATCATGCGCAGTTCCGCAACGCAGGAATAGCCGGCGCCGCCGGCCGAGACCGGCTTGCCAGGGCCGCCGTCGAGCTTGTTGGAGACGGTCCCCGAGCCGATGATGGTGCCGGCGGCGAGCGGCCGGGTTTTCGCGGCATGCGCGATCAGCGTCGGGAAATCGAAGGTCATGTCGACGCCGGCATTGGCGCGGCCGAACGGCTTGCCGTTGACGTCGACCAGCAGCGAGAGATTGACCTTGCCGCCGTCCCAGGCATCGCCCAGTTCGTCGGGCGTGACCGCCACTGGCGAGAAGGCCGACGAAGGTTTCGACTGGAAGAAGCCGAAGCCTTTGGCCAGTTCCGGCCCGGTGATGGCGCGCAGTGTGACGTCGTTGACCAGCATAATGAGGCGGATTGCCTCCTTCGCTTGTTCCAGACTGGCGCCCATCGGCACATCGTCGACGACGACCGCGACCTCGGCCTCCATGTCGATGCCAAAGGCCTCGTCGGCCATGCGGATCGGATCGCGCGGCGCAATGAAGGAGTCCGAGCCGCCCTGGTAGATCAGCGGATCGGTCCAGAAGCTCGCCGGCATCTCGGCGCCGCGCGCTTTGCGCACCAGCTTGACATGGTTCACATAGGCCGAACCGTCCGCCCATTGATAGGCGCGCGGCAGCGGCGAATGCGCGTCGTGCTCGTGGAAACGCGCCGAGGGAACTGCGTTGGTCTCAAGCGATTCGGCCATGGCCGCCAGATGCGGCGCAATGCGGCGCCAATCGTCGAGCGCAGCCTGCAGCGTCGGCACCAGGAAGGAAGCGTCGGTGAACCGCGTCAGATCGCGCGAGACCACGACCAGTTTTCCGTCGCGCGTCCCGTTCTTCAATGTGGCAAGCTTCATGCGGTTTCCTCTCCTGAAGCGGCCTTCTGACCGCCTAGCCCCACAACAAGGCCGTCGCGGGCAATCGTCAAGTCGCCGGCCCAAGTTTTCCTGACGGCGTCGATCCAGTCGTCCTCGCCGATCGCCGGATCGTCGGCTGGAATGAGATGGTTGAGCACCAGCCGCTTCACCCCGGCATCGCTGGCGATGCGGCCTGCTTCGTCGGCAAAACTGTGGCTGGCTAGGAGATGCTCGCGCAGTCGCGCGCCGTTGCCGGTCCGGGCGACCAGTCGCTCCACGCCCCCCTCCAGCATGGCCTCATGGACAAGGATGTCGGCAGCTTTGGCAAACTCAGCCAGTGGCGGAAAGAAGGCAGTGTCGGCGGAAAACACCACGCTCTTGCCGCCCTGCTCGAAACGCAGCGCAAAACAGTCGGTGACCGGCGGATGGTCGACGCGCAACGAAGTCACCGTCAGACCTCGCTCGTCCAAAACCGACCCTTCGCCGAACTCCTCGACCGTGATCAGGTCGCGGATGTCCGGCCTGCCTTCGTCGATGATGCGGATCTCGATGTCGAACTCCATCGCCTGGCAGAAGCATTGCCAGTAGTACCCCGTGCCGGGTGGGCCAAAAACGGTCACCGGCGTCGCCAGCCCCGCCGTCCAGGCGGTGTGGATCAGCGGCGCGAGTTCCAGAACGTGGTCCGAATGAAGGTGCGTGACGAAGATCAGGTCGAGCGCCTTCAGGCTGACGCCGGCATCAGTCAGCGCACGCGTGACGCCCAGCCCGCAATCGACGACGATGGTGCGCCCGCCGATTTCAAGCAGCGACGAACTCGGCCAGGGTCCGCCCGGCCGGACTGCCGGGCCACCCTTGGAGCCGAGCAGGACGAGCCGATCCACGTTTTCGGTATTCAAGACCAGTCGCCTTCCGGAGTGCCGTTGAAACGCTTCTTCAGGTCGGCCCAGCAGTCGATGTAGTTCTCCTGCAAGGTGCCGAGCTCGGCGGCGTAGCGCGTCAGCATCTGCGGAAAGCGCGTTTCGAACATGAAGGCCATGGTGTTGTCGAGCTTGACCGGCTTCAGGTCGACGCGCGTCGCCTTCTCGAAGCCGGAAGCGTCCGGGCCATGCGCCAGCATCTGGTTGTGCAGGCTGATGCCGCCGGGCACGAAACCTTCCTCCTTGGCGTCGTACTGGCCATGGATCAGGCCCATGAACTCGCTCATGATGTTGCGATGGTACCAGGGCGGCCGGAACGTATTTTCGGCCACCAGCCAGCGCGGCGGGAAGATGACGAAGTCGACGTTGGCCGTGCCCTCCTCGCCGCTCGGCGCTGTCAGCACGGTGAAGATCGATGGATCGGGGTGGTCGAACAGGATGGCGCCGACGGGCGAAAACGTCGCCAGATCATATTTGTAGGGCGCGTAGTTGCCATGCCAGGCGACGACGTCGAGCGGCGAATGGCCGAGTTCGGTAACGTGGAAGGCGCCGCACCATTTGACGATCAGCCGGCAGGGCGTCTCCTTCTCCTCGAACCAGGCGCAGGGCGTTTTGAAATCGCGCGGATTGGCCAGGCAATTGGCGCCGATCGGGCCGCGGTCGGGCATGGTGAACTTGGCGCCGTAATTCTCGCAGACATAGCCGCGCGCCTCCTTGTCGGCGAGCTCGACCTTGAAGACGAGGCCGCGCGGCAGCACCGCGATCTCGCCGGGGCGAAGCTCGATCACCCCCATCTCGGTGACGAAGCGCAGCGCGCCCACCTGCGGCACGACCAGCAATTCGCCGTCGGCGTTGAAGAAATGGTCGTCCACCATCGACCGGTTGGCGACATAAACATGCGCCGCCATGCCCGACTGGCCGACCGCATCGCCGGCCGTGGTGAAGGTACGCATGCCGGAAATGAAGTCGGTCGGCTCGGTCGGCATTGGCGTCGGGTTCCAGCGGTATTGGCCGAGCGCGAGCTCGTGGTCGCCGATATTAGGCCCGGTCTTCCACAAGGGGTAGCTGGCGCCCTTGAATCGGCCGGTGTGCTTCACGCTCGGACGGATGCGGTAAAGCCAGGAGCGCTCGTTGGTGCCGCGCGGCGCGGTAAAGGGCGAGCCGGACAGTTGCTCGGCATAGAGGCCATAGGCCGGCCGCTGTGGTGAGTTGCGGCCCTGCGGCAGCGACCCGGGCAGCGTCTCGGTTTCAAAATCATTGCCGAAACCCGGCATGTAGGAAAAGGCCATCCGATCCTCCCTGATCCTGGCTTGCCAGCGTCCTGACAACGCGGCGCTGCCGGCGATGTTGACCAAACTGGTTTCATTTGTAACCATCGAAAATGTAACTATCAACGGCCGCGCGGCATCCCGGGAGCGCTTCATGGAACCGGATATCCTCGAGTTGGAAAGCTTCCTGCCCTACAGACTCTATCGGTTGGCGGATACCGTCAGCCGCGAATTTTCGCGCATCTACAAAGAGCGCCACGGTCTGACGCGACCGGAATGGCGCACGCTGTCGGGGCTTGGCGAGCGGGGCACGATGACGGCGACCGAACTCGGTGAACAGTCGGCCATGCACAAGACGAAGGTGTCGCGCGCGGTGGCGGAGTTGGAACGGCGGCGGTGGTTGACGCGGACGCCGGATGAGAATGATCGCCGCGTAGAGCGCCTGGCGCTGACCAAGACGGGTTTAGCCGCCTATCGCGAGATGGTGCCGCTGGCGAAGGCGTTTGAAAGGGAGTTGCTGGGGAAGCTGAGTGTGGAGGAGCGCGCGGCGATTGCCAGGGGGGTGGCGGCGCTGGAAGAGGCTTTGGAGAGAAAGTAGATGAGAGGCCGGCGGGACAGCGCCCCCCTCTGTCCTGCCGGACATCTCCCCCTCTTGGGGGGAGATTGGCAGCTTTGGCGACGGCGCTCGTCTTGCAACGTCCGCGATTGGCGAAGGCCGATGTGACGGCTGATCTCCCTCCTTGAGGGGGAGATGTCCGGCAGGACAGAGAGGGGGGCGAAGGAACTCGACATCTCTCCAGAGGCTCTCACCAATCCATCACAACCTTCCCAGAACTCCCACTCCTCATCGCATCGAACCCCACCTGGAAATCGTCAATCCCGATGCGATGGGTGATCAGCCCCGAGACATCCAGCGGGCCTTGCACCAGGGCGATCATCTTGTACCAGGTCTCGAACATCTCGCGGCCGTAGATGCCTTTGAGATGCAGCATCTTGAAGATGACCTTGTTCCAGTCGATCTCGAAGCCGGTCGGCGCGATGCCGAGGATGGCGATCTTGCCGCCATTGTTCATAGTGTCGATCATGTCGCGAAAGGCAGGGGCCGCGCCTGACATCTCCAGCCCGACGTCGAAACCCTCGCTCATGCCGATCGACGGCATCACATCGCGCAGCTTTTTCTTCGAGGCGTCGACGACATGCTGGACACCGAGTTTTCGCGCCAGATCCAGCCGGACCGGGTTGATATCGGTGATGACGACCTTTCGCGCGCCGACGCATTGCGCCACCAGCGCACCCATGATGCCGATCGGCCCGGCGCCGGTGACCAGCACGTCCTCGCCGACCAGATCAAAGGACAAGGCTGTGTGCACGGCATTGCCCAGCGGATCGAAGATAGCGGCGATCTCGTCCGGCACATCGTCGGGGATCGGCACGACATTGTGCTGTGGGATCGCCAGATACTCGCCGAAGGCGCCGGGACGGTTGACGCCGACGCCGAGCGTGTTGCGGCAGAGATGCCCTCGCCCGGCGCGGCAGTTGCGGCAATGGCCGCAGACGATGTGGCCTTCGCCCGACACGCGCTGGCCGACCTTGTATTCGGTGACCGCGGAGCCGAAATCAGCGACCGTGCCGGCGAATTCGTGGCCCGTCACCATCGGCACGGGCACCGTCTTCTGCGCCCACTGGTCCCAATTGTAGATATGGACGTCGGTGCCGCAGATCGCGGTCTTCTTGACCTTGATCAGCACGTCGTTGGGGCCGATCTCCGGCACCGGCACCTCTTCCATCCAGATGCCCGGCTCGGCCTTGGCCTTCACCAGCGCCTTCATCATGTTCGACATCAGACGCTCCTCAAAAATCTTGCCTGTCTTGATGGGATCGGTTTCATCAGTGCGCCGCCTCCAGAATGTTCTTCAGCCTGAGCAAGTCTCGATTGGTCGAACGCCGAACGGCCAGGGCGATAAACGGCGCCACAAGACGGGAAAAGCCTGTCGGGGTACCGCGGTTCCGGAGCGCCATATGGGTAGCGCCTTCTCGGGTATCGCGCCATGCATAACTCGTTTCCATGGGAAACGGTCCTTCGGCGGTTCGCATCACCAGCCGCTCGCCCTGCACGAGATCGACAATTTCGTAGGTGTAAACAAGCCGCCGTCCGAGGAACTGCGCTACGAATGCAATTCTCGATCCTACCTGAACCGGTCGGGGCGTCTTCCATTCGACCGATTTGATATTGACGTACCAGCGGGGCACGTTGTCCGGATCGGCGGAAAAGGCGGCGACGACCGCGCGGGGCCTGGCGATCTCGATCCTGCTCGTGACATCGATCGTCATGGCCGACTTCTGTTTTCCTCGGCGTGGGTCAAGCGATTACACCCAGTTCTTTTCCCACGTCGCCGAAGGCCGCGACGGCCCTGTCGATGTCGGCGCTGGAATGGGCGGCAGACATCTGCGTGCGGATGCGCGCCTGGCCCTTCGGCACCACCGGAAAGGAGAAACCGATGACATAGATGCCGCGCTTCAGCATGCGCTGCGCCATCTCCTGCGCCAGTGCCGCATCGCCCAGCATCACCGGGATGATCGGATGATCGGCGCCAGCCAGCGTGAAGCCCAGTTTGCCCATGCTGGAACGGAACCGGTCCGCATTGGCATATAGTCGCTCGCGCAACGCGTCGCCATGGCGGATCAGGTCGAAGACCTTGATCGAGGCGCCGGCGATCGCCGGCATCAGCGTGTTGGAGAAGAGATAGGGGCGCGAGCGCTGGCGCAGCCAGTCGACCACCTGGCTTTTGCCCGACGTGTAGCCGCCGGAGGCACCGCCCAGCGCCTTGCCAAGCGTGCCGGTAATGATCTCCACCCTGTCCTCGACGCCGCAATGCTCGGCCGAGCCACGGCCGTTCTTGCCGACGAAGCCGACCGCATGGCTGTCGTCTACCATGACCATGGCGTCGTATTTCTCGGCGAGGTCACAGACCCCCTTGAGATTGGCGATGATGCCGTCCATCGAGAACACGCCGTCGGTGGCGATCAGCCGAAAGCGGCAGTCCTTGGCCTCCTTCAGCCGGGCCTCGAGATCGGCCATGTCGTTGTTGGCGTAGCGGAAACGTTTGGCCTTCGAGAGCCGCACGCCATCGATGATCGAGGCGTGGTTCAGCGCATCCGAGATGATGGCGTCCTCCTCGCCGAGCAGCGTTTCGAACAGGCCGCCATTGGCGTCGAAGCAGGAAGAATAGAGGATGGTATCGTCCATGCCCAGAAAGGAGGAGATGGTCGCCTCGAGCTGCTTGTGTTCCTCCTGCGTGCCGCAAATGAAGCGCACGGAGGCCATGCCGTAGCCGTAGCGGTCGAGCGCGTGCTTTGCCGCGTCGCGCAGATCCGGGCTGTCGGCGAGCCCGAGATAGTTGTTGGCGCAGAAATTCAGCACCTTTTCGCCGCCGACCTCGATCTCGGCGGATTGCATCGAGGAGATCACCCGCTCGGACTTGTAGAGTCCGGCCGATTTCAGCCCTTGAAGCTCGCTATCGATATGGGAAAGGAATGCTTTGCTCATGGTCGGCCCTGTTCGGTTCGAGGCCGGACTGTCGCGCTACGGGCACGAAAAATCCATCGCAAAAGCGACCGCTTCGGTGGCGCTGAGAAAGCCCGGTCGCAATCCCTGCGATGGCGTGGCGGCAATAGGATCAAAAAAGAGATGTGCGAGAAAGGACGTGATAACCATCTTGCGAGCTTTTCCGCGCTGCCGCGATCACCTTGCCGACCCGTTAACCCTTTCAAGTTAATCGTTTTCCCGCCACGAATCCTTGGCAGGTATCCGTCGACCGGAGGGGTCACCCAGTTATGTCGCAGCAGCCAGTGCAGAGCGTTTCGCGCAAGCTGATCCTGCTCATCAAGACCGGCTACTGGCTGGCGCTGACGATTATCGCCGCCATGGTGATCGCCTCCTTCATCCTTCTGCAGCAGTTGATGGCGCAGCAGCAGCATAATGATGCGCTGCTCGACATCGTCCAGACGCAGAAGGCGCTGTCGCAGCGCATCGTCTTCCTGGCCAGCGCCACGGGTGCTGCCTCGCGCGACAAGCAGCCGGCGCTGGTGACCGCGCTCAAGCAGGCGACCGGCGAGTTCGAAACCAATTACGACCGGCTGCTCACCGAGACCGGCGCCGACCCGCTGTCGCCGGCGCGCAACGATCCCAAATCGATCGAATACGTGCTGTTCAGCAAGCCGTTCCATCTCGACTATTTCTCCGTCGGTCTGGTGGCCAACGGAGAGCGACTGGCCTCGTCCTTCGGATCCCAACTCGGCATGCAAAGCGATGGCTACAAGGGCGGCACCGAGCGCGCCGGCCTCGACGCCTCCCTCGCCAATGCGACCTTGTCCGGCTATGCCGCGCTCGGCCAGCGCATCAGCGCCTTTGCAGACGAACGCTCCGGTCAATTGCTCAACCTGCACCGCACCCTTTTCTTTGCCACCCTTGGCGTCATCGTGCTGGTCGCGTTGTTCATTTTCCGGCCGATGTCCAACGCCATCCTGCGCAAGACACGCGAGCTGGTCGACGCGCGCAACTCGATGGCCTTCATCGCCGTGCATGACGGCCTGACCGGGCTGCACAACCGCACCTTCCTTACCGACCATTTCGAAACGCTGATCAAAGGCGCTCACCGCCGCCGCGAGCGCCTGGCGGTGATCCAGCTCGATCTCGACCGCTTCAAGCAGATCAACGACACGCTTGGCCATGCCGCCGGCGACTACGTGCTGGTGGTGACCGCGCAGCGCATGCGCGATTCCTGCCGCGCGTCGGATCTGTGCGCGCGGCTTGGCGGCGACGAGTTCGTCATGATCCTCAACGGCGCCGGCAGCACCGAGGACATCCATGCGCTGGCCAAGCGCATCCTCGGCGAGATCAACGAGCCGATCACGTTCCAGGGCACGACCATCATGCCCGGCGCCAGCGCCGGCATCGCCGTCTATCCGGTCGACGCCGACAACGCGCAGGACCTGCTCGTCCATGCCGATCTCGCGCTTTATTCCGCCAAGAAGCTCGGCGGCGGCAACTTCTCCTTCTTCTCCGAGGAACTGCGCCGCGAGCTAGACTACCGCAAGCAGCTCGAACAGGACATCCGCACGGCGATCGCCAACAAGAGTTTTGAGGTCTATTTCCAGCCGCAGGTATCGCTGACCAGCGGCAAGATCAGCGGCATCGAGGCGCTGGTGCGTTGGAAACACGCGACGCGCGGTATGATCTCGCCCGGCGAATTCATTCCCGTCGCCGAAAAATGCGGCTTCATGCCGGATGTCGGCCGCATCGTTATCGCCAAAGCGATCGAGGAAGCCGCCGAATGGAACCGCGCCGGCATCGATTTCGGGCGCATCGCCGTCAATGTCTCGGGCACGGAGCTGCGCGAGCTCGATTTCGACGCCTTCTTGTTCGGCACGCTGGAGCGGGCAGGGCTGCCCCCACAGAAGCTGGCGCTGGAGATCGTGGAATCCGTCATCCTCGATGACGAGAAGACCGGGATCGCCGCCAAGCTGCGCCACATCCGCGCCGCCGGCGTGCATCTCGAGCTTGACGACTTCGGCACCGGCTATGCCTCGCTCAGCCACGTCAACCCCAACGAGATCGACCGGCTCAAGATCGACCGCCGCTTCGTCCAGAACATCAACGAGAACGGCGACAACTCCAAGATCGTGCGCGCCATCACCGAGCTTGCCCGCGGGCTCGGCATCTCGATCGTCGCCGAGGGCGCCGAAACCGAGGCCGAGCTCGACTCGCTGATGGCGATCGGCTGCGACCAGGTGCAAGGCTATTCCATCGCCTTCCCGATGCCGCAGGACAAGGCGCGCGAATGGCTTTTGGCGCGTAGCCCGAAGAAGACGAAGCTGAAGGTGCTGCAGGGCAGCTTGGCCTAAGGTCAGTTGCTATTCGGGTGAGGCCGGCCCGTGAACAGCGGCCTTCTGCGCTTCCTGCGCTCACGTACGTTAAGTACGCTCCGCTCCGGTTCTCGCCGGCCGAAGCCCTCATAAGTGTCTCCGCCCTATGAAGGGTACGGCGACGCTACATCTTCGGCGCGACATCGGACTACGACTGAGGCGGCTGGCGCGCGGCCCCTACAAAAAGCAAGCCGCTATGTTGTAAGCCCTGCGGCGATCGGGATGGGGAAAAAAGCGGGGCGCATTGGGGAAGGCGCCCCGGTAAGCGGAGTTCCGCGCTCTTATTTGGTGCTGTTGCCAGGCCCAGTCGTCGTGGTGGTCGTATCGCAATTGTTACAGTCGAGCTTCCCATTGTTTATCTGACCGCTTGGTCCGGTCGTTGTGGTGGTCGTGGTCGTCCCATTGTCATTGTTTGGCGGGTTCCCGCTATGTCCCTGTTCAGACGTGGTCGTCGTAGTGCTGCCTTTAGGGTCCGCAAGCGCGGGAGCGGAGGCTGCGAATGCAAGTGCCGTCGTGACGATAAGAAGGGTTCTCATGGTTTTCCTCCCTAAGACGCTTTGTACGCCGCATCATTGGAGGCAGGGCCCTCTGTGCCTAATATAAGCATACTCTAATAAAACTTGAGGACAATCTATAATCGGATTATAGGCGCTGGAAGGCCTCCTAGAGGTGAGCAATTTCAAACTGACCCACTACCCAGTGTTCAGCCAACTTGACACGTCGGTTCAGCCATGGCGGCCTGAGAGATCGCAACCGGATCTCGCGGATGCCGCTTCGCCTTATCCTGCCACTGCTGTTGTCGATCGCATGGCCGGCCTTGGCCGCCGATCGCACCATTTACGTCACCTTCGACGACGGTCCGCTGAACGGCACCAGCAACATCCTCGACGTGCTCTTTTGACGGCAAGGCGAAACTGACGGCGTTGATCGCGGCGCTCAAGCTGCGCCACTACGCCTTCGGCGCGATAGCCGGTTACGACTGAGGCGGCTCGGCGTTGCGCCTAAGGGCCGCAAGCACCTGCGTGAATTCGGCGAGCTTGTCATCGGGGATACCAGCCCGCAGACGCTTGTCGAAGGCTACCGCCGCGAGGCGCAACTTTTCGAACAGCGCTTCGCCGGCTTCCGTCAACGCCACCTGATGGACCCTGCGGTTTTCCGGATCGCGGCGGCGTGTCAGCAATCCTTGCGCCTCCATGCCGTTGAGATGATGGGTAAGCGTCGCACCCTGGATGCCGATCATCCCGGCAAGCTCGCGCTGGTTCGCCAGTTCCTTCGACTTGACCGACAGCAAAGTCACCCAGACCGGCAGCGTGCCACCGGCCTCGACCATCGCGGCATCGAAAGCCTGCGCCACCACTTTCGAGGTACGAGCGAGAGTCATGCCGACGGGCGGACGGTCAAACGGTGTCATGACCTGACAGTAGAGCAAAGCGATTGGAACATGAAACCTGGCTTCATGATTGACATCTAACCGTTAGATATCTAACTTTGTCTTATTGATGGCGTCGGCATGCTGCGACGCGCGGCGGCGGCAGAGAGGAATGCGGTCATGCAATATGTCTATATCGTCACCATCGGCCTGCACGTCATGGCCGGCGTGTTCTGGGCCGGCACAACCATTGCGGTTGCCCGCGATCCGGAGATCAAGGCGGAGCGCTTCATCCGGCCGCAGCTCGGCGCCTCCGGCCTGGCGTTCCTGACTGGCATACTGCTCTGGTATTTCTTCCACGAAGGGGCTTTCGGCTCAATGGAGAAGGTGCTGGCGCTGGGCATTTTGACGGCGCTGGTCGCCGCCGGCGTGCAGGGTGCGCTTGTCGCCTCCGCCAGCAGACAGCTGGCCGGCGCAGATCAAGCGAGGCAAACCCAGCTGCGGGCGAAAATGACCAGAGGCGAACGCATTGCCGGCGGGCTGCTGGTTATCACCGTGTTTTGCATGGCGTCTGCCAAGCTGTTTTGAAATCGCACGGCCGGCAAAACCGACCGGGCGCGGCGCGCAACGGACCAAAGCGGCAGGTGGCTCTCCTTGCAAAGGTCCGTTGCGCGTCACAACCCTCAGATCCTGATCCCAAACCGGATCCCGTCATAGATGGCGGCGTGGATGTTGCGCGAGGCGACAGCGTCGCCGATGCGAAACATCACGAAGCCGCCTTCGGCATTGCGAGCGGGGAAGATGTCGCCGCCGCTCACCAGCCGCTCATAGTCGACCGCGCCGCCGTTCTTCGACAGGGGTTTGAGCGACAGATAAAGATCGTCGAGCGGCACGGTGCCGTGCTCGACCACCACCTGGTCGATGCGCCGCTCGCCGCGCCAGCCGTCGGCGAAGTCCGACGCCAGCTCGGCGACGAGCTGGTTGCCCTCGCGGCGAACCGAACGCAGGCGGGTGTTGATGGTGACGGTGACGCCCTTCTCATGGAAGGCGCGCATATAGGGCACGTGGTTCAGGCCGCCCATTTCCGGCGCGAAGAAGCGCTCGGGCGAAACCAATTCCAGCTTCGAGCCACTGTTGGCGATCAGCTCGGCAGCGCCCATGCCCTGATGGCCGCCATTGTCGTCGTAAAGCAGCACGTTCTCGGCCGGCTTGACGCTCCCGGCCATGATGTCCCAGCTCGAGGTGACAAGATTGTCACCGGCCGTCAGCGGCGGGTTCTGCGGCATGCCGCCGGTCGCCACGATCACCACATCCGGCGCCAACGCCAGCACGTCATCCTTCTCGGCCCAGGTGTCGTAGCGGATCTCGACGCCGAGACGGTCGAGCTCGGCCAATCGCCAGTCGATGATGCCGATCAGTTCCTTGCGGCGCGGGTTGTGGGTTGCGAGCCTCACCTGGCCGCCTGCCTGGCTGGAGGCTTCGAGCACAGTCACCTGATGGCCACGCTCGGCCGCCACGCGGGCGGCCTCCAGGCCGCCGGCGCCAGCGCCCACCACCACGACTTTCTTCTTCGGTCCCTCGCTCTTGGCGATGACGTGCGGAATGGTCGCCTCGCGGCCGGTCGCGGCGTTGTGGACGCACAGCGCCTCGCCGCCTTCATAGATGCGGTCGAGACAATAGGTGGCGCCGACGCAAGGCCGGATCTCGTGCTCGCGGCCCTCCATCACTTTGCGGACGATATGCGGATCGGCGATATGCGCGCGGGTCATGCCGACCATGTCGAGCTTGCCGGTGGCGATGGCGTGGCGGGCCGTTGCGACATCGGAAATGCGCGCCGCATGGAAGGTCGGGAATTTCGTCGCCGCCCTCACCTCGCCGGCGAAATCGAGATGCGGCGAGGACCGCATGCCGGCCACCGGGATGACCTTGGTCAGCGACGCGTCGGTCTCGATCGTGCCGCGGATGATGTTGAGAAAATCGACCTTGCCGGATGAGGCCAAGCGCCTGGCGATCTCGACGCCAACTTCCTTCGAGATGCCCTTTTCGACATCCTCGTCGGCGACCATGCGGATGCCGACGATGAATTCTCTACCGACCGCGGCGCGCACGGCGTCGAGCACCATGTCGGTGAAGCGCAGCCGGTTGTCGAGCGAGCCGCCGAACTCGTCGTCGCGATGGTTGGTCAAAGGCGACCAGAAGCCGTCCATCAGATGGCCATAGGATTCGAACTCGATGCCGTCGAGCCCGGCTGCCTGGCAGCGCTGCGCGGCGGAAGCATAGTCGGCGACGATGCGCTCGATATCCCACTCCTCGATGGTCTTCGGGAACGCGCGGTGCGCCGGCTCGCGCACCGGCGAGGCCGAAAGCACCGGCAGCCAGTCGGCCTTGTTCCAGCCCGTGCGGCGGCCGAGATGAGTGATCTGGATCATCACCTTGCAGTCATGCTCATGACAGGCGTCTGCCAGTTCGGCCAACCACGGCACGATACGGTCGTCATAGACATGCAGGTTGCCAAAGGCAGCCGGGCTGTCGCGCGAGACGATCGCCGAGCCCGCCGTCATGGTCAGCGCCATGCCGCCCTTGGCCTTCTCGGCATGGTAGAGCCGGTAGCGCTCCTTCGGCATGCCGTCCTCGGAATAGGCCGGCTCATGGCTCGTCGACATCACCCGGTTCTTCAGCGTCAGGTGCTTGAGCTGATAGGGTTGGAGAAGCGGGTCGTTGCTGGTCATTGTCTTCCTGCCGTTTCAAATTGTGCGGGAGCGGAGCGCTCCCGCTTCCATTTCACGCATCGGATTCATCCGAAAACCGCTGCGCACTTTTCGGTCCGATGCTAATGAGCGGTCAAACGCGCTGCGCCCGAGAGGACTGCAACGCTTCTTTCAACCTTCGTTTCGCGCCCGCCGCATTGAACTGCGCTTCTAACGGCCGGGAGCAAGGAGCCCGCCCATGACCGACGCCAAAAACCTCACCCAGCTCGGCAAGCACGTCGAGACGCCACAGAGCCCCGAACAGGCGGTCCTGGAGACCGTGCCGTTCCAGCGCGGCGACGGCCCGCCGGCGATCGTGCGCTTCACCTGCCCCGAATTCACCTCGCTGTGCCCGGTCACCGGCCAGCCGGATTTCGCGCAAATCGTCATCGACTACGCGCCTGACCGGACCCTGGTGGAATCGAAGTCGCTGAAATTGTTCATGACCTCGTTCCGCAACCACGGCGCCTTCCACGAGGAGTGCACCGTGATGATCGGCCGCCGCATCGTGGAGGCCACGAAACCGCTCTGGCTGCGCGTCGGCGGCTACTGGTTCCCGCGCGGCGGCATTCCGATCGACGTCTTCTGGCAGACCGGCGCGCCGCCCAAGGACGCCTGGCTGCCGGATACTGGCGTTGCGCCCTATCGCGGAAGGGGTTGAGATTTGTTGCGAAAGGCTGGCGGGACAGCGCGCGAAGGAACGCCAGCCCTGATCTTCAATCACCATTATCATTCGCACTGATACTGGCTGAGCGCCCACTCGCCGGTGACCGACAGAAGGTCGGAGACCTTCCAGGCGCCGCCGACCTTCTTCAGCTTCCATTCCAGCCGGTGCTGGTGGCCTTCGACGGCGAAGGCGACGACCACCTTGGCCTCGTCGCCATTGACGGCTTCGATGGTGCGCAGGCTCCGGTCGATGGCGAGCTTGTCATAATCTGCATTGTCGAGCGCCATGTTGGGGTCGAGGCACTCGCCCTGCCCCGAGACGCGTAGCGCATCGCTCTTGTCGAGCACGGTTTTCGCCGGATCGATGAAATTCTTGCGCTGAGAAGGGTCGAGTTCCAACCCGACATGTTCGTAGAACGGCTTCACCACCGCGGTCGGCGATCCGGGCAGGACAGGTGCGACGGGCGCCGGTTCGGCTGGTTTGGTTTCCGGCGCCGCGGCAGGCGGCGACTTGTCGGTCTCGGGCGCTTTGTCGCCTGAAGACGCGTTCGGGGGCGGCGAGCCGAAGAGCGCCTGCGCCGAGACTCCGCCGCTCAGCCCCGCGGCCAGCATCGACAAGCTCGACAGCACGAGGACGGACCAGCGAAGCACGGCGTCACTCCGTCGAGGCGCCGCATTCCAGCGCGCTGAGCTTCCAGTCGCTGGTCTTGGAGGTGATATCGGCGATCTTCCACTTGCCGTCCACTTTCTTCAGCGACCACACCATTTCGCGTTTGGAGTCATCGCCTTCCGGGAAAAGATTGAAGCTTGCCGTCACCTCGGCGGTGTCGCCGTTGACGGCTTCGGTGAGCTTCAGCGTCTTCGACAGGGTCTTCTGGTCGAAATCCTGGGCGTCGAGGCCGGGGTCGAAGTCGATACAGGATACCTCGTCGGGCTTCTCCTTCTGCGCCTTGTCGTTGGCTTCGAACAGCTTGGTCACCGGCTCGGTGAAGCGGTCGCGGTATTTGGCGTCCGCCTCGAACTTCACCTCCGGCACATAGAAGAACTTCACGGTGTTGGAAGCCGGCCCGGCAAGCGCGGCGCCGGGCAAGGCTATCGACATGGCAGCGGCAAGCATTGTCGGCTTCATGCAGGATCTCCGAGGTTCGGTGCGTGGCGGCAAGCTCGCTGCCACGCATCCTGCATACCGGCTTTTTTGCGGCTCATGAAGTCCAGTCGCGCTCAGGCATCCAGCCAGACGTTCTGGAAGTCCATTTCGTAGGTCTGGTGCATCGAATAGTTCTTCACCTTCTTGTTCATGTGGCAGTAGAGCTTCTGCCAGAAGGGCTGGATGA
Source organism: Mesorhizobium sp. Ca11 (assembly GCF_020165275.1). Classification (NCBI taxonomy): domain Bacteria; kingdom Pseudomonadati; phylum Pseudomonadota; class Alphaproteobacteria; order Hyphomicrobiales; family Phyllobacteriaceae; genus Mesorhizobium; species Mesorhizobium sp. Ca11. The sequence continues at coordinate 105,760 of NZ_JAIUHU010000013.1, read as the reverse complement.
TGACGCCGGAATCCTGCAGGATCGCCTCGACATCCTTCATCACCTCCTTGCGCTTGGCGACGTCGATCTGCGACAGCGCATCCTTGAGCTTGGCGTCGAACTCCGGGTTGGAATAGGCTGTCTCGTTCCAGGCCTCGCCGGTGCGGTAGCCGAGCGCCAGCACCTGCACGCCGAGCGGGCGCATGTACCAGATGGTCATGGAATAAGGATATTTCGTCCAGTCGTTCCAGAAGGTCGAGCCGGGCAGCACCGTGCGCTTCACCTTGATGCCGGCGTCGCGCAGCTGGCCGGCAATCGCATCGCCGGTGTTCTTCTGCCATTCGTCCTCGACCGTGATCAGCTCATGCTCGAAATCGGCCTGACCTGCCTCCGCCATCAGCTTCTTGGCGCCGGCGGCGTCGCGCTCCTTCTTGGGCAGCGGGTAGTATTCAGGATGGATCGGGCTGACATGGTGGTTCTCGCCGACCGTGCCGCGGCCATTATAGCCGAGCTGCATCACCTGGTTGTTGTCGACCGCCATCTGCAGCGCGTTGCGCACCCGCTTGTCGTCATAGGGCTTATGCGTGATGTTGGTGCGGGCAACGAGCGTGGTCGCCGTCGCGACCTCCGACTTCACCAGATCCATCTTGTCTAGCGGGTCGATGTAGTCGGCCGGCGTTTCGAAGTCGAGGTCGATCTCGCCGGAATCGAAGGCATTCAGCGTAGCGTTGAAGTCGGTGCCGTAGTCGATGAACTCCACGCCGTCGAGCGGCGCTTCGCCGCCCCACCACTTGCCGTTCTCGCGGCGCTTGACGACCGCCTTCTGACCAACCGAATAGGACACCAGCTCGAAAGCTCCGGTGCCGATCGGCTTCTTGATCGGGTCGGCGCCGTCCTTGTCGAAGTCGCGGTGCACGACCAGGGCCGGATAGTCGGTGAGGCCGGGGATGATGGCGATGTCGGCTTCGTTGAGCTTCAGCTTGACCGTGTGGTCATCGACCTTGGTGATCGCGCCGTCCTTGGCCTTGCCAGTCTTGGCATCGATAAGCGCGCCGACACGAGCCGCCATGGAATTGCCGGACGCCCCCTTCTCGCACCAGCGGTTCAGATTGAAAACCACATCATCGGCGTTGAAGGCATCGCCATTGTTCCAGGTCACGCCCTTGCGCAGGTGCAGCGTGTATTCGGTGGCGTCGTCATTGACGTCCCAGCTTTCGAGCAGCACCGGCTCGAAAGTGAACTGGTGCGTGTAGCGCACCAGCGGTTCCAGCCACGTGCGGGTGACGTTTGCCATCTCCGTCCAGTCATAGGTGCGCGGATCCTTCTGCGCCTTGACCGACATCGCGACATGCAGCGTACCGCCCTTCTTGGGCTCATCGGCAAAGGCCTTGGTCGGCGCGGCAAGGCCGAGCATGCCATAGGCGAAAGCCGTCGATGCACCGAAAGCGCTTGCCAGAGCCAGGAATTCGCGCCGGTCGACACGCCCTGCCCGCGCCTCCTCGGCCATCGCTTCGATAGCGGCCGGAACCCGGTCGCCATTGCTTCTGAACAGTGTCATTCTCTTTCTCCCATTGGTTTGAGCGGGTCTTTTGCCCTTTTGCTTGAACTTTCGTCTATTAACTAACGCTGTCCGGCAGCTTTTCCTCACGCCGGGCGATCAAATCCCTGAGACCTTCGGCGATGCCTTCGTCGAGCTTCGGCTCCTGGTAGTCGGCGAGCATGGCGCGCGCCTTTTCTCGGCCGCGCGTGTCATGATCCTTGGCGCCTTCGGCGCTCCACTGCTCGAAGGAATTGAAGTCCATGATGTTGGGCATGAAGAAGGCGCTCTCGAAATGCTCGAGCGTGTGCTGCGTGCCGAGGAAATGCCCTTGCGGACCGACCTCGCGGATTGCCGCCATCGCTTCCTTGAAATCGTCGAAGGGAACGCCGCCGGCATATTTATACCAGCCGACGAGCTGCTCGCAGTCGGTGGCGAATTTCGAATAGCCGCAGGTGAGGCCCGCCTCCAGCCAACCGGCGGAATGCCAGATGTAATTGGCGCCGGAAAGGATCGCGGCATGCATCAGCATGTTCGCTTCATAGCCGGCTTGGGCGTCGTTGAGCTTGGAGCCGACATGGAAGCCGGAGGTGCGCCAGGGCAGCTTGTATTTCCTGGCCAAGGCGCCCATCAGATACATCATCTGCGCCGCTTCCGGCGTGCCGCCCATCGGCGCGCCGGTCTTCATGTCGACGGTGACCATGAACTGGCCGTAGAGCTGCGGCGAGCCGGGCCGGATGAGCTGAGTGAGCGCCACGCCGGCGAGCGCCTCGGCGTTGACCTGCGCCACCGCGCCGACGGCGGAGGCCGAGGTCGAGGCGCCGCATAGCGCGAAAGGCGCCAGGATCAGCGGCTGGTTGTGGCTCGCATAGACCCGCATGGCGTCGATCATGGTGGCGTCCCAGACCAGCGGCGAATTGCAGTTGGTGATCGCCACCAGCACCGGGTTGTCGCGCACGAAGTCCTCGCCGAAGACGATGCCAGCCATCGCCATCGTGTCCTCGGCGCGCTCCTTCGACGTCACGATGCCCATGAACGGCTTGTCGGAATGTTTCAACGCCGAATGGATGATGTGGAGATGTCGCTTCGGCACCGCGATTTCCATCGGCTCGCAGATGACCGAGCTCGAGGAATGCAGCGCCGGCGCCATGTAGGCCATCTTGTGGAAATTGTTGAGGTCGGCGAGCGTGCCGTAACGGCGCTTGTTGTCGAGGTCGCGGATATAGGGAGCGCCATACATCGGCACGAAGATCGAGTTCTTGCCGCCGACGCGCACCGTGCGCTCCGGATTGCGCGCGTTGAGCGTGAATTCCGGCGGAACTTTCGAGACGAGTTCCATCAGGAGTGCGCGGTCGATGCGGACGCGCGTTTGCCTGACATCGGCGCCGGCGGCCTTCCAGAGCTCGATCGCCCCGTCGTCGCGGAATTCGCACCCCACTTCCTCGAGGATCTTGAGCGATTCCTCGTGGATCAACTCCACCGCCTCGTCGGGCACGATCTCATAGGCGGGGATCTTGCGCACAAGGGTGGGGAAGGACGCGATCGGCGCGCTTCTCAGCGCCTTGCGGCCAAGACGGCCGCCGCCGCGGCGGTGGGTCTGTTCGGTCAATTCAACGGCCGGTGCGTTCATGGAGGCTCCTTCTTCCCGCCACTCACGTTAGCGAGGCAAAATATGGCTGTGACGCTGGAAAATCCTGATCTTCTGTATAAGTTCACCTTATGCGAAGCCTGCGCCACCTCCTGCCCTCCGCCGGCAGCCTCATCGTCTTCGAAGCCGCCGGCCGGCTGTCGAGCTTCACTGCCGCCGGGCGCGAGCTCGGCATGACGCAGGCCGCCGTTTCCTATGCCGTTCGCGGCCTGGAGGAGCAGCTCGGCGCCAAGCTCTTCCAGCGGCGCCACCGCCAGGTGCTTCTGACGGAAGCCGGCGAGCGCTTCCATGCCGACGTCTCACTCGGCCTGTCGCATATCCGCAAGTCGGCGGAGGACCTTCGCCTGCAGGCGACCGGCGGACACGTGACGTTAGCCGCCTCGACTGCCTTCGGCTCGTTCTGGATGATGCCGCGCCTGCAGCAGTTCCGCGACGAGCTGCCGGGCATTGATCTGCGCATCCAGACCGCCGACCGCGACCTCGACATCATCGCCGAGGGGATTCCGCTCGGCGTACGCGGCGGCGTGCCGCGCGACTGGCCGGACTACCACTCGCTGTCGCTCTCCGACGAGGAGATCTTCCCGGTCGCCGGGCCGAACTACCTCGCCAAATTCGGCAAGCCGAAGACGGTCGAGGAACTGGCAACGCACCGGCTGATCCATCTCGAGGAACCCTATCGTGAGGCGCCGAACTGGGACGAATGGTTCGCGTCGGCCGGAACCAGTCTGCGCAATGCGGAGCGCGGGTTGCGCATCAACGATTATGCGCTGGTGATCCAGGCGGTGATGGAGGGACAAGGCATCTCGCTTGGATGGCGGCATCTGGTCGAGCGGCTGGTGGCATCAGGGCTGCTGGTGCCGGTGACCGATCATGTGATGCGGACCGGCATCGGCTTCCACGTCATCTGGCCGAAGAACCGCGACCTCAGCGAGAATGCGCGCAGGGTCAGGGACTGGCTGGTGGCGCAGGCGTGAACTGACCCCTCCCCCACGCCGTTCGAATCCGCCTATAGTCACCTCATGCCCATCCGCCAGCTTTCCGAAACGATGATCAACCAGATCGCCGCCGGCGAGGTCATCGAGCGTCCGGCGAGCGTGGTGAAGGAGCTGGTCGAGAATGCGCTTGATGCCGGCGCATCGCGCGTGGAGATCGTCACCGCCGGCGGCGGGCTCAATCTCATCCGCGTCACCGATGACGGCTCGGGCATTCCGGAACAGGAACTGGCGCTGGCGGTCGCGCGGCACTGCACCTCCAAGCTGTCCGACAGCATCCACGACATCCGCTCGCTGGGTTTCCGCGGTGAGGCGCTTCCCTCGATCGGTTCCGTCGCGCGGCTGTCGATCCGCTCGCGCACGGCTGGCGGCGACAGCGCGGCCGAGATCGGCATCGACGGCGGGCGCGTCTCGGCGGTGAAGCCGGCGGCGGCAAACCGGGGCACCACGGTCGAGGTGCGCGACCTTTTCTTCGCCACCCCGGCCAGGCTGAAATTCATGAAGGGCGAGCGCGCCGAAAGCTCGGCCACCAGCGACGTGGTAAAGCGCATCGCCATCGCCTTTCCCGCTGTCCGCTTCACGCTGGCCGGCGCCGACCGCTCGACGCTGGAACTGCCCGCAACCAGCGACACGCCGGAGGGCCGGCTTGCCCGCGTCGCGCAGGTAATGGGCAAGGATTTCCCGGACAATGCCATTGCCATCGATGCCGCGCGGGAGGGAGTTCACCTTGCCGGCCACGTCTCGATCCCGTCCTACACGCGTGCCAATGCGCTGCAGCAATATGCCTATGTCAATGGACGGCCGGTTCGCGACAAGCTGATCGCCGGCGCGATCCGCGGCGCCTTCGCCGACGTGCTGCCGCGAGACCGGCATGCGGTGACGGTGCTGTTCCTGTCGCTCGATCCCTCGACGGTAGACGTCAACGTCCATCCCGCCAAGGCCGATGTGCGCTTCCGGGATCCCGGCCTGGTGCGCGGGCTGATCGTCGGCGCCATCCGCGAGGCGCTGGCCGGCGCCGGCATCCGCGCGGCGACAACGGGCGCCGCCGGTATGATGGCGGCATTCCGGCCAGGGGCGGCGCCCTACTCGCATGCCGGCCCGGCCAACGGCCATCGCAGCTACGAGGCCGCTTATCACGCTTCCGCCTCCGGAGGCTTCGACCCGTTGCGCTCGGCGCAGCGGCCGCTCGACATGGGCGAAGCACGGGCGCCACGAAACGGCTTCGCCGAGAACGAGCAGGCGGCCTTCGACACCGGGCCGCTCGCCAGCGCCGATGTCCGCGCCGGCATGGCCGAGCCGACTGAGGCGCTGCTCGGCATGGTGCTGGGCGCGGCGCGCGCGCAGGTGCATGAAAACTATATCGTCGCCCAGACGAGGGATTCGCTCGTCATCGTCGACCAGCATGCCGCGCATGAGCGGCTGGTCTATGAAGCGCTGAAGAATGCGCTGCATTCGCGCGCCGTGCCGTCGCAGATACTGCTCCTGCCCGAGATCGTCGACCTGCCGGAAGAGGATGCCGAGCGGCTGGCGATGCATTCCGAGACGCTCGCCAAATTTGGCCTAGGCCTCGAGCGCTTCGGCCCAGGCGCGGTGGCGGTGCGCGAGACGCCGTCGATACTGGGCGAAACCAATGTGCAGCAGCTGGTGCGCGACCTTGCCGACGAGATCGCCGACAACGACACGGTCGAAACGCTGAAGGAGCGGCTGGACAGAATAGCCGCGACCATGGCCTGCCACGGCTCGGTGCGGTCAGGGCGCCTGCTCAAGGCCGAGGAGATGAACGCGCTGCTGCGCCAGATGGAGGCGACGCCCGGATCCGGCACCTGCAACCACGGCCGCCCGACCTATATCGAGCTCAAGCTCGCCGATATCGAAAGGCTGTTCGGGCGGCGGTGAGCGTCCCCTGGCTCGTTGCAACAGCAAGGGTCGGCGCCATACGCTGAGTATCATTTCTTGAGGTGGTATTTTCCTGTCTTCGGGTTGAGAACATAGTCGTTCGCGCCTGCGAATTTGCCGCCTCCAAATTCCACCGAAATGATGTCCTTGCCTGCCTCCACCCATTTTTGCACGTTCATATAAATGGGCGTCGTCGACATACCGGCGTTGCAGTCCTCATCGTCGAAGCCGATCTCCTGAACGGCCTTCTTTTTCTTCTTGTTGATCACCAGCATTTTCGTCATGCAGATGCCGGCGTCGGACTTCGTGTAAATCCCCGCAAATCTGTCGCGGGTCGTCTCAGCCCAAAAGGGAATTTCGACGGTCCCGTCGATCTTCAGGTCGCCTGTATTGTCAAGACTCGCGACCTTCCTGAGCGTAACGGGAAATTTGTCCACGCCTTTGCTCCAGCTTCCCGCCGCGCCGCTTTCACTGATCTCGATAGAGAAAGGACATCCGGTGGTGTCGACGGGTGTTTTCGACCCCATGACGAGGACGCGTTGAAATTCCTGGTCGTCCGCGATCTCGCACAGCGTGAGCTTTGAGCCCTCCGCCTTGCCGTAGATCGCGATTGGGCTTTGCTTGGCGTCGTAGAAATAGCTTCCCTTTACACTGATGCCGCTGCCGAAGCTGGCATAGCGCTGCAGGGAGACGTGAATCGGGTTCGGTCCGATGGAGCCTTCGTAGTTTTCCACCTGGTACCAGCCCGCGAAGGCTTTCCCGCTCAGCATCAGCAGGCAGAAAACCGTGGCAATGAAGCCTCTTCCCATCCCGATCCCCTCCATCAAGGCGGATCAGGATAGCGTGCCTTGCGCCTGCGTCACAGGGGCCGAAGGTAGCCGCATTCAACTTTTCAGTTCGAGTCCGGAAACGGCCGTAAACTTTTGAACTAACGCTTCAAATTGACCACGATCACGCCACCCAGCGCCAGCGCGCCGCCCAGGATGCCGAGCAGCGATGGCACTTCGCCCAGCCAGAAGAAGCCGATCAGAGCGGAGGTCGGCGAGACGAGGTAGAGGAAGTTCGAGGCGCGCGCGGCAGGTAGGCGCGACAGCGCGGTCGCCCATGCAGCATAGGCGATCAGCGAGGGCACGATGCCGAGATAGATGACGGCGCCAAGACCGGCGGTGTCGGCGACCGCTGCCTGCGAAAAAGCCTCGGGCAGGAAGGGCGACAGACAGAGCGCGCCGAGCACCATGTTGGAAGCGGATATCGTCAGAGGATGATGACGGACAAAGAGCGGCTTCTGGACGATGGTATTGACGGCGGAGCAGAGCGCGGAGCCCAGCACCAGCAGCGCGCCGGCGTTGAAATGAAGGCCGTGCCCGTCGGCCACCGCGATGATGCCGATGCCGGCGAAGGAAATGACGGTGCCCAGCCAGGCAAGCCCCGAGAAGCGCTCGCCAAGCAGCGCCATCGCCATGATGGCGGTGAAGATCGGGCTGACATTGATGATGAAGCCAGCCGCACCCGCCGAGACGGTCAGCTCGCCGAAATTGAGCATGGCGGTGTAGAGCGCGACGAAGATGGCGCCGCCGAAGCCGAAGCGCCACAGCTCATCCACTCGGGGCAGTGCCGGGCGCTTCACTGCGAGGAAGATGGCGGCCGGAACCGCGGCGATGGCAAAGCGCAGCGCGCCGAGCTCCAATGGCTGGAAGGCGGCAAGGCCGGCGCGGATCGCCGGGAAAGCCGAGGCCCAGCCGATGACCGTCAGCGTCACCGCGATTGCGGCTGCGGTGTCCATGCGCTGTGTCTCATTCAACGTGCCAGTGTAAGCGCTCATTGCCGTAGCCTCGTCTTTCTGCGTCATGGATGCATGAGAACGCCATTGCCGGCCAATTGACAAACGACCAATTCGAGAGTCAGCTGTGAGCATGGATCACAGCTCTGACCAGATACTGCCGCTTGAAACCCTGCGCGCCTTCGATGCGGCGGCGCGCATGGGGAGTTTTTCCGCGGCAGCTGAAAAGCTCAACCTCACCCATGGCGCGGTGAGCCGCCAGATCGCCAAGCTGGAGGACTGGCTTGGCTTGAAAGTCTTCGAGCGCAACGCGCGTGGCGTGACGCTGACGATCGAGGGCAACCGGCTGCATTTGAGGACCGCCGAGGCCTTCGCACTGATCTCGTTCAACTCCGACCGCTGGGTCGAGCCGCGCGGCACCGCCGTGGTGCGGCTGGCCTCGATCCCGTCGGTGAGCGGGCTGTGGCTGATGCCGCGCATGGCCGTGCTGGAGAACCATCCGACCAAGCTGCGCATCGTGCTCGACGTCGACAACCGCCAGGCCGATCTCGCCGACGAAGGCATCGATCTTTCGGTGCGCTGCGGGCGCGGCCGCATTCCGGGTCGCGTCTCGGTGCAGCTGTTCGAGGAGCATATTTTCCCGATCGCCTCGCCGGAGCTGGCGAAGGAGATCGGACGAGGCGACCCTGCCCGGCTGCTGAAATTCCCGCTGATCAACGATTCCGACGCATCCGCCTGGCGCGCATGGCTCGCGGCGCAGGACATGGACTATCGCCCGCGTCCGCAGGACCGGCGTTTCGAGGACTATAATCTGGTGCTCGATGCGGCCGCGCATGGGTTGGGCATAGCGCTGGCGCGGCCGCCGCTGACGGCAGACCAGCTCCAATCCGGCCGCATCGTTGCCGTCGACGAGCGCGCTGCGCTCAATCCGGTGTCTTACTGGATGGACCGCCCGGTCGGCCGGCCGCGCGCGGCAGCGGCGGACCTTGCCAGGCGCATCGCCGAACAGGCAGGGCTTGCTCCGGAAAAGCTCGAGGCTTTCCTTCAGGACGGCGTTTGAGCGGGCTTATCGAAGCAACAGAACCATGATGGTGGCGGTCACGGCCGAGACGATTGCCGTGACGATCGAAATCGTCCAGAGCGATACCGCAACAGAATCGGATCGCGGCGCGTGACCAGCCGGACGAACCGCGGCGCCGCGAGGCTGCGGTGCATTGGCGTTGGCGGCAATCAGCATCGCGGCGGAAGCGATGGCCGGCGAAAATGTGGACAATGCAGGCGCAACCGGGCCCCTGGGCGCATTGTCGGCGACCGCTGCCTGCGGTGAGGCGAAGCCGCGCGGTGCCTGATCGGTGTCCGCCGCCGCCCTGCCCGTCGAAGGTCTTGCCGGCGCGTCATCCAAGGCAGCATCGGGCTCCATGACGGCCCGGTAAGCGTCCTCGGCCTCGGTGGACGACAGGCGTTGCGATGCCTGGACGGCAGGGCGCGGCTGCGCGCTTTGCAGCGACTGGGCCGCGATTTGCGCCGCCTGCACCATTGATGGCACCGGCGGCTGGACCAGCATCTTGATCAAAGCCGCCGTCGCCGGATCGGCCTTGGGCGATGGCACCTGCGGGGTGAGCGCCTCATTGATCAGCGTGTTCAAGCGGGGCGGAGTGATGTCCATGTCGGAGCTCCGGGAACCATTTGTCGCTGCAGCCATACCGGATGAGCATTGCGTCAAGCTTGACGTTGCTAGCGATTTATGGCGATTGAAACCCGATGAACTGCAGCGTCCTTTCATGATGAACCGTTTCGAAGGCCCAGGCGGCAGGGAAGCCCGGATCCGTTATCTCGACGGCGACTTCCAAGTCACCAGTCCCGGCTCCTTCGTGCGCTGTGCGGTGACGGGCGAGAACATTCCGCTCGACGAGCTCAAATATTGGAGCGTCGCCCGGCAGGAGCCCTATGTGAACGCCGCGGTGTCGCTTGCCCGCGAGATCGAGACGCACCCGGAATTGCGCAAGCGCGGATAGGCTTGCGAGCCCATGGCGCTTGGCAGCCAAGCTCGACCGCTCAGGGTACTACATTGAAAAACTTCAGGAAATCTCTCAAGACACTTCTTCGCATGCCGCTTGTCATGCGCGCGAGATGGCGCGATCGGGCGGTGTCGAGGGCGCCCCGATTCAAGCTGACGGCCTGCGCCATCTTCCGCGAGGAAGCGCCGTTCCTGGCCGAATGGATCAGGTTCCATCAGAATGTGGGATTCGAGCATTTCTATCTCTACAACAACTTCTCGACCGACGACTTCAAAGCCGTATTGAATCCGTTCATCCAGGAGGGCCTGGTTACGCTGGTCGACTGGCCGCGGCCGGTGGGGCAGCTGTCGGCTTATAGGGACTGCATCCGCAGGCGCTGGCGCGAAGCGTTGTGGATCGGATTCTTCGACATCGATGAGTTTCTTTTCGCGCCCGACGGACGTGATGTAGCCTCGGTTCTGAGGGACTATCGCGACCTGCCAGGCGTTTGCGTCTGGCAAGCTTTCTATGGCTCCTCCGGCCAAGCGGAGCGACCGGAACGGCCGGTGGTCGAGGCCTATACGATGCGAGCCGGGCCGGACATCACGACCGTCAAGACAATTCTCAACCCGCGCATGGTCTACAGAGTGGGCGTCCATCAGTCGAAATTCCTGTCCGGTGAAGGGATGGACACCCGTCGACGGACCATCGCGCCCGGCATGCCTCCCCAGTTTGATACCCTGAGGATCAATCACTATTGGTCGCGATCACTCGCCGACCTCGATCAGAAAATCCGGCGCGGCGACGCCTCGACTTCCGCGCTGCGCGACAGGGATTGGCATTTCGACTTCGAAAGCAAGCTCAATGTCGAGCGCGACGAGGCGATCCTGCAGGCGATGCGGCGCGCAGGATAGCCGCAGCCACTTCTTCCCTTCCCATCGATGGTCCCACTCCGTCGTTTCAGTGCTGACACTTTCGCCTTTCTGGGGCTATAGACAGCAAAGGGCGACGGGTACGGGGGTTTATTGTGAAGGTTCTTGTGACGGGTGGGGCCGGCTTTATCGGCTCGCATCTATGCGACCTGCTGCTGGCACAAGACCGGCAGGTACTATGTGCCGACAATTTTTCCACCGGCTCGGCGGAAAATATCGGTCATCTTCTGGGCAATCCGCATTTCGAGTTTCTGAGGCACGACGTTACCGTGCCTCTCAAAGTCGAAACGGATGAAATCTTCAACCTCGCCTGCCCGGCCTCGCCTGTTCACTATCAGCGCATTCCGATCGAGACGACCAGGACCTGCGTCTATGGGGCGATCAACATGCTCGATCTTGCACGCGCTTCGGGGGCCAGGATCCTTCAGGCATCGACATCCGAGGTCTATGGCGATCCGCAAGTCCATCCTCAGACCGAGGCCTATTGGGGCCACGTCAATCCGATCGGGCCGCGCAGTTGCTACGACGAAGGCAAGAGATGCGCCGAGGCGCTGTTCTTCGACTACCGGCGTCAGTCGAAATTACCCATCAAGGTGGTGCGCATATTCAATACATACGGGCCTCGCATGCACCCGTCGGACGGACGGGTGGTCAGCAATTTCATCGTCCAGGCCTTGCAGAACGATCCTATAACCATCTACGGCGACGGTAGCCACACCCGCAGCTTCTGCTATGTCGACGATCTCGTCGATGCGATGGTTCGGATGATGGCTACGCCCGACGATTTCGTGGGCCCCCTCAACGTCGGCAACCCGACGGAAGTCACGATCCTGGAACTGGCCGAACTTGTATTGAGCCTTGTCGGCGGCAAGTCCAAAATCGAGTTCAAGGCCCTGCCGCAGGACGATCCCCGCCAGCGCCAACCCGACATAGGTCTGGCGCGGTCGACGCTGGATTGGTCTCCTCGCGTCGCTCTCGAGGATGGGCTCACCGAAACGGTTCGCTACTTCCGCCGCCTCATCAACGGCAATTGACGGTGGCGCGCCCCTTTAAGTCTTTGTCTTCATGCATGTCGTTATCGCAAAACCGCTGCACACTTTTACGCGACATGCATTAGCCCCGCATCTTGCGCAGGCGCCAGGCGTCGAGCGTCTCGTCGACGATGCGTTCGGGCACATGATCGAGCTCGAACACGGCCTCGATGTCGAGCACGTCCAGCTGGGCGAGGAAACCGGCAGGCGTCTCGCCATGGCGCAGCCGCGCGGCGTCCTTTGCCGTGGTGACGAGGCGCAGCCCCTCATGCCGGGCGAGCGCCAGGAGGTCGGCAAGCTCGTCCTGGGCGTAGAAATGATGATCCGGAAAAGCGCGCGACTGAGCCACTTCGCCGCCCGCGCCGCGCACCGTGTCGAAGAATTTCTCCGGATGGCCGATGCCGGCAAAGGCCAGGAAGCGGCCGCCGGCGAAGCGCGACGGATCGGCCGGCTCGACATGCGCCAGGAAGATCGGCCGGCCGGCGCGCGCCGCCTGGCGCACGACGCCGTCGGCGGCGGCCCCCTCGCCCATCTTCAGCAAGCCGCTGGTGAAGACCAGTTGGTCGACGACCTTGGCGCGGAGCGGCCCGCCCGGGATGACGCGGCCGTTGCCGATGCCGAAGCGGGCGTCGACCACGACCAGCGCATAGTCGATATGGACGCGCGCCGACTGGAACCCGTCATCCATGATCAGGAAATCGCAGCCACGTTCTTCGATGAGCAGCTTCGCACCGGCGGCGCGGTTCGCCGTCACCGCGACGGGCGCATGTTCGGCCAGGAGCAGCGGCTCGTCACCGACATGCTTGGCGGCATCGTGATGCGCGTCCACGACATGCGGCTTCGCAAACGAGCCGCCATGGCCGCGCGACAGGAAGCCTGGCGTGAGCTGCATGCGCTTGGCCTGCTTGGCCAAAGCGATGGCGACCGGCGTCTTGCCGCTGCCGCCGACGGTAAGATTGCCGACGCAAAGCACTGGCGCTGCGACCTTCTCGCGCGGAGCATGGCGCATGCGGCGTCCGGCGACCAGCCCATAGATCGCTGATGCGGGCGACAGCGCAAGCACGCGCCAGTCCGGCTTTTCCCACCAGAAGGGTGGCGCTTCGCTGGTCATCGCGCCTGCCCCATGCGTCTCGGCTTCGCGCATGGACTTTTCCAAAAATCGGATCCGATTTCTGGGGTCATGATCTAGCGCCCGTTTGCGCCTTTCAGGCGCGCCTTGACGACCAGAGGCTGGATATAGGGCTCCAGCGATTTCAGCGTGCGGGCAAGCGCGCCGCGCATTTCGTCGACGGTGGCAGCACCCGCCGCCATCATCTCGTGGCGCGCCACTTCGTTGGTCAAAAGGAAATTGACGGCGCCGGCCAGCATGTCGCGGTCGCGCACCAGCTTGGCGCCGCCGCTGTCGAGCAGGCGCTGATAGGCCTCGCGGAAATTCTGCACGTTACGCCCGGCCAGCACGGCGGTTTCGAGCATCGCCGGCTCGAGCGGGTTCTGGCCGCCTTGCGAAGTCAGCGAGCGGCCGACAAAAGCGATCTCGGTCAGCCTCAGATAAAGGCCCATCTCGCCGATCGTGTCGCCGAGCAGGATGTCGGTATCATGGGAGATGCGGTCGCCCTTGCCGCGCCTTGCCACGGACAGGCCCATGCCGGAAATCTGCGCGGCCAGCGCGTCGGCGCGATCGGGGTGACGCGGCACGATGATGGTCAAGAGCCCGTGATGACGCCTGTGCAGGCTGGCATGGACCTCCGCGGCCACGACCTCCTCGCCATCATGGGTCGAGATCGCAGCCCAGGTCGGACGGCCGCCGATCTGGCGCCGCAGGGTGGCCAAGGCCCGCTCGTCGACTGGCGGCGGGTTGGTGTCCACCTTGAGGTTGCCGGAAACGGTGACCGGCCGGGCGCCCAGCGCGCGGAACCGCTCGCCGTCGACATCCGACTGGGCGATGACGTGGGCAAGATTCTCGAACAGCGCCTCGGCAACGCCGGCGCGCTTCTTCCAGGACATGAAGGAGCGGTCCGACAGCCGGCCGTTGACCAGAACCTGCGGCACGTTGCGGGCGCCAAGTTCCAGGATGGTCATCGGCCAGATTTCCGATTCGGCGATAATCGCCAGTTCCGGCCGCCAGTGATCAAGAAAACGGCTTACCGCGGGCTTCAGATCGAGCGGCACATATTGGTGGATGATGCGGCTGCCGAGGCGCTCTTCGGCGACCTTGGCCGAGGTCACGGTGCCCGTGGTCAAAACGATGTTGACGCCATAGTCGAGGATGCTCTCGACCAGCGGCACCACCGCGATCGTCTCGCCCACGCTTGCGGCATGGATCCAGATCACCGGTCCTTCCGGACGGGGACGGCCGGCGATGCCATAGCGTTCTCGGCGGCGGACACGATCCTCCTTGCCGCGCGAGGCGCGCCAGGCGACATAGGGGCCAATCAGCGGATAGGCGGCCGCCCCCGCATAGCGATAGGCAGTCAGGGCCGCACGCGCCCAGCGCTCGCTCATTTGCCGCCGTCCACGAGGCGATAAGCCTCAGCCGTCGCGGCGTTTAGGGAGGCCGTGACCTCCTGGCGCTTGCGCTCCATCTCGGCATCGTCGGCATCGGCGGGCACGAAGACTGGCTGGCCCACGATGACCGCGGAGCGGCCGAACGGCAGGTTGATGGTGGTCTTGTCCCAGCTCTTCTCCAGCACCTTGCGGCGGCTGGTGGCGATGGCCGATGGTAGGATCGGCCGGCCGGAAAGCCTTGCCAGGAGAACGATGCCAAGCCCAGCGTCGCGCGGCGTGCCGTTCGGAATGTCGGCGATCATGGCGACGTTCTTGCCGGTGGCGAGCGCCTTCCTCAGCGCGATCAGGGCCTTGGCGCCGCCTTTGTCCAAATGCCTCGAATTGTCGCGGCCGCCGGAGCCGCGCACTGCCTCGATGCCGAATTTCTCGATCATCAGCGCCTGGAGCTCGGCGTCGGCGCTGCGCGAAACCATGGCGACCAGCGGCCGGCCCTCGGGGTAATAGGCAGGGGTCAAAAGGTGCTGGCCGTGCCAGAGCGCGATGATGCCCGGCTCAAGATGCGCATAAGCGCCGCCGGCTACCCGGGTCGAGCCTTCGACGAGCGGGCTGGTGACGCGAATCAACCGCAAGAACCAGGCGAACAGGCTGGCGATGAAGTTCTTGACGAAACTCGACTGCGCCAAAGGCTCGCGGATGCGCCGCCACAGCGTGCGCGTTCCGCCGCGTCTGGCGGCGCGCGGCCGGGTCGCCCCTTTCACCGCTTCATGCTCCATCGACGTCAACCGCCGACCTTCGATTCTGGATCGAGCAAGCGGTGCAGATGAACAA
Organism: Mesorhizobium sp. Ca11; assembly: GCF_020165275.1. Lineage (NCBI taxonomy): Bacteria > Pseudomonadati > Pseudomonadota > Alphaproteobacteria > Hyphomicrobiales > Phyllobacteriaceae > Mesorhizobium > Mesorhizobium sp. Ca11. Next base: position 90,635 of record NZ_JAIUHU010000013.1, on the reverse strand, counting down.
CGAAATAGCGCATATGAGCATTGTCGACACTTGCCTGCGCCTTCGCCTTCCAGGCGGCGTGCGCCGATTGATAGTCGGGATAGATGCCGACAATGTCGAGCGCGTCCAGGTCGCGAAACTCGGTTCCACCCAGCTTTTTCAGCTCGCCACCGAACACCAGGTGCAAAAGCTGCTTCTTTCCGTCTTCCACGGCCATGCCGATCCTTCGCAGATTCATGAGTTTTGTGAAACGTTTAGCCCAAAGCAGCCGATTTTGGAACTGCGGGCCGACTCACCCTTGGTCAATCCCCGCGATCACCCTGGCGAGCACGCCGAGCAGCTCACCGCTGCCTGCGGCGAGCGCACCATGGTTGATCACCTCGCCGGCATAGCGCGGCGGCTTGCCGGTGCGGTCGAGCAATGCTCCGCCCGCCTCGGCAAGGATGAGGTCTGCGGCGGCGATGTCCCAGTCATGCGCGCTCGGCTTGACGAAGGTCGCATCGAGCTTTCCGGCGGCGATCATCGCCAGCCGATAGGCAAGCGAAGGGATGTAGGCCGTCCGCCGCAACCTGTCCTGCCATGCCGGCGGCATCAAGTCGACCAGCGGCTTGGGTCCGCCGATATCGACGCTTTCGCCCAGCGGGCGCACATAGATACGCTTGTCGTTGAGATAGGCGCCCTCGCCCGGCAGCGCCCAATAGGTCTCGCGTTTGGCCGGGCATTCGAGCACGCCGGCGAGCGAGCGCCCGTTCTCGACCACTGCGACGCTGACACACCAGGAATGCAGGCCGTCGAGAAAGCCGCGCGTGCCGTCGATCGGGTCGACCACGAAGGTGCGGCGGGCCGACAGCCTGGCATGGTCATCGGCGGTCTCCTCCGACAGCCAGCCATAATCCGGACGCAGCCGGAGCAAGGTCTCGCGCAGGTAGGTATCGGCGGCGTGATCGGCCTCGCTCACCGGCGAGGTGCCGCCCTTCATCCACACCTGCGGGTTCTTGCCGAAATAGCCCATGGCGATGACGCCGGCCTCGCGGGCGGCGTCGCGCAGCAAAGCAAGATCGTCGCGGGCCTCGCTCGAGTTCAATTGGTCAAGCGCCGGCAAGGGTCATCCCTTCGATCAGGAGCGTCGGCGCCGCGGTGCCGAAATTACGGTCGAGATCGTTCGCCGGAACCATGTTGAGGAACATGGTCTTCAGGTTCGAGGCGATCGTGACCTCGGCGACCGGATAGGCCAATGCGCCGTTCTCGATCCAGTAGCCAGAAGCGCCGCGGCTGTATTCGCCGGTCACCATGTCGACGCCCTGGCCGAATACCTCGGTGACATAGAAGCCGCTCTTCAACGACGCGATCAGATCTTCCGGCGAGCGCTCGCCGGGCTCGATGGCAAGGTTGGTCGAGGACGGCGAAACCGACGAGCCGCTGCGCGAGCCTCGCCCGTTGGTGACGAGCCCGAGCTCTCGCGCGGCCGAGGTGGACAGGAACCAGTGATTCAAGATGCCCTTCTCGACCATCAGCAGCTTCTCGCCCTCGATGCCTTCGCCATCGAAGGGGCGCGAGGCCTGGCCGCGCCGCCGCAAAGGCTCGTCGGTGACGGTGATCGCGGCCGACGCCACCTGCTTACCCATCATGTCGCGCAGGAAGCTGGTCTTGCGGGCGACCGCGGCGCCGTTGATGGCGCCGGCGAGATGGCCGGCTATGCCGCGCGCGACGCGCGGATCGAACACCACGTCGATCGGGCCGGTCTTCGCCTTGCGGGCGCCGAGGCGGCGAACGGTACGTTCGCCCGCCTTGCGGCCGATCTCTTCCGGCGTGTCGAGGTCGGCGAAATGCTGGCGCGACGAGAATTCGTAGTCGCGTTCCATCGCCGTTCCCTCACCCGCAATGACGCTGGTCGAGCGCGAGAAACGCGAGGCGACGTACTGGCCGACAAAGCCATGCGATGTGGCGAGAACCAGGCCGCCCAGGCCGGCGCCGGCGCTGCTGCCCGAGGAATTGGTGACGCCCTTGACGGCCAACGCGGCCGCTTCGGCGGCAAGTGCAGCTTCCTTCAGCTCGTCTGCCGATACCTCTGTCGGGTCAAAGAGGTCGAGATCGCGCAAATTGCGCGCGAGCAGCGCGGGATCGGCGAGGCCCTGGAACGGGTCTTCGGGCGAAACCCTGGCCATCGCCACGGCACGCTCGGCGAGCGCCTTCGGGTCGGATGCGGCGGCGGTGGCCGAGACGCTCGCCACACGCTGGCCGACGAAGACGCGCAGCGACACGTCCTCGCTCTCCGACGATTCGGTGCCTTCGACCTTGCCTAGCCGAACCGACACGCCGGCCGAACGGCCGCGCACCGCCACCGCGTCGGCCGCATCGGCGCCGGCGCGCCTGGCGGCCTCGACGAGCGCCGCGACGCGATCGGTCAATTTCGCTGCGTCGAGCTTATCGGTCATGCGGTTGTTCCTGTCTGTTCACGCAGTCTGTCAGGTCGGGATCACGCCCGCACCCATCCATTGATGCTCACGCACCGTCTGCGGATGCTCACGCACTATCTGCTGGATGCTCATGCACCATCTATTGTTCCATTGCCGCTTGTGCAATGGGCTCAGGACAATCAGGATACCGCGGCCAAACCGTCCAAAGCGACCGGAAGGGGTTCCGATCGCTGGAACAGTGTCTCGTTCTGACGAAATGGGCTTGGCCGCGCGCGCTTCAGCGCCGGGCTAATGGGGGAAGGATGGATTATTTTGTCGACGGAGAGTTTACCCATGACTGGACCTCCCATCACCTGAAGCTTTGGGAGGAGCTTCTAGGCGACAAGGCCGGCACGGCGACGGCTGTGCTCGAAATCGGCTCGTTCGAGGGGCGTTCCGCGCTGTTTTTCCTGCAATTCCTGCCAAAATCCCGCATTACCTGCGTGGACAGCTTTCAGGGCAGCGAAGAGCATCTCGAGCCTGGCTCGAAGCATGAATCTGATATGGCCGAGGTCGAACGACGCTTCGACCGCAACCTCAAGCCCTTCGCCGGCCGGGTCGAGAAACGCAAAGGCCATTCATTGACGATCCTGCCAGGCCTTGCCGGCGAAGGACGGCTGTATGACGTGGTCTATGTCGACGGCGACCATTGCGCCACGTCCGTTTACAGCGATGCCCGACTGGCCTGGGACCTGCTCGACAATGACGGTGTCATGATCCTGGACGATTACCGGTGGGGGCCGGATCTGCCGATGGCCAGGCGTCCGCAGGCAGGGATAGAAGCCTTCCTGAGCCAGGTCGCCGGGGAATACGAGCTGTTGCACCGGGGCCAGCAGATCGTCATTCGCAAGAGCGAGATCGTCGCGGCCAAGTCATTCACGATCGCCGGCCGCGACATTGACGGGCTCGCCGGCGGCGCGCTGTCGCCGCCGCTGGTCAGCTTCGTCGTCATCAACTGGAATTACGGCAGCTATGTCGGCGCGACGATCGATTCCATACGCAGACAGGACTATCCGCATTTCGAGTGCATCGTCATCAACAACGGCTCGACCGATGACAGCGCGCAGGTGATTGCCCGGCATGTCGAAGGCGATCCACGTTTCCGGGTCGAGACGCTGGCGCAGAACCACGGCCAGCTCGGCGCCGCGCTATGGGCTCTGGACAAGGTGAACGGCGGATTCGTCACCTTCGTGGACGCGGACGACGTGCTGTTCGACAACTACGCTTCAACGCACATCCAGGTGCATATGGCATTGCAACGCAGCGTCGGCTTCACTTCGGCCAACGTCGCAGAGATGGACTCGACAGGCACAGCCCTGACGGCCTCGTACCAGCAACTCCGGCTGAACAGACCGGGCGCGCAGCGAGGCCTGCGAGGTGAGCGGACCGTGCTGCGGCTGCCGACCGTCTCCCCGTCGCAATACCGGCTCCTCGACGCCAGCACGGCGACCATACCGCGTGCGCACGTCGGCTGGTTCTGGGCGCCGGGCAGCGCCAACATGTTCCGCACCTCGGTCCTGCATCTGCTGCGGTTGGACGATGGCAGCAAACCCTGGATGACGTCGGCCGACGGCTATTTCAATACAATATGCCATGCGGTTGCCGGCAGCGCGCTGATCGACATGCCCTTGTCCGGCTATCGTCTGCATTCAAGCAATTATTTCGCCACCGGCGAAAGCGTGGAGGGCATTCGCACCGGGACCAGGGAATACGCGGCCAAATTGCGGAAATTCACATATGAAAGCGTCAAGTATCTGATCGAAGGAAGCGAAAGGTTCGACTGGCTTTTAGGGGGCGAGTTCTGGCCGGTCGTGGACCGGGTCACACGAGAAAACCCCGACAGGTTGCGCGACTATTTCAGCGACGAGATCGCGGTCGAGATATTCAAGCGCAACGCGCTGCAATTGAGGTCTGTTTTCGGTGCCAGGAGGTTCAGCAGAGAGGTGCTGGCCCGGTTTTCTGGAGCCCAGGCAAGATCCATCCTCAGAGCCGGTTTCGGAGGCCGAATTCCAATGCGCGTCCTCTCGAAGTCGCTGTTGCGCGATGTCCGCATCTCTCTGAGGATCGGACGGAAGCGACAATGACCGCGCCGAAGATCAGCTTCGTCATCATCAACCACAATTACGGCCAGTATGTCGGCCAGGCGATATCGAGCGTTCTGTCGCAGGATTACGCCGAGTTCGAATGCGTTGTCCTCGACAACGCCTCGACCGACGACAGCCGCGATGTCATCGCGCGATTCGAGAATACCGACCCCAGGCTGGCGTTTGAATATCTGGATGACAACCTGCACCAGATGGGCGCGTTCCTTCACGTTCTGGATCGCCTGGCGGGCGAGTTGGTCTGTATCGTTGACGCCGACGATTTCCTGTTCGCGAACTTCGCGGCCTTTCACGCCCAGCTTCATTGCGATTGCCCAACGATCGGCGCCACGTCGGGCGGCGTTCTTGAAACCAATCATGCCGGGCGGCCGCTGTCTTCTGGTTTCGCATGGTTGCTGCACCGCAGAGTGGGCAGCCCCCTTGATCTCCCCCGTTCACACTCAGATCACATGATTCTGGGACGACGGGAGCGCGAGCTGCTGGGACAACAGTCCACGGTGATAGAGCCTCACGAACCCGGCTGGCACTGGTCGCCTGGTACGGCGAACGTGTACAAGCGGCATTATCTCGTCCGATGCAAGCCATCCCTGGCTGTGGTCGGCAATGCCGCGACCGACAATTATTTCATGCCGTTCGTGCATGCCTTGGCTGGTTCGGCCTGCATAGACCTTCCGCTTTCGGCCTACCGAATTCACGGAGGCAACGTGCATGGCGCGCAGCCCTCCTTGCCGAACTTGAGGACATTCAGCAAAGCCGCCCATCAGCGTTCGCGCGTGCGGCGAAGTGCTATGGTGCGCGAACTGGCCTCACGTGCCCGGGATTTTGTGTCGACCCACGGACATGCTTTCTGGACCCTGATGGATGCTCCCAGCGTGCCGGACGGGATTCCGTTGAAGGCATATTTCAACGACCCTGCAATTCAGGATATTTTGGCCGATCACTTCGACGAGATCCTGGCGGCATGCGGGGAAGCCGAGACGCGCGAGGCGTTACGCGCTCGCATGGGCCGCAAAGGTTACAAGCAATTCCTGGCCTTCCAAGGTCAGAGAAAATCCCGACCTGACTCAAGGGCCGACGGCGGCTAAGATCACGCCACCGGCGCCCAGATCACGTCTTCGACCCTTGCGGCCCCCGTCGCCAGCATCACCAGCCGATCGAAGCCGAGGGCCGAGCCGCTGGCTTGCGGCATGATGGCCAAAGCGGCAAGAAAATCCTCGTCCAGCGGATAGCGCTCGCCATAGACGCGCTCTTTCTCATCCATCTCGGCGGCGAAGCGGCGGCGCTGTTCGGCCGCATCGGTCAGCTCGCCGAAGGCGTTGGCAAGCTCGACGCCGCAGCAATAGAGCTCGAAGCGCTCGGCGACGCGCGGATCTTCAGCGCTCGGCCGGGCGAGCGCCGCTTCCGAAATCGGATAGCCGTATAAGATGGTGGCCCGCCCCTGCCCAAGCACCGGCTCGACTTTTTCGACCATCACCCGGCTGAACAGGTCGGCCCAGTTGTCGTCGGGCGCAGTGCGCAGGCCGGCGCGGACCAGTGCCTCGTGAAGGGCGTCGCGGTCGGTGCTGCCGTCGGCCGATACGGTCGCGAGCAGGTCGATGCCGGCATGGCGCAGGAAAGCCTCCGCCACGCTCAGCCGCTCCGGCTCGGCGAACGGATCGGCCTCGCGGCCGCGAAAACGGAAACTCTTGGCGCCGGCTTTTTCCGCGGCGAGCGCCAGGAATTCGGCGCAGTCGGCCATCAGACGCTCAACTGTATCGCCGACGCGGTACCATTCAAGCATGGTGAACTCGGGGTGATGCAGCGGCCCGCGCTCGCGGTTGCGCCAGACCGGGCCGAGGCTGAAGATGCGTTCCTCGCCGGCGGCGAGCAGCTTCTTGCAGGCGAATTCCGGCGAGGTGTGGAGATAGAGCTGCCGGCGCGATGCGTCGGGCCCGATCGCCTCGGTGGCGAAGGCGGCGAGATGCGCCTCGTTCCCCGGCGAAACCTGCAGGGCCGAGGTCGTCACCTCGACGAAATCGCGCTGCGCGAACCAGCCGCGCAGGGCGGCGGCGATGGCATTGCGCGCCATCAGCCGGGGCCGGCGGTCGGCATGAATATGCGGCGTCCACCAGGGCGAAGCGGCGGTCATGGGCAGGAAAATCGCCCGACAGGCTGGCGGTTCGGCGCAAGATGCGCTAGGGCGCACGCGATGGCCGCCGTCGCCGCTTCGCGGAAATCGACGCTTGCAGGCCGAAAAACTCGAACGGGATCGAATATCGTGGTCAAGGTCATCGCCAGTTCCTTACGCAAAGGCAACGTCGTCGATAAGGACGGCAAGCTTTATGTCATCCTCTTTGCCGAAAACATCCACCCTGGCAAGGGCACGCCGGTGACCCAGCTCGACATGCGCCGCATCGGCGACGGGGTGAAGGTCTCGGAGCGCTACCGTACGACCGAAATGGTCGAGCGCGCCTATGTCGAGGAGCGCGAGCACACCTTCCTCTATTCCGACGGCGAAGGTTTTCACTTCATGAACCCGGAAAGCTACGACCAGGTCGTGGCCTCGGAAGCCGTGGTCGGCGACATGGCGCCCTATCTGCAGGAAGGCATGGCCGTGCAGCTCGCGCAGTTCAACGGCGTGCCGATCTCGCTGGTGCTGCCGCAGCGCGCCACCTTCGAGGTGGTCGACACCGAGCCGGTCACCAAGGGCCAGACGGCGTCTTCGTCCTATAAGCCGGCGATACTCTCCAACGGCGTGCGCACGGCCGTGCCGCCACATATCTCGGCCGGCACGCGCGTGGTGGTGATGACCGCCGACGGTTCTTACGTCGAGCGCGCCAAGGACTGAGATTTTAGGGCGATTGAAGTGGCTCGCCTGAGCACAGGCGGGCCTGCAATTACACATAGTTGGCTTTTTTGACCCGTATCCGCCAGTTTCGCCTGCGGACGAATCGCTTACGCCTCACTTCAGCCGCGCGAACCACGAATGCCGACACCCGAAAGCTGAAATAGTGTTGGCACCAAAGGCCCGCGCCGCCGCATGTGCATCTGCTGATTGCCCAAATACCCAGCGCGCACGCTGCGTTTTATCAAAGGCAGTTACCCTCCGAACGTTTAGCGAAAGGCGAGGCACGCTTGTATCGCCGCATCATTCCTTTGATGGATTTCAGAGGCCAAAAAGCAAGATAGCGTGCGGCGCGCGGAACGGGCGCGGTCGCCGTCATGCAAATAAGCAACAAACAGGCTCCTGCTTTGCAGGCAGTGATGAAAGAGGCCAAACGCGCCATAACGCCGCTTATCTGGTTCAGCGGCGGCATCAATATACTGATGCTCACCGGCTCGTTCTACATGCTTCAGGTCTACCACCGGGTTCTGTCCAGCCACAGCGTGGAAACTTTAGCAGCGTTGTCGTTAATCGCCTGCGCGGCGATCCTGACAATGGCGGGGCTCGAAATGGTACGCGCCCGCCTGCTGTCAACCGTAGGCGCCTGGATGAACTCGAGGCTGGCCCCAGTCCTGTTGACCGCGTCAGTAGAGCAGTCGGCCGCCGCGCCGGGTCAAGGCAGCACGCGGTCTCTGCGCGATCTCGACCAAGTGCGGAATTTCTTCACCAGCCCGAGCATCTACCCAATCCTCGACGCACCGTGGGCGCCAATCTTCTTCATCGCCATCTTCTTCATGCATCCGTGGCTCGGCTGGTTGGCGCTGGCCGGCGGGTGCGTGTTGTTTGCGCTGGCATTGCTCAACGAACTCACCACCCGCAAACCGCTGACAGAGGCCGGCAACGCGCAGGCACGGGCTTTCACCCAAGCCGAGTCGGCAGTCCGCAACGCCGAGGTCGTCCAGGCCATGGGCATGCTGCGGCCGTTGCTCGACAGTTGGCAAGATCAGCAGGATGAAGTGAGCGCCGGACAAGTCGCCGCCGGTAACCGCGCCAGCGCCATCGCGTCTGTCGCACGTTTCTGGCGGATGGCCTTGCAAATGGCGGTGCTCGGCCTCGGCTCTTACCTGGTGCTGCAAAACGAGGCCTCTCCCGGCATCATGATCTCATCCTCAATCTTGATGGGTCGCGCGCTGGCCCCCGTAGAGCAAGCGATCAGCACGTGGAAGGCGACGCTCGGGGCACGCGCCGCTTACAAGCGTCTTACCGCGTTTGTCGGCCAACGCCCTGAGGCCAAAGCAGTGTGGTCTTTGCCACGCCCACAAGGAAAGGTCGAGGCAGAGAGTATTGTCCTCGCCCGGCAGGGTGGCGGCGAGCCTGTCTTGAAAGGCGTGAGTTTCCAACTCAAGCCCGGTGAAGTGATGGCGCTCATCGGCCCGAGCGCATCCGGCAAGACAAGCCTGGCCCGCGTTCTCGCCGGCGCTTGGCGCCCATCAGCCGGTCGCGCTTTGCTCGACGGCATGGACGTCGCCGAGTGGCCCGCCGAGGACCGTGGTCGGCACGTCGGCTATTTGCCGCAGGACATCGAGTTGTTCGCCGGCACGATCACCGAGAACATCGCCCGCTTCGCGAAGCTCAGTCCCGCGGTCTTCAACAGCGTGATCAAGGCCGCGCAACTGGCGGGCGTTCACGAATTGATCAAGGGCTTGCCGAAAGGCTACGAAACTCAAGTAGGGGATTCAGGCGCATCGCTGTCAGGCGGACAGCGCCAACGAATCGGGCTGGCGCGGGCACTCTACGGCGATCCGACACTCATCATCCTGGACGAGCCGAATTCCAACCTCGATCGCGAGGGCGAAGACGCCCTGATGGCCGTGATCGGCGCGGTCAAGGCGACGGGCACTACGATGATCCTAATCGCACACCGCCCAAGCATCATGGAGAAAGTCGACAAGGTGCTGGTGCTCAATCAGGGCAGACAAGAATTATTCGGGGCGCGTGACACGGTCTTCAACGAACTCGCCGCCCGCGCCAGGAGAGTGGCTCAGCTGCCCAACACCACTCACGTCACGGCGGTCACGTCATGACCCGCGCAAACCCAGCAGACAACGATATGAACATAGTCGCTCTCCCCCAGCCACTGCCACCCCCGCCGACGTTGCAACCGCTCCGTCTCAGAGCCGTCACGAACGCCGGTTTCTCAATCATGTTCCTGTTCTTCGGCGTGGCCGGCGGCTGGGCGGCCCTGGCACCGCTCGACAGCGCGGCGGTGACGACCGGAGTGGTCAAGGTCGACGGCGACCGCAAACTCATCCAGCACCTCGAGGGCGGCATTATCGCCGAACTGGACGCCGTCAACGGCGATGTCGTCAAGAAAGGCAAAGTCCTCGTCCGCCTCGACCACACGCAAGCCAAGGCTCAACTGGACTCGATTCAAAACAAGATCGCCACACGAGAGGCGCTCGTCGCCCGTCTCCGGGCCGAACGCGACGGCAAGGACACGATCGAGTTCGACCAGGCATTGCTCGACAACCCGGACCCTGCCGTCAAGGACGCGGTGGCCACCCAACGTGACGTCTTCAACGCGAAGCACCGCAACCTGAAGGACGAGAAGGCAATCCTCGACGAACGCCGCCAGCAGGCCGCCGAGCAAATTACCGGACTGCAACAGCTTATCGCGACCGAGGACAAGCGGATCGCGGCATTCGCGAATGAGAACAAAGACCTCGAGACTTTGCTCAGCAAGGGGCTCACCACCCGCGAACGCAACCTGACGCTCACCCAGGAACAACGCCAGACCGAGGGAGAACGCGCCACGAATGTCGCATCGATCGCCCGCGCCCGCAGCTCTATCGCCGAGATCGACATGCAAATCCTCAACCTTACAACTCAACAACTGAACGAATCAGTTGACGAATTGAGCAAGGTCGAAGCGGAGCTGTTCGACTTCCGGCAGCAAGCGCGCGCGGCCGAGGATGTCCTCAAGCGCACCGACATCACCGCGCCCGTCGACGGAATCGTAATGGACGTGAAAGTCCACACGGCGGGCGGAGTGGTGAAACCCGGCGACACGCTGATGACGGTCGTGCCGCTCGGCGAGAAGCTGGTCATCGAGACCATGGTCAAGCCCGAGGACGTCGAGACGATCGCCCCCGGCCAGACAGCCTATGTCAGCTTCCCGGCCTTCGCCAAATACAACCTGCCGCAGCTAGACGGCATCGTGGAAACGGTGTCGGCCGACCGGTTGGTGGACGAGCGCACCAACGCTGCTTACTTCGCCGCGACGGTGGTGATCGACAAGAGCGAACTGGCCAAGCTCGACGGTCGCAAGCTGCTGCCCGGCATGTCGAGCGAGGCCATGATCAAGACCGGCACCCGCACCGTGCTGGCTTATCTCGCCGAACCGCTCACGCAAAACATCCGTCGCTCATTGCGTGAGAAATAATGCAAACATCAGTGGCTCACATGCGTATCCATGTCATAACAAGGGAGGATCCAGATTAAAGACAGAAGTTTACACCTCGCTCATTTATGTCCATACCCACACTACAGAGTTATAAATCGCACAATTGCGTGTGCAGTAGGGAGGAAATACCGTGGCGAAAAATCCAGTAATTATAACAATAGGCCCCGATTTCTCACTGTCAGCGGCCAGCGTCGACCTTAACTTGCATAACCACACAGTGCAGCTCGAAGAGAACCCTCCGAGCGCGGCAGTCGTCGACGAGTCCGCTTACTTCGCCGGCAGTAACGGCATCGCCTACACCACCGACTTCACCAACCCCACCGGGGATTATCTCCGTGTTTACACCGGCTCGGAATTCTCGGACCGAATGATCGGCGACGATCTCCTCAACCATCTTCTCGGCGGCGGCGGCAACGATTTCATGTACGGCGGCGGCGGTGACGATTGGATTGAAGGCGGTGACGGTAGCGATTCTATTGCCGGTGACGCCGGCGACGATTCCCTCTACGGCAACGCCGGCGACGACACCATCAAAGGTGGTGACGGTAACGACTTTATCAGAGCCGGTGACGGCAACGATATCATCAACGGCGGGGCCGGTGATGACGCCATCTATACCAGTGACGACAGCCAAGCCCACTACTCCCCCGGTGTCGACATAGTCAATGGCGGTGGCGGCAACGATTTTATCAGGGCCGGCCGTGACGGCGGCATATTCAATGGCGACGCTGGCAACGACACCATCACCGGCAGCGAGGGCCAGGACACTATCAACGGCGGGGCCGGCAACGACACCCTCTACGGCGACAACGGCGCTATGAATCGCAACAGCACCGACACCATCCACGGCGGTGCCGGTGATGATTATATCGAAGGTGACGTCATGTTTCTCCCGTCCGGCAGAGCTAACTTCCTGTACGGTGACGGGGGCAACGACACCATCGTCGGGTTTATCGGTGACGACACCATCAACGGTGGGGCCGGCAACGACACTATCGAAGGGGGTAGGGCAAATTTCTCGATCAATTCCGGCAGCGACACCCTGACGGGCGGCGGGGGTAGCGACACCTTCGTCTTCCACAGCCACACCTTCGTCGCCGGCCAACATGACGTCATCACCGATTTCAAACACGGTGACGATAAGTTCGACCTGAGGGACACTCACGACACCGCGTTCCTGCAAGGCCCCAACTTTGACTCGGCACAGTCGGCTATCGATTATCTCCACGCGCACAATCTCTCTGCCGAGAGTACAGTAGTAAAGGTCATCGACGGTTCTGCCGTCGACCTCGTCAGTTTTAGCGACGACGCCGGCACTCTCGACCTCAACGTGTCGGTAAGCGCATCGGCGGCGGCGCATATCACACAGGCGGACTTCCTCTTCGGCGCTCTGGTGTAACCTACAGTGAGGGGCGGCGCACAAGTCGCCCCCCAACACCTGATAGTGAGACACACGTATGCGGACAGAGGTAGGGAGTGCGCGGTTTAGAGGGTGCCCGAAGCGGTATCAGAGCCGACCTGGCCGCCTCCATACACCTCGGCCTCGGGCGGCGATAATACAGACGGCTTCCAAATCTCCGACGGGCTCGGCGGCGTGGACAAAGTCTGCTGCCGGGTATGTCGAGCGAGGCCATGATCAAGACCGGCACCCGCACCGTGCTGGCATATCTTGCCGAACCGCTCACGCAAAACACCCGCCGCTCATTGCGCGAGAAATGAAATCTTCGACAGCTCCATACGCATCCGTCTCACAACAAAAGAGAACCCAGACCAAGGACTCATGGTTGTATCCGCAGTGTAGCATCACAACGCGCACAATTTTGTGCGCAACAGGGAGATGAATACCATGACTAAAAAGCCAGTCTTAGTATCAGTCGGCCCGGATTTCTCGCAGTCGACGGCGAGTGTCGATCTGAACCTGCACACCCACACAGTCCAACTCGAAGAGAACATCCCGCCGAGCGCGACAGTCACCAACGAGGCCGCTTATTTCGCCGGCGGGACCGCATACACCACCGACTTCACATACACCGGCACCTGGTTCGGTTCGGCTTTCTCCGACCGAATGATCGGTGACGATCTCACCAACCTATTTTCCGGTGGCCCCGGCAACGATTTCCTCCACGGCGGCGCCAGTGCCGACGCTCTCAACGGCGATGACGGCAACGACTTTATCACCGGCGGGGCCGGGGATGATCTTCTCGACGGCGGTGCCGGCAACGACACGATCAATGGCGGCGCTGACAACGACACACTCCGAGGCGGGATCGACAGCGACGTGATTTACGGCGGCACCGGGGACGACACTATCTACGGCGGCAGCGGGATTCGCCCGAGCGACGGTCAGGATCACACTCCCGGCGACACGAACGACACACTCTACGGCGGTGCCGGCAACGACACGATCTTCGGCAACGCCGGGGACGACTATATCGAGGGCGGTGCCGGCAACGATACCCTCTACGGCGACGACACCGCCACCTCCCCCACCAGCGGTAACGACACCATCCACGGCGGTGCCGGCGATGACGTGGTAGAAGATAGTCGCGGTACCAACACCCTGTACGGCGATGCCGGGAATGACTTGATATTGGGTGGAGACCAGAACGACACCATCTATGGCGGCAGGGGCGCCGACATCATCCTCGGCGGCGCAGGCGCGGACTGGATGTCGGCGAATAACGGCATCACCACCGGGGACGGCGCCCGGGACACCTTCGTCTTCTTCTCGGGCGAATCATCGGCGACCGTTCAGGACACCATCCAGGGATTCAAGCATGGCGAGGATAAAATCGATCTTCATGAATCGCGGCACGTCGCTTTGATCCTTAACGACGCTCCCGGTACTAGCGGAACTTTCGCCTCGTCTCAGGCAGCTCTCGACTATCTTCACGCACACAACATATCCGCCGAAGGAGCAGTGGTGAAAGTCGACACCGGAAGCAGCGGGCTCATTGTCGGTTTCAGCGACGACGCCGGTACAATCGACCTAAACGTGGCGGTGGGCGAGACGGCGGCAGCTCACATCACCGAATCAGACTTCCTCTTCGCGTAGAAAAGTTGCGCCTGTAAAACTTGCAGTGGAGTACGAGCGCCAATTCTCGGTTACTGAGGTCAGCCCTTTTGGAGCGCGGCGCTCCGGCGGGGCGGCTGCGTAATGCCGATAACAGAGAGCCTCCCGACGCCAATCGAGAAGGCGGCTGGTTGCGTGATTGTCCCGCCCTTGAACCGAACCCAAAGGCGGGCATCGGCAGCGCCGGCGCCATGAGCAGAGTTGCGCCATACCAAATTGATGACGCACTTTCCCGGAAAGTTCGCCCTTGGATTTGCGCGGCGCCGGAACTGTTCTGAAATTTCCGAAACGTCTACTATGCCTGCATGCACGGGACTCGCATCGCTTTTGGTCCGTTCGTACTCGACCCCGACATCGGGACGCTCCTTAGAGAGGAGATCCCGGTCGCTGTTGGGCATCGTGGACTGACGCTGCTTGCTGCGCTTGCGGCACGGCCCGGCGAGATCCTGACCAAGGCCGAACTGCTGGACGCTGCCTGGCCGGGAACCGCCGTCGAGGAAGGCAACCTTACCGTTCAAATCGCGACACTAAGAAAGGCTCTCGGTCCGAGTGATAATGGCGGTGAGTGGATCGCCACGGTGCCTCGCGTCGGCTACCGCTTCACCGGGACTGTCAAGCCGGTAGCGAGCGCATCCAGCAAACCGATACCGCCGTCCGGCAAGCCTTCGATCGCGGTGCTGCCTTTTGCCAATCTGGGCGGCGATCAGGACCAGCAGTATCTCAGCGACGGCATAACCGAGGACATAATCACGGAGCTGGCCAGGTTTCGCTCCCTCCTCGTCATCGCGCGCAATTCGTCTTTTCAATTTCGCCATCCGGCAATGGACATTGCCGAAGTACATCGCAAACTCGGAGTTCGCTATCTCGTCGAAGGCAGCATAAGAAAACTCGGTGATCGCATTCGGATCACCACACAGCTGATCGACGCCGCCACCGGCACCCATCTATGGGCCCAACGCTACGATCGGGCCCTTAACGACATCTTCGCGTTGCAAGACGAGGTTGCAGCGCTTATCGCCTCGATGGTCGAAGGGCAAGCGGAGGCGGAATCGGCGACCCGTACCAGACGCAAGCCACCCGCCGATTGGGATGCATACGACTACTACCTGCAGGGGCGCGCGCACTTTTACCGATATGAACTGGAAAAGTCCGAGCCCCTCTTCGTTCGGTCCGTGGATCTCGATTCGTCGTTCGCTCAAGCCCACGCCTTCCTCGCGCAGGCCCTCGTCGGCAGATTTTGGTACGACAATGATCCGCGGACGCTAAAGAAGGCCTGGGACTCGGCACGGACGGCGCTCTCTCTCGACAGAAGCGATGGCGTCTGTCACCAGAGCATGGGGCTGGTGCTTACACACATGCGCCAGCATAGCGATGCAGGAGTGCATTTTGAGCTCGCGCGCTCGTTGAACCCGCTAGACGTGAATATAGCGGGGGATTACGCAAGCTGGCTCAACTACGGCGGACGGGCCGAGACGGCACTCAACGTGCTCGAAACCGCGCTCCTGCGCGAGCCGTTACCTCCGGTGTGGTTCTGGGAGGTGAAGGGCAGCTCTCTGTTCCTGCTTGGAAGGTACTCGGAAGCTGTCGCTTCGTATCGGAAGGCCGGTGACCAATTCTTCATCCATGCCTTCCTCGCAGCGTCATACGCACATTTGGGCGAGATGGAGAAGGCGCGCGCTGAGGTTGAGGAAGCACTGACAAGGAAACACGAGCTGACCATCCGGCTGATTTCAGGTCTCCCGTTCACCGATCAAGTCGCCCTTGAGCTTTTCACGTCAGGCTTCAGAAAGGCCGGTTTTCCCGTGTGAACGTATCTACGATCCCAGCCTATCTCGATTTTTGGTAAATACGCGGACGATCCTGATGCCCCGCAGGACAGCAGGTCCGCCTGCAACCAAGCGAGCCACGGTCAGCACGGTTGCCCGCCGTCTGGATGTTAGGCTCTCACCCGAAGCGATAAGGAGATCCTGCCCGCGATGACAGATACAAAGTGGGTGACCTTGGCTCCAAAGCCCGGCTTGGCTAGACTTCGAAAGATGCTGGACGCCATTCACCACGTCGCGCTTATCTGCACCGACTACGATCGATCGCGACGGTTCTATGTCGAGCTTCTCGGCCTGGACCTGATCCGCGAGGTCTATCGGGAGGAGCGGCAGTCCTGGAAGGCCGACCTGCGGATCGGGTCCGCCCAGCTGGAATTGTTTTCCTTCCCTGCCCCAGCGCCGCGGCCGTCTTATCCAGAGGCGACAGGGCTGCGGCACTTGGCATTTGCTGTGGGGAACCTCGACCTCGTAGTTGCGCGCCTGGAGGCCGCCGGCGTTGCCGTAGAGCCAATCCGGATCGACCCATATACGGATCGGCGCTTCACCTTCTTTAGCGACCCGGATGGATTGCCTTTGGAACTCTACGAAGCGCAATAAAGTGCCGTTTATACGACAATCTGGGTATCGCACGACGGAACCATTCGGCACTTCGGGGGCGGAGCTGGGTTTCGAGTCAGCCGATCCAGGCAAAGACCCGACAACCGAGCCGGACCTGATGATGCTGTGGAACGTCCTGGACTTGACGCCGGAAGGTTGCGGGACCGACTGGTACCCGAAGGTCACCTACTAAGCGGTCGAGATGGTTGGCCAGGAGTCTGGCGTTGCGGAAAAGGGTGGAGACCTGCCAATCCGCTCACGGCTCCGCTTAAGGCATCGCGATGTTGCCATCAAGGGTCTGCAACTGGCGCTCAGTGGCACGTCGGCGGGCCATCATCAGGCCGCCCCTTCCACCGGCAGGCCGGCCGCCTTCCATTCCGGCATGCCGTCCTCCAGCCGGCGCGCCGCATGCCCGACCGAACGCAGCGCGGCCACCGCTTCGAAGGACATCACGCACCACGGGCCGCGGCAATAGGCGACGATTTCGCGGCCGATAGCGGCGTCGGCTGACCAGGCCCTGACTTTCCCCAGCGGGACATTGATGGCGCCCGGCACATGGCCGAGCGCGAACTCGTCCGCCGGACGGACGTCGATCAGTGTCACCAGACCGTCGCGCATCAGCCTCTGAAGCTCGTCGCGTGTGACCGGCTGCATGTCGTCACGCGCATCGAAATAGCCGCGCACGATGCGGTCGACCTCGGCGAGCTGCCGCTCGGCGACGCCGCGCACAGCGGCGAAGGCGGAAAGCACGCTGTCATCGGCCAGCGAATAATGCACGAACTTGCCGTCGCGCTCGGCCGAGACGATGCCGGCGCGGCGCAGCGCCTGCAGATGCTGCGAGATGTTGGCGACGGGCCGGCCGAGCTTCGCCGCGAGCGCCTCGACGCTGCGCGCGCCTTGCGCCAGATGCTCGATCATTTCCAGGCGCAGTGGATGCCCGAGCGCCTTGGCGACGATCGCGAACTGCTCGTACAGCGCCTGTTTCGGATTGCGGATTGACATCGACCTTTCTGCCGTCATTCAATGGAATAATTGAATGACGGTTTCGACCATTGCTGTCAAGCAGAGCGGCTCCCCGGGGCGCAGCCGCTCGTTCGGAGGAAAAAGCGATGATTCTCAGGCAGTTCCTGCACAACGATCCGGTTGCCGCCTCCTATCTGTTCGGCTGCGGCGGCAAGGCTTCCGCGGCCGTGGTCGACCCGGTCGGCGACATCGCGCCGTATGTCGATGCGGCGCGCGCGACCGGCATGCGCATCCTCTATGTCGTCGACACGCATATCCATGCCGACCACATCTCGGCCGGACGCTCGCTGGCCGAGGCGACGGGCGCGGAATACGTGCTGTTCGAAGGGGCCGAAGCAGGATTCCCGTTCCGGCGTGTCAAGGATGGCGAGGTGCTCGAGCTCGGCAATGTCACGGTGACGGTCTTGCATACACCGGGCCATACGCCGGAGCATCTGAGCCTGTTGGTCACCGACCGGACGCGGTCGGCCGAGCCTTGGTTCGTGCTCACCGGGCACACGCTGATGGTCGGCGATCTCGGCCGCACCGAGCTTGCTTCAAGCGTCGAGGACGGGGCGCGTGCGCTTTATGCCAGCGTGCGCCGCCTGAAGGAGTTGCCCGATCATATCGAGGTGCTGCCCGGCGCCTATTCGGGCTCGGTCTGCGGCCGCTCGCTGAGCGGTAAGCCTACGTCGACCATCGGCTTCGAGCGGCGCTTCAACAAGGCGTTCCGCATCGAGGACGAGGGTGAGTTCGTCGCAGCCATGACCGCCGACATCCCTCCCCCGCCGCCGCAGGCCGCCCGGACCCGGGCCGTCAACGCCGGAGCGAAATCTTGAACATAGCGGCATCCGCCGTCGCGCTCGGTCTCAAGGCCAACTGGAAGCAGTTTTCGCTCCTGGTGCTGATCAATGCCTTTGTCGGCGGCATGGTCGGCATCGAGCGGACCGTGGTGCCGCTGATCGGCGCGGAGGAGTTTGGCGTGGCGTCGACCACGCTGGTCGTCTCCTTCATTGTCAGCTTCGGCGTGGTCAAGGCTTGCGCCAACCTTGTCTCCGGCCAGCTTGCCGACAGATGGGGCCGCAAGCGCGTCCTGATCCTCGGCTGGCTGTTCGGCCTGCCGGTGCCCTTCATCATTATCTGGGCGCCGAGCTGGGGATGGATCGTCGCCGCCAACGCGCTCCTCGGCATCAACCAGGGCTTCGCCTGGTCGATGACCGTGATCATGAAGGTCGACCTAGTCGGACCGAAGTCGCGCGGGCTTGCCGTCGGCCTCAACGAGTTCGCCGGCTACCTCGCCGTCGGCGTCACTGCTTTCCTCACCGGCTATCTGGCGAGCCGCTACGGCTTTCGTCCCGTGCCGATCTATCTCGGCGTCAGCTACGCGATCCTAGGTGCGGCGCTGTCGATCCTGCTCGTGCGCGACACGCGCGAGCATCTGCGGCTGGAGCTGGCCAACCATCCAAGACAGGCTTCCCCGCTCGGCTTCCGCGAGATCTTCATGCTGACCTCGTTTGGGGATCGCAATCTGTTCGCCGCCTCGCAGGCAGGCCTGGTGAACAACCTCAACGACGGCATGAGCTGGGGGCTGTTTCCGCTCTTCTTCGTTGCCAATGGGCTAGGCATCGAGCGCATCGGCATTCTCAAGGCGGTCTATCCGGCGGTGTGGGGCATCTTCCAGGTCGCCACCGGGCCGTTGAGCGACCGCTGGGGCCGCAAGGGGCTGATCGTCGCCGGCATGTGGGTGCAGGCAGCGGGGCTTCTCACCACCGCCATGACGCGCGATTTCGGCTGGTGGCTGCTGGCCAGCCTTTTGCTCGGTCTCGGCACCGCGATGGTCTATCCGTGCCTGATCGCGGCGGTCTCGGACGCATCGCATCCCTCCTGGCGGGCGCGCTCGCTCAGCGTCTATCGCTTCTGGCGCGACCTCGGCTATGCGATCGGGGCGCTGTCCGCCGGCCTGATCGCCGACTTCTTCGGCTTCGTTGCGGCGATCGCGGCCATTGCCGCATTGACCTTCCTGTCGGGCGCGATCGTCGCGGTAACGATGCGCGAGCCGCGTTCTGCCACCGTGGTTCCGACATCGGGCGATCGTTGAGACCGCCTCGAAACGAAGGCCGTGTTTACGTTAATGGAAGCTTGATGCTGCGCGGGATGTGCATGTCCGCTACAATCTGAAGAGGTACATTTCCTCGAGACCGTTCATGAGCAACCCGAACCGCATGCCGTGGGTGGACACGGCAAAAGGTCTTTCCATCATTCTGGTGGTGATGATGTATGCCGCCTACAACACCGGCGAATACACCGGCGGCGTCGGCTTCCTGCATTATGTCATCGGCTTCGCGACGCCGTTCCGGATGCCGGAATTCTTCCTGATCTCGGGCCTGTTCCTGTCGCAGGTGATCGATCGGCCATGGCGGCGCTATATCGACCGCCGCGTGGTCCACTACCTCTATTTCTACGTGCTTTGGGCGATCATCTCGATCGGACTGAAGATCGGCATCTTTAGCCGCGACCCCGCCGGCATGCTGCATGATCTCGCGATGGCCGCCGTCCAACCATACGGCGTGTTGTGGTTCATCTACATGCTGGCGGTGTTCGGGATCGTCATCCGCATGCTGCGCGAGCTTCGCGTGCCGCACTGGGTCGTCATCTTGGCTGCCGCCGCGCTGCAGATGTGGGCGCCGAAGCCGGACAGCTACGCGCTTGAGCAGTTCGCGGCCTATTTCGTGTTCTTCTATCTCGGCTTCGTGCTCGCGCCGCTGATATTCCGGCTGGTGGAGTGGACGCAGGCACGGCCGGCGATCGCCGTTCTCGGCCTGCTCGCCTGGGCGATTGTCAACGGCCTGCTCGTCTATTCGCCTGGCTATGCGATGCAGCCGGTCGGCATGCAGATGGGACTGGCGGCATGGCCGCCGCTGCATCTGTCGCTTGCCGTCGCCGGCGCCGTGGCGCTCTGCGTTGCCGGCGGTTTCCTGTCGAAATTCGCTTCCATGGAATGGCTGCGCTGGCTCGGCGAGCATTCGCTGGTCGTCTATGTCGCCTTCACCATCCCGATGTCGATCTTCCGGGGCGTCATGCTGGCGAGCGGTCTCCTCACCGATACCGGCATGCTCAGCCTGGCGGTGCTGCTGGTCTCGGTCATAAGCCCGGTGGTGCTCTACTTCATCGTCCAGCGCGTCGGCTTCGGCACCTTCCTGTTCGAGCGGCCGGCCTGGGCGCATTTCGACAGGCCGACAGCCGCCAAGGCCTCCAGCAAGCCCATGACCCGGCCGGCACGCGAGGCGGCCTGACCGGGCCGCCCGTTCCGGCCATCCGTTATTTGCTAGCGTCGTATCCCGGCCGGCGCACGGCCCTGATCTTGCCGCTGCTGCCGCCGCCGCAGAAGAAGCAGCCGTCGCCATCGGATTCCAGTCCCGACACACCGGAGGGCATCGCTACCTCCTGCAGCACGTCACCCGTCTCGGGATCGATGCGCAGCAGATCGCCCTCCTCACCTTCCCAAGTGGCATGCCAGAGTTCGCCGTCGATCCAGGTGACGCCGGTGACGACGCGCTTCGACTCGATGCTACGGATCACCTCACCCGTTTCAGGATTGATCTGATGGATCTTATGGGCCCTGTATTCGCCGACCCAGAGCGAACCTTCTGCCCAGGCCATACCTGAATCGCCGCCATTGCCCGGTGCGGGAATGGTGGCGACGACCGCGCCGGTCTTGGGGTCGACCTTGTGAATGCGGTCCTCGGCGATCTGGTAGAGGTGCTCGCCGTCGAAAGCGGTTCCGGCATGCGAGGCGACGTCGATCGATTGCACGATGGTGCCACTCTCCGGGTCGAGGGCCTTCAATTTGTCGCCGGTGGCAAACCAGACATTCTTGCCATCGTAGGTGACGCCATTGACGCGCTCGGCGTCCGGAAAGGGTCCATATTCGCGCAGGATTTCGGCAGCGGCTCTTTTCATCTTCCAATCCTCATCGGTCTCTTGTGTCAGCTTCGACTTTAGCCGCTCTGCTGCAACCCCGGGAGCAACAACACAGTCGGGAATTTATGAACCGCCTCAAAGCTCGACGCAGATCTTGCCGAAATGCTTCTGGCTCTCATACGCCCGGAAAGCCGAGGCAATATCGCGCAGCGGAAAGCTGCGGCCGATAACAGGCCTCAGGCCGTTGGCCGTTATCGCCCGGATCATATCTTCCTGGTCAGCTCTGCTGCCGATGGAAATTCCATTGATGCGGATCTGATTGGAAAACAGCGCCGGGATCGACACTTCTGCGGCAAAGCCGGTCAACACGCCGATCAGCGCGATGTGGCCGCCCATCCTGCAGGCCGTTATCGACTGCGCCAGCGTGCCGGGGCCGCCGACCTCGACCACGTGATCGACACCGCGTCCATCGCTCAGGTCCCTGGCCTTCCGGCCCCAGTCCGGCACGGCCTTATAATTGATAAGATGATCGGCGCCGAGCCGCCTGAGCTTTTCGAGCTTGTCATCGGAGGAAGATGTCGCGATGACACGGGCGCCCGCCATCTTGGCGAACTGCAGCGCGAACAACGACACGCTGCCCGCGCCGAGGACCAGCACCGTATCGCCGGGCCTCACCTGACCGCACACCACCAGGCCCCTCCAGGCGGTTACTCCGGCGCAACTGAGTGTAGCCGCCTCCATATGGGTGTAACCCGCCGGCGCTTTCGTGAAAGCATGCCACGGCATCGAGGCATATTCCCTTGCATAGCCATCGACATCATCGCCCGGTTCGCCCTGCTTGGTGGCAGGCGTAGCCTCGCCACCAAGCCAATTGGGCCAATAGCAGCTGACAACGGCATCGCCGGTCTCGAATGCGTCGACGCCCTCTCCGACGGCAATCACCTCGCCAGCACCATCGGACAGCGGAATGCGGCCGTCGGCGCAGGGCTTTTTGCCCGTTGCAACCATGCTGTCGTGGAAGTTCAGCGAGCATGCCCGGATTCGGACCAGCAACTCGCCCGGTCCGGGCTCGGGCCGATCTTCCTCGACCAGCGTGAGTTGTTCCAGGCCGCCGGGCGCTCTTAATCTGATCAGTTTCATGACGTCTCTCCCTCGATGCCGAGTACCGGCAAACTAGTCGCTCGGCAGCGGACCGGGGAGTAACAAGACAGTCGGGAATCCGGTGACCGGCGGCATCATCCAGCGGCGCGCCCGGCCGCGGCCCACCGCCTGCACCTTGTGCTCGGCCGACAACTGCTCCAGAGCCCGCTGCACGGTGCGCGCGCTGGCGCCAAGCGCGATCGCCAGCGCCGAGCTCGACCAGGCCTCGCCATCGGTCAGGAAGGCAAGCACCGCGCCATGCTCATCCTCGACAGGCGGCGCCAGCACGACGATCTCGGCGGCGTTCAGCGGCGTCAACGCAAAGCCGCCGGCGGTCGCATTGATCTCGGCCATCCCGGCGAGCTCGGCGCGCAGCCGTCCCATCTCGACCCTCAGCCGTGCGCGATGCGATTCATCGACATGCCTCGCCCGGAAGGCGCGCCTCAGCAATGTCTCACGCGAGGCATCCGCCGGCCAGGTTTCGGCGAGCGTGCGCGCCAGCGCAAACAGCACCGGCCGGGTCGCCAGCGAGACCACGGCGCCGCCTTCGCGCACGACGTTGCGGCAAGCATCGATGACCAGCGCGCCGGACCCCAGCAGCGCCTCGACCTCGTCGAGCAGCAACTCTTTCTCCGCGCCGCGCGCGATCAGCCGGCCCACCGGCGTGTTCAGCACCAGGGACGCCGCTTCGACTTCGGCCTTCAATGCCGGGATGTTGGCTTGATAGGCGGCAAGCGATGCCCGGCCGAATGCCGAGCGCGCCGCCTTTGTCCTCAGGCGCCGGACGGCGATGCCGGCCGCGGCCAGTTCATGCGCGACGCGCGCCACCGGCGGCAGCGGCGTCGGATCGAAGTCCGCAAGCAGGCGCTCGGCCTCGTCGAGGCGGCCGACCAGGATGAGGCGGCGCGCCTCGAGGCTGCCGGCATAGGCGGCGTTCAGCCGGTCGCCATGCGCGGCGAGCGTCGCGCGGGCGGACCGCAGCGCCTTCTCCGGCCAGCCAAGGTCGCGCGAGACCAGCGCGATCTCGGCCTCGGCGACGACGCAGCGGGCGCGCGCCACCGCTTCCCTCGGACTGAAGGCGCGGGCGGCGTCCTTCAGCAGCGCCTTGGCCTTGGCGAAATCGCCGAGCTGCGCCATCGCGATGCCGCGCAGGGCCAGCGCCGGCGCGTCGTCGCGCAGCGCGACGCGCTTCAAGGCGCCGAGCGGATCGCCTGCGGCGAGCGCGCGGCCGGCGGCATTGATCAGCGAATCCATGCCACCGTCTCAGCGCCCGCCACAGCAAATCGCGTCACACTTGTAACTCTCACCATCGCCGGCGCGGCCCTATTCTGTCCTCGTCACCCCAACCAAACCCAAGAACGGGACAAGAGCAATGACCCAACACATGAAGACACCGCCGGTCGTTTCGCAGGAAGCGTGGGAAGGCGCCTATGAAGAGATGCTCGTGAAGGAAAAGGCGCTCACCCGCGCCCGCGACGCTTTGGCCGCCGAACGCCGCCGCATGCCGTGGATGGAAGTCAAGAAGGACTACGTGTTCGAAGGCCCGAACGGCAAGATGAGCCTGCTCGACCTGTTCGAAGGCCGCCGCCAGCTCGTCGTCTACCGCGCCTTCTTCGAGCCCGGCGTCTATGGCTGGCCAGAACATGCGTGCCGCGGCTGCTCGCTCGGCGCCGACCAGGTCGGCAACCTTGCGCATCTCAACGCCCGCGACACCACGCTTGCCTATGCCTCGCGCGCGCCGCAGGCCGACATCCAGCGGCTGAAGCAGCGCATGGACTGGAAGATGCCCTGGTACACCATCACCGATAGCTGGGATAAGGATTTCGGCGTCGACGAATGGCATGGCCACAACGTCTTCATCCATGACGGCAAGCGCATCTTCCGCACTTATTTCGTCAACAACCGCGGCGACGAAGCCTTTGGCACCGTCTGGAGCTATCTCGACGTCACCCCGCTCGGCCGCCAGGAGGTATGGGAGGATTCGCCCGAGGGCTATCCGCAGACCCAGACCTACAAATGGTGGAACTGGCACGACAATTACGGGGAAGGCGCCGCCCCCGACCAGAGATGGGTCGAGGTCTCGGATGCCGGCGAAGCGGCGTTCCGCAACAAGAACGCCTGAGCGTGAAGCGGTTCCGGTGGCGCAAACCGCGCCGCCGGAGCAGATCGCCTCGCGCTTGTTCCAACGGGCTCGAACCCTGCCCGCATCAGAAGGTGGATATCATGAGCATCGACAATCCTGCCCCTCGCCCAAACGGCCTGATCGGCTTCGGCCTCGCCGACTGGCTCTGCCTCGCCGCGACGCCGACCTTCGCCACGATGGCGCTGCTCACGGCGGCCTATGGCGGCCAGGACATGATGTGCATGTCGGGCGCCTCGGCGCTCAGCGGCATGGTGCCGATGTATCTGTTGATGGCAGCGTTCCATCTGGCGCCGTGGCTGCGGCTGGCGGCGCGGCGGAGGTGATGGCCGCTGAGCAATCTAAAGTCCGACCTGCCCTCCA
This sequence comes from Mesorhizobium sp. Ca11, assembly GCF_020165275.1. Classification (NCBI taxonomy): domain Bacteria; kingdom Pseudomonadati; phylum Pseudomonadota; class Alphaproteobacteria; order Hyphomicrobiales; family Phyllobacteriaceae; genus Mesorhizobium; species Mesorhizobium sp. Ca11. The sequence continues at coordinate 65,713 of NZ_JAIUHU010000013.1, read as the reverse complement.
GGTCTTGACGAAAACAGGCGCGCCTGAGACACGGGAGCAGACATTTGCTCCATGGGAGACGGGCAGGCGGTGGGCAGGCTGTGAAGCGCGTTTTTCGATTGCTTGCCGCGGCGATCCTGGCGTCCGGCGTGACTGGATGCACCAGCATTTCCTACTACGCGCAGTCGTTGGAGGGCCATGTCGAGATCATGGCCGCGCGCAAGAACGTTGGAAGACTTATCCGCGATCCGTCGACGCCACAGGCGTTGCGCGCCAAATTGACCTCCGCCAGCGCCATACGCCGCTTTGCCACGGAAGAGCTGGCGCTGCCCGATAATAACAGCTACCGCAGTTATGTCGACGTCGGTCGGAACAATGTGACCTTGGCCGTGTTTGCTGCGCCGCAATTCTCGCTTGCGCCGATAACTTGGTGCTTTCCAGTCTTCGGCTGCGTTCCATACAAGGGATATTTTTCGCGCAAAGACGCGCTCGAAAGTGCTGCTGAACTGCAGCGGCAGGGGCTGGACGTCTATGTGTCGGGCGTCACCGCATATTCCACGCTGGGCTGGTTCAGCGATCCGCTGCTCAGCACCATGCTGCGTCAGGACGACACCTACCTCGCAAGCCTTATTTTCCATGAGCTGGCGCATCAGAAAGTCTATGTGAACGGCGACTCCGCATTCAACGAGGCTTTCGCGGTTTCCGTCGAAACCACCGGTACGAGGAAATGGCTCCGCGCCACCGGCAATCGCGCCGGATTGCGCAGCTACGAAATCGATCGCAAGCGCAAGGCCGATTTTCTCGGACTGATATCGAAAACCCGGGATGAGCTGAGGCAGGTCTATGGAAGTCCCCGCAGTCCGCAGCAGATGGCGGCCGCCAAAGCAGCCGCCATCGACAGGCTGCGGATGCGCTACCGGCAAATGCGCGACAGGCGATGGGCTGGATACCGGGGATATGATGCCTGGTTCGATAGCCCTATCAACAACGCAAAGCTCGCCGCGACCGCTGTCTACGGCGAACAGGTCCCGGCGTTTCTTCGCTTGTTCGACTTGTGCTCCGGCGACTACCCGAGGTTCTACGCTTCTGTTCGACGGATCGGAAAGTTGCCCGCACCTTCCCGAGCCGAAGCGCTTAGAACCGTGGCTGCGTGCAATTGACCTTATAAGGAATTCGGCACCCGGAGGCCGCGCGGACAATGTTGGACAATTATGAGGTGGACAGGTTCGGCGTGATCCACCAGATCGACTTCACACCGATCAAATACGACAAGAAATACATCTCCTATTATGAAGACCTGAGCGACCGGACCATCAAGCTCGGTTATCAGCGGCTTGGCTGGGTGCTTGGTATCACCGGCGAGATTCCTCGTTCCGTGCTGGAAATCGGATATGGCACGGGCACGTTCATCGAAGCCGCGAAGATAACCGGCGTCGCCGATTGCGCCGGCTGCGATATCGCCGAATTCCCACTGCCCAAGGGTGTCCGCTTCGTCGATTGGGATGAGGCGCTCGCCGGCGCCTGGGACCTCGTCGCCATGTTCGACGTGCTGGAGCACATCCCCGATCTCGGCTTCCTTTCCCGGCTTCAGGCCCGCCACCTGGCTGTCGCCGTCCCCTATTGCCGCTGGCGCGAGCTCGGCGCCGAGGGCGACGCGTGGTTCGCCAAATGGCGCATGCGTCTGCCCAACGAGCACCTGCATCACTTCGACCGCGACTCGCTGGTGGCGCTCCTCGCAGCCAACGGTTTCGAATGCGTGACGCTGAACTGCTTCGAGGACGGGATCAGGCTACGGCCAGGCGAAGCAGGTCCGAACATTCTGTCAGGCTTTTTCAGCAAGCTTTAGGCCAGTGGCCTTGCCGACCGGCTCGAGCGCGCCGCGTCACTGTGCCGACCCGCGACCGCTGAGCGGCAATAGCGGACTACTCTTCCAAGGCGAGATCGCCCAGATGGCGACGGACCCAGCCCATCTCCTCAGAAGCCGTGCGTCCAAAATGCCGCTTGAAGTCGCGGCTGAACTGAGCCGCGCTCGCATATCCGACCGAAGCCGCGACCTGAGCGATCGTTGTCTTGCGTGCGATCATCAGTCTTGCCTCGTGCAGCCGCATGGCTTTCACGTACTGCATCGGGCTGCTTCCGGTCATTTCCTTGAAATGAACGTGGTAAGAAGGCGCGCTCATGCCTGCTTCTCCCGCGAGATCGGCGACCGAGATTTCAGCCCTGTAGTTTTCCCGCAGCCATGCGAGGCTGCGCACGATCCTTCCCGACCTGCCTCTTTGCCGCAAGGCAGCGATCATCGCGCCGCCCTGCGGGCCAATCAGGACCCGGTAATGCAGCTCGCGCAGAAGGCTCGATCCAAGAATGGCGGTCTCGGCGGGATTGCGAAGCGCCGTCAGCAGGCGCAGCAGGACATCCTCGATGTCGGACCCCATCCTGCTCGATACGAGACTTCGCGGCCGGTCGCATCCCACAGCCGAATGCATCTCCAGCTGCGCGGCAATCTCGGCCGCAATCCGCATGTCGAACTCGACATAGACCGCAAGCAGCGGGCGATCGGGGCTGGCTGTCGACTCCATTCGAAATGGAACAGGGACCGACACCGCCAGATAATGGTCTTCATCGTAGAGATAGACTTCGCGTTCTAGGATGCCTCGCTTGCTTCCCTGCAGGACAAACACCGCACCCGGTTCGTAAAGTACCGGGACGTCGTGAAGCACCGCCTCGGTCCGGAGCACGCGCACACCCTCGATCGCCGTCGCATTATAGCCAACGCGCTCGGCGATAGCTCCGGCCAACTCAATCAGGTTTCGTCTTCGTCCAACGTCCGCTCTGATAGGATTTGGCAAGCTATTCATAGAAACCGCAATCGTGGACGCTACCGCACCATACTATTTGTCAAGCTGCACTCCATCAATGAAGGACCGCAGGCCATGGCAACAAAGACATTCTTCATCACCGGCGCCAATTCGGGCTTCGGCCTCGCCATCGCTTCCGCCGCTGTCCAGATGGGCCATACGGTCATTGGCACCATCCGCTCCGAGACGTCACGCGCGGCGCTTGCCGGATCCCTCCCAGCGATCCGCACCGTCATCTGCGATGTCACGGAGTTCGACCGCGTGCCGGACGTCGTCGCGCAGGCGGAGGAAGAGCACGGGCCCGTCGACGTCCTGATCAACAATGCCGGCTATGGCCACGAGGGGGTGCTTGAAGAGTCGTCACTGGAAGAGATGCGGCGTCAGTTCGATGTGAACGTCTTCGGCGCCGTGGCGGTCGCCAAGGCATTTCTTCCCAAGTTCCGCGAGCGACGCCGCGGCTTCATTGTCAACGTCACGTCAATGGGCGGCATGATAACAATGCCGGGCATCGCTTACTATTGCGGCAGCAAGTTCGCGCTCCAGGGCATATCGGAAGTGATGCGTTCCGAAATGGCCCCATTCGGCGTTCGCGTTGCCGCCGTCTGCCCAGGCTCCTTCCGGACGGACTGGGCCGGACGCTCCATGGTCCGGACCGGGAGGTCCATCGGCGACTACGATGCGCTGTTCGATCCGATCCGAGAGGCCCGACAGGCGAAAAGCGGCAAGCAACTTGGCGATCCGGACAAGCTTGCGACCGCCGTATTGGCCCTGGTCGAAACCGAAGCCCCGCCGCCGCAGCTTCTGCTTGGCAGCGACGCCCTCAAGCTCGTCTCCGAGCGAATCCAGCGGCTGCAGCAAGAGATCGATGCCTGGAAGGCCGTAACCGTCTCGACCGATGGCTGACCGCGTGGCGGCAAGGGCAAACGCGGGCACACCTGGCAAGCCTGACCTTGCCGGGTGTGCGGCCGGCGGCGACCATCGACGCCGCGCGGCTTTAGACCAGCCTCACCGTCCGCATTGCCTTCCGCGCCGGCTCGCACAATAGTCGGGCCGATGTTCGAGGCGATTGCGAGTCACTGGTCGACGCTTATCCTGATCCTGTCGCTGGCGATGGCGGCGGTGGGCATCGTCCACGCCATCATGACGAAGGAAGACGTGCGCGCGGCCACCGGCTGGGTGGGCGTGATGCTTCTGTCGCCTTTCCTCGGCGCGATCATCTACGCCATTGCCGGCATCAACCGGATCCGCCGCGCGACGATCAGCGCCATGCGGCCGGTCTCGCCCGAGGCCGCTGCCGCATGGCATGACCGGGACGTCGCGCTGGAAGCCTTGATCAACGCCGAATTCGGCCAGCGTTTCACCGGGCTGAAGATACTTGGCGACAGAGTGGCGCGGCGCCCGCTCACCTCGGGAAACACCATCGCGGTGCTCAAGACCGGCGACGAAGCCTATACGGCGATGTGCCGGGCGATCGATGCGGCGCAACGAAGCGTGCTTCTGGAAACCTATATTTTCGACAATGACGCGGTCGGGGCGCTTTTCGTTCAGTCGCTCGGCAACGCCGTCAAGCGCGGCGTCACCGTGCGGGTGCTGATCGACGCCGTCGGCGTACGCTATTCGGTGCCCAGCATCCTGAAGCAGCTCAGGGAGGCCGATGTCACGGTCGATCTCTTCAACGGCAACATCGTCATGGGCCTGAGACTTCCCTATGCCAATCTCAGGACTCACAGGAAGATACTGATCATCGACGGCACGGTGGCGTTCACGGGAGGCATGAACATCCGCAAGGGATTCTCGGCCGAGCTCGCCGGTTCCGGCAGTTCGCGGGACACCCATTTCGAGGTCACCGGGCCGGTGGTGGCGGATCTGTTCTCGGTGGCCGCCGAGGACTGGCGCTTCGCCGGCAACGAAGCCCTGAAGGACGGACCCTGGCAGGTCGAGCGTGTCGTGCCGCCGCCAGGGCAGCCGATGCTGGTGCGCGCGGTCGCGACCGGGCCGGACGCGTCCAACGAAACCAATCTCAAGTTGCTGATGGGTGCGTTTTCGGTCGCCCGCAAATCGATCCGCATCATGTCGCCCTATTTCCTGCCGGACCGCGAGTTCATCAGCGCGCTGACCACGGCCGGCCGGCGCGGCGTCGAAATCGACATCGTCGTGCCGGCGGTGAACAATCTCTTCCTTGTCGACCATGCGATGATGGCGCAGTTCGACCAGGTTTTGAAGCACTATTGCCGCGTCTGGCGCCATGAAGGCTCGTTCGACCATTCGAAGCTGATGGCAATCGACGGCGCGTGGGCCTATGTGGGCTCTTCCAATCTGGACGCCCGCTCGCTGCGGCTGAATTTCGAGATCGACTTGGAAGTGCTGGATAAAAACTTCGCCGCCGAGATCGACGCCCGCATCGCGGCCGCCATCTCCACCGCCCAGCCGGTGACGCTGCAGACGCTGAAGGCAAGGCCGTTCGCAATCCGCGTCTTCGACCGTTTGCTGTGGCTGGGATCGCCCTATCTTTAGAGCAGGAAATCGAGCATCGGGATCATGGAGATAGACGACATCAAAGGACGCAGCCTGCCTGAGACCGTGCTGCTCTCGATCCGCAGCAGAAGCGCGCGCAAGGCGAAGGCGACGCCGCGCAAGCGCGTCAACGACACGGAAATCGTCGTTGCCTCCTACAACGTCCACAAATGCATCGGCACCGACCGCAGATTCGACCCCGAACGGACGGCGCGCGTCATCCGCGAAATGAGCCCCGACGTGATCGCGCTGCAGGAGGCCGACAACCGCTTCGGCGACAGGGCCGGGCTGCTCGACCTGGCCCGCCTGGAGCTGGAAACGGGGCTGGTGCCAGTGCCGGTCAGCGGCAACGGCAAGGGGCATGGCTGGCGCGGCAATGTGCTGTTGTTCAAGCGCGGCACCGTGCGCGACGTCCACCAGCTCAAGCTGCCCGGACTGGAGCCGCGCGGCGCGCTGGTGGCCGAGATCGATCTCGACGAGAAACGGTCGCTGCGCGTCATTGCCGCCCATCTCGGCCTGCTGCGCCGCTCGCGCTCGGAACAGGCCCGCGTCGTGCTCGACATCATGAGCAGCGCCGACGAGAGGCCGACGCTGCTCCTGGGCGACCTCAACGAATGGCGGCTCGGCAACCGCTCGGCGTTGAACACGCTGCACACGACCTTCGGCCCGACGCCGGCGGTGCCGACTTTCCCATCCGGCCTGCCGGTGCTGGCGCTCGACCGCATCATGGGCAACCGGCACGACCTGGTTTCAGGCGTCGAGGCGCATGACACGCCGCTGTCGCGCGTCGCCTCCGACCACCTGCCGCTGACGGCCTTCGTGCATCTTTGAGAGAGGCCGCTTTCAGCCTTCCCTCAGCCACACCAGCATCTCGCCGGGATCCCGATTATCCCAAGCGAAATAGGGAATGGCCTTGAGTTTCGTCTCCTCGGTCGCCGGCGGCTCAGGGCGGTAGAGATCGGCGCCCCAGTTTTCCGTTTCGGCCCGATTGCCGATGGCCGAGAGCGTGACGACGCCGCCGAGCAGGTTCGGCTCCTTGTGCGCCTCGATCCTGGCCGTGCGCGATAGCGCTATGCGATGCAGCCCGCCGCCATTGTCGGTTTCCTCGACGCAGTAGATCAGCGGGCCGCGCGCGAGCGCCACGCGGCCGACGTCCTGCCGCACCTGCGGATTGGCGAAGAGGCGCGCCATCGACATTTCGAGATCAAGCTCGACCTTGTCGCCCTGGCGCCATTCGCGGCGGATCGCTGCATAGCCGTCGACCGTCGCCGCTTCCAGATCGACGAGCTTGCCGTTGACGCGCAACGCCGCCTTGCGGCACCAGGCGGGTATGCGCAGGTGAAGCGTGAACTCTACAGGCGCCTCCGGCCCAATCTCGATCGCAATCGCGCCATCCCAGGGATAGTTGCTGGTCTGGACAAGACTGACCTGCTGGCCGGCGATCTCGAAGCGGGCGCTCGAATTGCCATAGAGATGCACCGCCAGCGCATTGTCGGCTAGGCCATAGAAATAGCTGCCGATGGAGGCCACCATGCGGCCGATATTGGGCGGGCAGCACGGGCAGCGGTGCCATTTCCAGCGGTGATGGCCGCCGCGGCTCTCCAGCGGGTTCTCGTAGAAGAACAACGAGCCGTCGAGCGACAGGCCCGAGATCGAGCCGTTGTACAAAGCGCGCTCCATCATGTCGGCGTAGCGGGCGTTCGGACCCATGCCGAGCATGCGGCTTGCCCAGAACACCAGGCCGACCGAAGCGCAGGTCTCGGCATAGGCGGTCTCGTTGGGCAGGTCGTAGTCGTTGGTGAAGCCCTCATTGTCGGCCGACGGCCCGAGGCCGCCGGTGACGTAGAGGCTCTTCGTCGTCAGATCGTCCCAGAGCCGCTCGAGCGCAACCTTGAGCGTATCGTCGCCATATTCGGTCGCGATGTCGGCCATGCCGGAATAGAGATACATCGCCCTCACCGCATGGCCGACGACCTTGTCCTGCTCGCGCACCGGCTTGTGCGACTGGTTGTATTCATAGGTCTTGAAATGGAAGTCCTTGGGGTCGGCGCCGCGCGCCAGCGCCTCCTCATCGAAATAATGCGGCTGCTGGCCGCGCTGGTCGATGAAATACTTAGCCAGCTTCATATATTTGTCGTTGCCTGTCGCGCGCGCGAGCCTGACCAGCGCCAGCTCGATCTCCTCATGGCCGCAATAGCCCTTCCGCTTGCCGGGCTCCGGGCCAAAAGTGTCGGCGATGTGGTCGGCATAGCGGCTCATGACGTCGAGCAGCTTGCGCTTGCCCGTCGCCTGAAAGTAGGCGACGGCGCCCTCGATCAGATGCCCGGCGCAGTAGAGCTCGTGGCAGTCGCGCAGGTTGGTCCAGCGCAGGCCGGGCTGGATGCGCTGATACCAGCTGGAGAGATAGCCGTCCTCCTGCTGCAGCTTGCCGTACATGTCGATGACGGCGTCGATCTTCTTTTCCAGATCGGGGTTGCGGCGCCGGTAGAGCGAATAGGCCGCGGTCTCGATGGTCTTGCCCCAATCAGAATCCCAGAACATCTGCGTCGTCACGGTGCGCGCGGTAAAACCGTCGCTGACATGGAAGGGGATGACGACGCCTGGCGACGGCACGTCCGGATCGATCTGCTCCAGCATGCGCGCCTCGACGCAACGGTCGTAGAGGATGCCGGCGGTCTTGGCGGCGACCGCGTCGACACGGTCGCCCCAGAAACCGCGGACATCGACCTGCGGCACTGGCAACGGCCGGAAGGCGAGCTTCGGCCTGGCGGAGGGCTGCGCGGCGGGCTGCGATGCGGTCATGATTTCACTCCATTCGAATTACTTGACGGCCCCGGCCATCAGGCCGCGGATGTAGAAGCGCTGCAGCGCCAGGAACAGGATCAGGCAAGGCACCATCATCACCGTGACGCCGGCCTGCACCGCGCCCCAGTCGATGGCGCCGAAGCGGCCGGACTGAAGGGCGGTCATCATCACCGGCAGGGTGAATTTGGACTGGTCGGTCATCAGCACCAGCGCCGCCAGGAACTCGTTCCAGGCGCCGAGGAAGGCGAACAGCGCAATGGTGACGACACCCGGCCAGACCAGCGGCAGCATCACCTTGACGAGCATGGTGACATTGTTGGCGCCGTCCATGCGCGCGGCCTCCTCGATCTCGCGCGGCACGGCGTCGAAGGCGTTGCGCATCATGAAGATCGAGAAAGGCAGCTGCAGCGTGACATAGACGCAGACCAGGCCGGTCAGCGTGTTGTGGAGACCGAGTTTCGTCAGCACCAGGAAGATCGGCGTCAGGATCGACTGGAACGGGATCATGATGGTCGACAGGATCAGGATGAAGAAGAAATCCCGGAACGGAAAGCGGAAGCGCGAGAAGCCGTAGCCGGCGAGCACGCTGACCAGCACCGAGAGCAGCACCGTCATTACCGAGACATAGATGCTGTTCTGCGCCGAGACCCAGAGCCCGTCGCCGAAGGAGTTCAGCGTCTCGTAGTTCTCGATCGAGAAGCCGGTGGTCGGCCAGGGCGGCAGCGGCGGCTGGCGCGCTTCCTGCGCCGGCTTGAAGGTCGACAGCACCGTCCAGACGATCGGCGCCAGGAACAATACCGAGGCGATGATGCCGGTGGAGTGCCTGGCGAGGCTGAAGCCGACTTTCCGGTTTTGCGACATCGCCTCGGCCATCAGTCGAGCCCCTCGGGCTTGCGCAGCAGCCAGAGCTGGATAAGGCTGAGCGCCACCAGGATAACCAGCAGCACCATCGAGAGTGCCGCGCCGTAGCCGAGCTTGAACGAGGCGAAGGACTGGTTGAAGATCCAGTAGACCGCCGTCAGCGTCTGGTTGCGCGGACCGCCCCGCAGGATGATGTAGAACTGGTCGAAGGCGAGAATCGAGCCCGCCACCGACAGGATCAGCGCCAGCGCCAGCGTGCGGCGCATCAGCGGCAAGGTGATGGCCCGGAACCTTGCGAACGGCCCTGCCCCGTCGATGACCGCCGCCTCCTGCAGGTCCTGCGGGATCGACTGCAGGCCGGTCATCAGGATGATCATGGTGAAGCCGGCGACCTTCCACACCACCATGGCGATGATCGACCAGAAGGCCGGCTGGAAGGTGGCGAGCAGATTGACCTTCTTTTCGGTCAGGCCGAGGTCGTAAGCGGCCGGGCTGAACAGGCCGGAATCGACGTTGAGCAGCCAGGACCAGAGCAGGCTCGCCGAGGCGAAGCCGACCACCGCCGGCATGAAGAAGGCGGTGCGGTAGAGGTTGGTCAGCGGACGCGGTTTTTCGATGAAGATCGCCAGCGGGAAGGCGACGGCGAAGATCGCGATGGTGACGATCACCGTGTAGTAGAAGGTGAATTTCAGCGCATTCCAGAAGCGCGTGTCGCGCAGGATCGCGAAATAATTGTCGAGGCCGATGAAGGCATGCTCACCCATCAGCGGCCAATTGTGCAGCGACATCCAGGCGGTCATGCCGAGCGGGATGACGAAAAAGACGGTGACCAGGGCGACGGCCGGCAGGACATAGAGCAGGCCCACCCATTGCCGGCGGCTGACGCCGATGCGTGAGCGGGCGGGAGCGGAGGTTGCGGTGATGGCGGTCATGGCCGGGCTCCCCCTTCTCCCCTTGTGGGAGAAGGTGGATCGGCGCGTAGCGCCGAGACGGATGAGGGGTGTTCCAGGGAACGCCAACGCCTCACTCCGCTGGAACACCCCTCATCCGTCGCCTTCGGCGACACCTTCTCCCACAAGGGGAGAAGGGGGAGCGAACCTCGCGGCGCCTCAGATTGGTGAGCGTGCTTTCTCAACGCTATAAAAACCTGCCATTCAGCGATGCAGTCCCCGGCCGCCCGGCCAGGGAGACGGGGCGGGCGGCCGGTCAGAGCCTTGGCGGCAAAGCGTTGCGCTATCCTCGCCGCCGGCTGGCCCTGGTGTCTACTTGTTCGGCGCCTGGTCGATGATCGACTGCATCGTCTCCTGCGCATTGGCGATAGCGCCATCGACGTCATCGCCGAAGAACACCTCGTTGATCATCTGCGTCCACGGCCCGTTGGCGGAGTTGATCAGGTCGTTGAATACCACCGAATAAGGCGTCCTGCCCTTGGCCATCGCCTCGGCCGCCACCTGGTAGCGCGGGTCGAGATCCTTCAGCGCGTCCTTGGCGATGTCGTTTCGCACCGGCAGGCTGCCATATTTGGCCAGAATGGTCTGGCCTTCCAACGAATAGGCGAAGTCCAAAAACTCCTTCACCACGGCGATCTTCTTGGTGCCCTTGGTGACGACGAAATTGTCGCCGCCGGCGAAGGATGACCAGCCGCCATCCTTGCCCGGCAGGAAGGTGATGCCGTAGTCGACGTCCGGGTATTGCGTGTTGAGCGCGCCGATGGCGAAGGCGCCGGACGGCGAGATGCCGATCTTGCCGCCGGCGAAGGCGGCGAAGAAATTGGCCCCGGTGTCGGTCTGCGCGCCCTCGGGCACCAGCCCCTTTTTGACCATCGAGCGATAGAGGTCGATCGCGCCGCGCAGCTGCGGGCTGTCCAGCGTCGCCTTCGAGCCGTCCTCGGACAGGATGTCGCCGCCCGAGGCCCAGATCAGCGGCGTGAAGGTGAAGATGTTGCAGCCGCCGCAATTGCCGGAGAAATAGAAGCCCTTGATGTCGCCGCCGAGCGCGTTGACCTTTTCGGCGTCGGCCTCGATCTCGGCCCAGTTGGTCGGTCCCTTCTCAGGATCGAGCCCAGCCTGCTTGAACAGCTTCTTGTTCCAGATCAGCACCGAGGCGTCGGCCGAGAACGGCAGGCCGTAGATGCGGTCCTTATAGGTGCCGGTCTTCACATGCGCCGGCGACAGGCTGGCGAAATAGGGCAAGGATTTCGCCCAGTCGGTAATGTCCTCCAACTGGCCGGCGGCGGCGAAGGACGGCGTGTAGATCAGGTCGAGCGAGAGCGCGTCGGGCGCGGTGCCGCCGGCCGCTGCCGCGCCATATTTCGGGATGATCTCGGCATTGGGAATGATGTCGAGCTTGATCTGGTCCTTGTTGGCCTTGTTGAAGGCGTCGACGATGCGCGGCATGAAATTCGAGCCGTCAGCGCGCACCCAGATGTTGGCGGTCTCGGCGGACGCCGCCTGCAGGCCGCCGCCGATGACGGCCGCGGCCAAAGCCAGCTTGGCAAACATGGTCTTCATTTTACTCCTCCTCATGGTTCTCCTCCCTGTTTTGGCTACGCCGCCCGGTCTAACCGGGCGCGTAGCCTTGTTGCTTCATTGCGGCGGACTGCCGCATGACTGACGCACCACCAGCCGGCACGGCAGTTTCCTGATGCCTGGCGCGGCCGGGTGGCCGTCGACGAGCGAAAGCAGGGCAAGCCCGGCCTCGCGGCCGAGGCTCGCCAGGTTCATGTCGATCGAGGTCAGCGGCGGGCGCGTCGCCTCGGCCACGATCTCCCAATTGTCGAAGCCGATGATGCCGACATCCTCGGGCACGCGGATACCGCGCTCGCGCAGCGCATCAATGACGCCGCGGGCAATCTGGTCGTTGCCGCAGAAGACGGCGTCCGGCCATCCTTCCCTGCCCGCCTTGCCGAACAGACTTGCCACGGCATCGCGGCCCCAGGCTTCCGACCAGGCGCCGAGCAGCGGCTCGGCTGTGGGCAAGCCGTTCTCCCTCAGGACGTCGCGATAAGCCTCGGCCCGCGTATGCACCACGGCGAAGCTCGCCGGGCCGCTGACATGGGCGATGCGGCGGCGCCCGAGCCGCAAGAACTGCTCGACCGCCAGCCGCGCGCCCCCGGCATCGTCGGAAACGAGGCCGACCGCGCCGGGATCCGGCTGGGTGAAGGCGTAGACGACCGGGATGCGCAGATTGGATAGATCGACCGGCAGATGGCGGTCGATGCGTTTTCCGGTGGCGACGATGCCGTCGACGCGCTTATCGAGCATGGCCTCGACATGCAGCTGGCCGAGCCGCGGGTCGTCCTCGACATTGCACAGGAACACCGACACGCCCTTGTCGACCAGCGCATCCGAAACGCCGGCCATCAGCGGCAGCGAGAAGCGGCCGTAGGTATCGTTGGTCAGCAGGCCGACGGTGAAGGAGCGTTTACGCAAGAGACTCTGCGCCAGGCTGTTCGGCCGGAAGCCGAGCAGCCGCGCCGTCTCGCGGATGCGCTCGCGCGTCTCCGCCGTCATGCGCCCCTGCCCGTTCAGCGCCTTCGACGCCGTCGCAACGCTGACGCCGGCGGCGGCCGCGACCTCGCGCAGCGTGACCGGCGGCTTGGCGGAAACTGGCGCTGGCTCGGCGTCTGAAACCATTTTCGGTGCAGGACCTCCCAAGTTGAGAAAACCTTTGCTCACAGAGGCCTGCCGCATTCGAGCCGGGGGGCGGATGTCGAAAGCAACCACTTGGGAAAAGGTTTTCTCATGCAGAGAGTAGGGCGAAGATGAGCATGAAGGCAAGAATTTTTTTGTGACAATCGGGCCCGCGAAGGGCATCAATCGGACGGGCTTCGGAACGTCGCAGATCAAACCACTTTGAACGGAATGGGCAAACGGCGACGCCCCTGCGGTAGCAGCTAGCGCGCGCCTTCCAACCGGACGGCCCTACCCCAAAGAGCGAAAGCTGGACGGCGGCCGCGACACCCACGCCTCTATCTCGCGGCTTACCAAACCGGCGGCTTGGTGGTGGATGAAATGCCCCGCGCCAGGGATGGCTATAAGCGACGTGACGTTATCGACTTCGCGGAAGGTGCCGTCATAGGCGTTGGTCGGAACATAGGGATCGTGGGCGCCGAACATGACCAAAGTCGGAGCCTTGACCAGGGGCAATTGGCCGATATCCGGCACCCTGCCGAGCGGAATGTTGGCTCTGTAGTAACCCAGCATCGCCTCCGGATCGGAAAGCCGGAGCGACTCTGCAAGCGCCTGCCTGTCGACTTCATCGTCGACCCATTCAGCAAGCTTCTCCGGCGCTGGCATGGCGGATGCTCCTGCCTCCTGGAAAAGGCGCATATAGGCGAAAAACCGGGCATTGGTCGGATCGGCGATGGCGCGCAGGTAGTTGCGCGGATGAGGGGTGGAAAGGACGACCAGATGGCGAATCACCTGCGGCACCCGCATAGCCAGCCACCAAGCAATGGTAGCACCCCAGTCGTGACCGACGATCGAGGCCTGGGACAGTTGTTCGGCCACGAGCACTGAAAGGACGTCCTCGACCAGATGCGGCAGTAGCGTGTATTGGGCATGCCCCCGCGGCGCGTCGCTTCGCCCGAACCCGCGCAAATCCGGTGCCAGCACCCTGAAACTGCCGCACAGAGCCTCGATCTGCCGGCGCCAACCCAGGCTGTAGTCGGGAAAGCCGTGCAGGAAAAGAAGTGGCGGGCCGGAGCCCGCCGCGACGTAGTGCAGTTTGACGTTCCTGTTCGATGCGAACCTAGACTCGAAACCTGTCTTCGAAGTCACCCTGACCGGCCGCCGCGATCACATTTTGACTTCGAGGCGCAGGAACGGGCCTTGGAACACCTGATTCTTGTGGTCTGCGTTCACAAGCAGATTGTGCCACGCTTCGACCTTGTAACCAGCGGTGAAGGTAGTGTTCGTTATCGGCGTCCAGCTCAGGCCGAGCGATGCGTCGAGATTCGAGACCGTCTCGTTCGAGCCCTGACTGGCCACCGTTTCGGAAAAGTGTTCGTCAGGGTTTGTGGAGGAGATATTGAAACCGAGACGCTCGGTGCGGCGGCCCCACATGACGGCGCCTGAAGCTGAACCCGTCAGGCCCCAGTTTTCGCCAACGGGATAGTAAGCTTCCGCACCAACGTGCGGACCGATGCCCCAGTACTCGGCCGTACCGATCTTGTCAGCGGCGATACCCTTGTCGGCGGGATTGGTAGGCGTGAACTTCTCTGAAAAGTCGCCTAATGTTTCGTCGGAATGCACCAGTCGCAAGCCGCCGAAGAAACGGATGTCAGCCTGTTGCACCTTGACGTGCTTGCCGATGTCGAAATCGAAAGCCTGGAAGCTGTAGCCGTCGCCGAAATTAACGCTCACCATGCCGTTTGAAGGACTGGTCACAGGTCCCTCGCCGAGAAGGACCGACCGGTCCTTGCCGAGATGGAAGGCGCCGGCAAGTCGCCAATCAAGGTCCGGAGAAATCTGCTTGGTCAGCGCCACCGATCCGGAGATATCGCCGTTGCTGTTGCCCAGCTTATCGCTGCTGAGCTTGTCGTCGTTGTGGACATTGTTCCAAAAGTACGCGCCTTCAAATGCGAGCTTAACGCGCGAATCGATGACCGTCTGATCCGAAGGCTGCGCCTCGGTGGCTTGAGCCGTGCCCACGCCTATTGCCGTCACGGAGGCAGCCGATGCCGCCACCGTAGCCAAAAATTTACCCTTGCCCTGCGAATGCATTTAAGTCCCCACCCAGATTCCAGCCGGGGTCGTTATTGCAGACAAGTTTATAAACGCATATTGCCGCTGCGGGATGCCAACGACTTTGCGGCGCCGCTGTCCCATTTTTGCAACAATAAGGGACATCGTTGGCTGAACGAATACCAAGGTGGTCGGGCGTTCAGACATGGAGGCAAGGTGAGCGATCCAGCGCAAATTGAAGGCATGCTCAACAATCTCGTCTACAACCTATTCGCGCGGAGCGGGCAGGATGATGGACGAGCAACCCGCGCTAAGGAAATCGGCAGTCTCGTCGTCTTCGACCATCCGGAGGCCGTGGACAGGATCGCCAAGACTCCCGCCCTTTTTCGCAAGAATTTCTCTCTGATCTCGGCGCTCGGCTTCAGCCGCTTCAACACCAACGACGAGGAATGGGCTACCAGGCGCGCGATCACCCAGGACCGCTATCTCGCGGCGGCGAAGCCCGCCCATGACCAAGGCGTGGCTGAAGTCTTCGGCAACTGTCTTGCCGGCTGCGAGACCTCGCTCGCCGGCATCCAGCAGGCGCTTTTCGCTGGTGCCATGACGATTTTCTACCAGGCGTTCGGCCTTGTCGCGCAGGCGGGGCCGACGGCCACGCTGCTTGACCGCACGCGCGAAGTGCTGCGGCGCCTGCAATATTATTCCTGGGTCACGCCCACCGATGCCGAGCGCAACAGCGCCATTCAGGATGCCCGCGCGATCATCGCCGATTTCGGCTCGCAGCTTACGGCAGACCCACGCACGGTGGCGGAAATGGCCCGCTTCTCGGAGAAGGCTGGCGGAATTGACGGTTTTTCGCCAATCGAAGAGTTTGTGATGAACCTCTTTGCCGGCGTCGAGACCACCGTGACGACGGCGCTATGGGTGATCGACCGGCTCGGCGCGAACCAAAAGGCCCAGGAGCGCGTGCATCAGGAGATCGCCGGGGACGAAGAAGAAACACCGTTCACGGACTGCTTCATCAACGAGACGATGCGCTATTTTCCGCCGATCCCGTTCCTGACCCGCGAGGTGGGCACCGATACGGTCATCGATGGCACCGCACTGAGGGCCGGACAGCTTATCATGCTGTCGATCGTCGGCGTTCACCAACATCCCGCCTTCTGGGAAAATCCGAGGACTTTCGATGCCAGCCGCAAGGAGTTCATCAACAACAGTTTCGACCGCCGCGCCTTCATCCCCTTCCTGACCGGACCGCGTATGTGCGGAGGCGCACGCCTGGGCCGACTCGAGGTGGAACAGGCGGTTCGCGCGGTCGTGCGCCAGTTCGCCTTTACCCGTGCCGACGACGTTATCCGCTTCGACTATGCGCTGGCGCTGCGCCCGGCGAGCGGCATGTCGGTCACGGTATCAAGACGCTAACGGGCCCGCCTGCCTGTTTCGACCGACATTTAAGCAAGTCCGAAAAGCCGCTAATCAATTTCCCGGCCGCCTCGTTGGGGTCGAGATCGGCTGGGAGCATATATTTTCATCGAAGTGCGATCCCGCCGTGACGGACTGCTCATATGGCTGATAGAAAACCGAGGATCAGGAAAGCTTGATCGGGCGTCATCAGCGACGGCGGGTTGCCGGCATCGATGTAGTCGACGATGCAAAGATCGGGTCGGGTGCGGCGTGATTGTTCGAAGGCTTGCCTGTCGATAAGCCCGCTCTCGCGGTCGTACATGAGCATGATGTGGGCCTCGAGCTTGGCGACCATTGGGAACAGGTCATATTTGCGGCCGGTCATGGCCTCGAAATTCCCGGTCGTGGCCGGATCGTAGGCCAAACGAAACCCGCCAGCCCCCGCGGCAATTCTGCTATCGATAAACCGGTCGAGGACCCGCGTCTCCACCCGCCCCATGCCCGGATTTGCCGCACGCAGATATTCCCCTGCCTGGGCGCGCGTCTGGAATACAAGCGCTGCTTCGCGGATGGCCTCGTTTCGCAATGCATCGACCTTCGGCCCGCCAACCAGGGGAACATCGTTGAGGACAATCCTGTCGACGCGGCTGCGGTTCGCATAGAGGAACAGAACGAGGATCAGCCCGCCCCATGACGTGCCGACGAAATGGTTCTCCTTGCCGGAAAACTGACCGAGCGCGCGCAGGCACCTGGAATAGAGATCAATATCGTAGCCGGAGCCCGTATAGGCGCTGCGCCCCCGTCCGAGCAGGTCGGGGCAGATCACCAGATAGCCATTGCGGCAAAGGAACGCCGCGAGATAATCGAAATCGGAGCCATTGCCGGCAAAGCCGTGCAGGCAGAACACGGTCCCGCGCGATTGTCCGGTCGGCTCCCAGATGCGCACAAACATCGAGGCATAACGATCGCCAAGACGGATGAGGATTTCCTGCGTCAACACCTTGGTGTGCTTGGCCTCGTCCATCAGGCGTCCCGCTTGCGGACGGCGCGTTTCATTGCACCGCGGGCGTCGATGAAATCGCGCTTCCAGTAGACCGACTTATCGAGGTTGAGCAGTTTCGCCTCCTTGATCAGCGGCAGGATGTGCGAGGACGAGCGCGTCGCCATCACGGTCGCGGCAATCGCGTTGCCGCCGGGATCGGGATTGAGCGGCCCCCTGTTTGCAACCCACGTCTCGGCAATTTCGCGGTTGGTCACGATCCAGCCGACGTAAGCAACGATCGCATCGTCGATGGAACCGATGAGATGCGTCTGCTGCTCGATCTGGTAGCGCAAGGACTTTACCATCTGCCCGAATTCGTAGCCGTCAAAAGGCGGGTAGTGCGCAATGAAATTGCAGACGAGCCCGAGAGAGACCGGGTTGAAAGGAACGCGGGTAAAGAGAAGCTTGCTCATGCGGACTCGGGCGTTTCGATTGCGCGCGGAAGATTATGATCAGCAGCAGGGGCGCGGCTAGTGGGAAAGCGCAGCCACACGACCGACCTTGAGCAGATCCATGCCATACGAGCTGGCGCGGCATCTCAGGGGTGGGAGGTCATCGGCGCCGCGATGCCGCTCCGGCGCCCGGCTCACACCAGCCTCTTGCCCTCGCTTGCCACCATGGCCCTCCAGTGGCTTCTCGGTCGGCGCGGGCCTGGAAACTGCCCTGTCGAACAAGATGACCGTCGGCATCGAATACCGTTACTCGCAATTCGAGAAGGAAGACTTCTCGGATGCATTGCCGATCCCGAGCGGTCTCGCGATGGCGACGCCGTCCTTCCACACCGTTCGGATCGACGCCAAGTACAAGTTCAACTAAGCCAAGGCCTCCAGCCAAAGCGAAAGCCGCCGGTCATTCCGGCGGGCTTTTTTGTTTTGTCGGGAACGCGCCCGCGTGGCCGTCCTATGGTGCGAGACCTAACCAATAGAGGATGCCATGAGAAAGCTCATCGTCACCGAATTCATCAGCATCGACGGAATCGCCGAGCACGAGAGGCTGCCGAACGTCGCCTGGACCGACGAGATGCAGGCCTTCAAGGAGGATGAGCTTGCCGACAGCGGCGCCATGCTTCTCGGACGCGTGACCTACGAAATCTTTGCCGGCCACTGGCCTGCGGAAAAAGGCGACTTCGCCGACCGCTTCAACGCACTGCCGAAATATGTCGCCTCGACGACCTTGAAAGGCCTCGATTGGCATCCGGCCGAATTGCTCGAAGGCCCCCTTACCGATGCGGTCACCCGGCTGAAGCAACGAAGCGGCGGCAACATCTATGTGCATGGCAGCGTGAATCTCGCCCGGCAACTGCTCGGCGTTGGCCTTGTCGATACCCTCAGACTGCTCGTTTATCCGGCAGCCGCAGGCCAGGGCGAAGGGCTTTTTCCTTCGGACAAACCGACAGCACTCGAGCTTGTCTCGGCCGTGCCGTTCAGCAATGGCGTGGTGGCGATGGAATACAGGGCGGTCGCGAAAGCTTAGACTAGATCAGGATGACGTTTCGTTGAATCGCCATCCTGATCTAACTCTTTGTTGGAGCATGATCTTCTCCGAAAACCGGTTCCCACTTTTCGGGATCATGCTCTAGAGCGGCGGTTTTCCGTCCGGAATTGCGTCAAAACAAAGAGATAGGCGTTTCGCCGTTTCCGTGAAACGGTGAAACGCACTAGTGGCCTACTGTCTAAATGCCCGGCTGATCTGATCCTGCAGCGGCTTGACCAGATAAGACATCACCGAGCGATCCTCGGTCCTGATGAAGGATTCCACCGGCATGCCGGGAACCAGCTTGACCTCGCCGAGCCGCGCGACCTCCGCGGCCGTCGTGGTAATGCGCACCGTGTAATAGCTGACGCCCGTGCGCTGGTCGGTGGTGATGTCGGGCGAGGTCCGCTCGACGACGCCGTTGATCTGCGGCGTAGTGCGCTGGTTGAAGGCCGAAAAGCGCAGCGAAGCGGGCTGGCCGACCCACAGCTGGTCGATGTCGCTCGGCGCGATCTTGGCTTCCACCGCAAGGCTGTCATTGTCGGGCACGACCTGCATGATCGTCTCGCCCGGCTTCACCACGCCGCCGATCGTATAGGCGATCGACTGCTGCACGACGCCGTCCTGCGGCGCGCGGATGTCGACCCGCTTCAACTGGTCCTCGGCGGCGACCTTGCGCTCCAGAAGCTCGCCCATCTGGCCGTCGACGTCGCGCAGGTCCTTGTTCACTTCGGTGCTGAGGTCGAGATCGATCTGGATGATCTGCAGCTTGATCTCGGCAATCCGTCCCTGCGCCTGAGCCTGGGCCGCAATCAGCTGGCCGCGCTCGCCGTCGAGGCGCGTGGCCTCTCGCTCGGTCTGGGTCAGCCGGTCGATGGAAATGAGCTTCTTGGCCCAGAGCGTACGCACCGAGGCAAGCTCCTTCTGCACCAGCTCTATCTCCTTGCTCTTGGCCTCAGCCTGCGCCGTGTCGCCGGCGATCTCCTTTTCGAGTTGCGCGATGCGTTCCTCCAGCTGGCTCTTCTGGCCGGCGCGGGACGTGCGCCGTGTCTCGAAATGCTGCTTCTCGCCGGCCACCGCCTCGGCGACGTCGGGATCGGCAATGCGGTCCAAAAGCTCGTTCGGAAAGATGATGGCGTCGCTGCCGCGGCGCTCCGAATCGAGGCGCGCCTTGCGCGCGGCGAGCTGGTCGAGCGCCTTGCTCACCACGCCAAGGTTGGCTGCCGGCACGGTGCGGTCGAGACGGACCAGAAGATCTCCCGCTTTCACGTGGTCGCCGTCCCGGGCGTCGATCTCCGCAACGATGCCGCCGGTGGAATGCTGCACGTCCTTGACGTGGGAATCGACGACGAGGGCGCCGGGGGCGATGACCGCGCCGGCGATCTCGGTGACCGATGCCCAGCCACCGACGCCGCCCGCAAGCAGGAGCACCACGCCGACGCCAAGCCGCGTGTAGAAGCGGATGGATAAATGCGAGGCGCCTGATATAGCCATGTCAGCGCCCTGCCTCGGTTCCGTCGGCAACGGCCAGATGGGGACCGTCGGAAGCCACTCTCAGTTGCGGGGCGCCGGTCGGCACCGGCCGCAGCGTCGGGAACATCTTGGCGAACACCTCGTCTTTCGGGCCGAAGGCATGGACGCGTCCCTGATTCATCGCCAGCACGAAATCGACGGCCGCCAGCACGTTCGGCCGGTGCGCGACGAGCACGACAACCCCGCCCCGTTCGCGGACGCCCAACATGGCCTTGATCAGGGCCTGCTCGCCGTCCATATCGAGGTTGGAATTCGGCTCGTCCAAGACCACGAGGAAAGGATCGCGATAGAGCGCGCGCGCCAGCGCGATGCGCTGGCGCTGACCGGCCGAGACCGCCTCGCCGTGCTCGCCAATCTCGGTTTCGTAGCCTTCGCGAAAACCGACGATGAGCTCGTGCGCGCCCGCTGCCTTCGCCGCGGCGATGATGGCGCCGGGGTCCGCGTCCGGCTCGAAGCGCGCGATGTTCTCGGCCACGGTGCCGGCGAAGAGCTCGACATCTTGCGGCAGGTATCCGATATGGCGGCCGCGCTCGGCCTGAGACCATTGATCGAGGTCGGCGCCGTCCAGCTTGATGCGGCCGGCGACCGGTTGCCAGGCGCCGACAAGCGCGCGCACCAGCGTGGACTTTCCCGACCCGCTCGGTCCGATGATGCCGACGCCGTGGCCCGCCTCCAGAGCGAAGCTTGCATCGTGAACCAGCAATCTCTGCGTGCCCGGGGCGCCGACCGAGACGTTTTGCATGCCGACATTCGCGCTCGGCGGCGGCAGCAACATCGGCTCGGTTTCAGCCGGCAGCGCCGCCAGCACCCTGTTCAGCCGCTGCCAGCCCTGGCGCGCGGTGACGAAGCCCTTCCAGTTGGCGATCGCAAGATCGACCGGAGCCAGCGCGCGGCCGCTGAGGATCGAGGCGGTGATGATAATACCCGCCGTTGCCTGCCCCTCGATGACCAGCCAGGCGCCGAGGCCGAGCATCGACGACTGCAGCAGCATGCGCAGGACCTTCGATATCGCGCCGAAGCCGCCGGCCACGTCGCTCACCTTGCGCTGCTCGGCGATGTAATCGAGGTTGGCGTCTTCCCACCGCGCGGTCAGACCGCCTGCCATGCCCATGGCGGCAACGACCTCGGCGTTGCGGCTCCCAGCCGAGATCAGACCGTTGCGCCGAATACCGGTCAAAGTCCCGGACGACACAGGCTTTCGCGTCAATCGCTCGGCAAGCACGGTCAGAGCCACCAGCACGATCGCCCCAAGCAGCGCTGTCACGCCTAGCAACCAATGGAACATGAAGATGATGACAAGGTAGAGCGGCAGCCAGGGCAAATCGAAGAGCGCCGTCGGCCCCATGCCGGACAGGAAAGCACGCACGCTGTCGAGGTCGCGCATCGGCTGCAGGCTATCGCCCGCGCGCCCGTTTTTCAGCGGCAACTGCAGCATCGACGCATAGACACGGCGGCCCAGCGCCTCATCCAAGGCTCCGCCAATGCGCACAAGCACGCGACCGCGCACGAAATCGAGAATGCCCTGGCCGCAATAGAGGATGACCAACAACACGGTGATGCCGATGAGTGTCGGCAGGCTGCGGCTCGGCAACACGCGATCATAGACCTCGAGCATGTAGAGCGAGCCCGCAAGCATCAACACGTTGAGCACGCCGCTGAACAACCCGACCGCGAGGAAAGCCGACCGGCAGGAGCGAAGCGCCTCGGCGAGTTCGGAGCGCGCGGATTGCGCTCGCCGGCCTGTCGGTTTTGCCGGCCGCTTGCCGCCTATAGGCGCATTGGTTTGCCTGGCGATATCGCCGATGCTGCTGTCCGGCGTGGGCCGGCGCGCGCGAAACAAAGCCAAGCCGCCGAAGCCCACCATTGCCGCACCAAAAAGCGTCTCCCCCATCGACCCGGGCCGTCCTGGCGAAAGCCAGCCGTTGCCGCCGAGAAGGAGCAGCACAGCGCAAGCAACTAGGACGAGGCCGACGAGCCTTACCTTTGCCTGCGCTGAACCAGATGCTGCCTTGGCTACCATTGTCGAAGCGACACTGAACAAAACACTCCGGTCATCCAACCTGCCTGTCGCACGTCATGGCTCGACAGGCCGACCGCTGCCTCAGCCGCCGTCATTGGCGTAGACATGCAGTATCGCCCCTTCGAAGGTCATGCCGGTATTGTTGTAGAAATCGAGCTCCTGGTGGATGAGGTTTCCGGCAAGCTCGGACCCGGCAGTGACGGATTCGGCATCCAGTCCCACGTTCCAGGCTGTGCTGCTTGCCTTCACTGCACTCCCACCGCCCCAGTCCTCGAAGTGAGAAGAAGAATTCCCGCCATTCGTCACCTGCAGCCAGTCGATCGCCTGGTCGAGATATTTGTGCGGGCTGTTGGGATCGGAGGCATCGCCGATCGGATTCCCGGCGAGGTAGTTGAGCCAAGTCGCGACCGCGTCGCGGGCAAGGACGAAGCGTGTATCCTGCTGATCCTTGACGGACGCATCGATCACCTTGAGCGCATCGGCGTAGGAAATGAAGAACGTATCCTCACCGGCGTCGGTCAAGCCGTTCTTGTTGTAGTCGCCGATCAAGAGGCCTGGCTTGCCCGGATCCAGCGTTCCGTTGTGATCGGCATCGACAACATAGCGCAATTCACCGGAGGCGAAGTTCGGGCCGGATTTGTCGGCGCCTGCGACGCCATCCCAGAATGATTTGCCGAGATTGGTCCAGAAGCCCGGCGTGCGCACGCCGGGACCTGCGAATGATTGGACCGTCGCGGTATCATTGGCGGAAACGTCATTGGTGGTATCGTCGTCATGGGCATGCACCACGACCGTGTTGGTTCGCGAGTCGGCATTGGGAAGCAAGTTGAACGAGCTGTTGGCCGTGAAGACCCAAGTCTCGTTGCTGTCGACCTGATAGTCGTTGTCGAGATCGCCGGACACATAGTGAGTGCCATGCGAACTGTTGGCCACGAAGCCGCTGAGCAGGTTGATGTCGTCACCGGTATTTCCCGGTGTGCCGTTGTCGTCGACGAGTGAGGTCAGCGTGAGCGGGTCGAACGCACCGGCTGCGCTCGTGTTGGTTATCTCATAGTGATAGGTGACGTTCTGTGCACCCGACTGGACCGTTTCGGACGAGTGGAAAATACCGTCATGATCGGCATCGACGGTCTTCTCAATGGCCACTGACGGCGCGACATCCTTCACCGTCACGGTCGCGTCGTCGGTAGCATACACGTCGCTGGTGCTGTCGTCGTCATGGGCGTGCACGACCACCGTGTTGGTAATGCTGCCCGCATTGTGAGCATCGACGCCGACGGTGGCGCTGAACACCCACTTCTCGTCGCTGTCGACAAGGTAGTCGCCATCGGTGTCGCCCGACACATAGTGCGTGCCATGGTCGGAGCCGGCGACAAAGCCGGTCAGCAGGTCGATGTCATCGCTGGTGTCGCCGGGTGTCGCATCGTCGTCGATCAGCGAAGTCAGCGTCAGCGGATCGAAGGCGCCGGCCGCGCTCGTGTTGGTCACCTCATAGGTGTAGGTGACATCAGCGGCCGAGCCCTCGTTGATCGAAGTCGGGTTGGCGGTCTTCTCAATGGCAATCGACGGCGCGACGTCCTTCACCGTCACGGTCGCGTCGTCAGTGGCATGCACGTCGCTGGTGCTGTCGTCGTCATGGGCGTGCACCACCACAGTGTTGGTAATGGTGCCGGCATTTTGAGCACCGACGCCGACGGTGGCGCTGAACACCCACTTCTCGTCGCTGTCGACGAGATAGTCGCCATCGGTGTCGCCTGTCACATAGTGCGTGCCATGGTCGGAGCCAGCGACAAAGCCGGTCAGCAGGTCGATGTCATCGCTGGTGTCGCCGGGTGTCGCATTGTCGTCGATCAACGAAGTCAGCATCAGCGGATCGAAGGCGCCGGCCGCGCTCGTGTTGGTCACCTCGTAGGTGTAGGTGACGTCAGCGGCCGAGCCCTCGTTGATCGAAATCGGGTCGGCGGTCTTCTCAATGGCGATCGATGGCGCGACGTCGTTGACCGTCACGGTCGCAGTGTCGTTGGCGGACACGTCATTGGTGCTGTCGTCGTCGTGAGCATGTACCACCACCGTGTTGGTGATGGTGCTGCCGGTGGCATGAGCGTCAATGTTG
The DNA here is from genome assembly GCF_020165275.1 of Mesorhizobium sp. Ca11. NCBI lineage: Bacteria > Pseudomonadati > Pseudomonadota > Alphaproteobacteria > Hyphomicrobiales > Phyllobacteriaceae > Mesorhizobium > Mesorhizobium sp. Ca11. The sequence goes on along the minus strand of NZ_JAIUHU010000013.1, from coordinate 41,427 downwards.
ACGTCAGCGCTGAATATCCAGGTCTCGTTGCTGTCGACAAGGTAATCGTTGTCTGTATCGCCCGACACGTAGTGGGTGCCATGCGAGCTGTTGGCGACGAAACCGCTCAACAGGTTGATATCGTCGCTGGTGTCTCCCGGCGTCGCATTGTCGTCTACCAGCGAGGTCAGCGTCAGAGGATCACCGGCGCCATCAGCGCTCGTATTGGTCACCTTGTAGGTGTAGGTGACCGTCGTCGACTCGCCTTCATCTATTGAGGTCGGATCGACCGTCTTCTCGACCGCGACCGCGGGAGCGTGATCCACGCTGGCTTTTGCGATGACGCCCCATTCCTCAAACCCGCCATCCGAGTCACTTGGGTTCCCGAAAGCCGAATAGAGATAGACGTAGTTACCGGTTGCCCCGGCGAAGAAACTGGTCGGAATGTAGACAAACAGATCGCCCACCCCGCTGCCTGCGGGCGCGTCCTTTCCAGCGTCCAACTGAACCGTCACGTCACCGTCGGTGGCATTTCCATCAACATTATAGAGTAGTTGCTGCGCCTGAAGCGTCGCAAGGGTGGTGATATTTGGATCCGTCGCCGAATATATCTGTAATGAGTTGAGCGACAGCAGCGATCCCTTGTCGCTGTTCGGCTCATTGGCGTCGAGCTTGAAGACGTAGTAATCGTGGCCGTTCACGGACACTACCTGCATATCGCTCAGGAGAAGCGCATTGGTGTGCTCCTGCTGCTTATCATCCAGCGGCAGCGGAGAACCATCGGTGTTGAAGCCGCTCTCGGTGCCGTTCGCGCCAAGCACGAGAAAGCTATTGTAGTTGCCCGTGCCAGCACCGCTTTGCTGTTCAGCCGAAAATACGGTGCCGTCGGTCAAAGTCTGCGACGTTGTCCCGTTGGTCAGATCAACCACTGTGGCCATGTTCAACTCCCTTAGCGCCTAGGCGCGCCACTTGTTGGCCGCCTAAGGCGGCTGATTTACCCCATGCCAATAGCACCGAGATCGGCGCCCAATTCCGTGCGGGAGGAGGATCGACGTGGCATTCAGCAAGCAGCGACCACCGGCCGGCAGCAAGCGCCACATACAAGATGGCTGCTCACGACTGCTGGTGGCTCGATGTGATGGCTGTAGCGGCACAGATGCCGCGCTGCGTTCCCCTACCCCAGTAGCGCAGTATCTCGTTGTTGCCGATCTCGAGATTGTTCACGCTACTATATTAGGATATTATTAACTCTACCGCAGCGTGCGTCAACGGGCAATTCGATGAAGAGTTAATGACAGAACTCAAATCCGGGTGCGAATTCGACCATTCGGCATAAAGAATACTGTGCTCTATTCTTAGGTCTTATTTTATAAGGGACCTTTGCGCCGACCATTCAGGCTTCGGTTGTCGGACCTTCGTCGACGTCATATGCACCTGAACCGAGGCGGCTGGAGGAGGCTCTCAAACCGCCTTCTTGTTGTCCTGCCTGCCGCCATGCGCTTCCACGGCCTTCTCCACGGCGCGCTTCAGCTCATCCTTGATCTCCGCCGTCTCGGCCATCAGCGCCTCGATCTTGAGAAAATCGAGCACGCGGTACTTCGAGACTTTTGGGCGGATCAGGATGTCGGGGCTGGACTGCTGCAGCTTGTTGGCGATGATCGACTGCATCATCAGCTGCGAGGCGCCATACATCAGGTCGACCGTAGTCGGATGCTTGCGCTCGGCGTCGCTCGGCGCACCGACCACGTCGATTGCGATGATGATATCGGCATCCTTTTCGAGGAGATCGAAGGGGACGGGATTGTAGATGCCGCCGTCGATCAGCAGGCAATCATTGCGCACCACAGGGCGGAACACCGCCGGAATGGCGGCCGAGGCCGCAAGCGCCGAATGCAATTCACCCTCGGCGAACACGGCGAGCTTGTGGCCGAAATAGTCGGTCGCCGTCACCTTGAGCGGAATCTTCAGCTCTTCGAAGGTGGCGGGGATATCCTGAGGCAGGAACGCCTTCAGGATGCGCTCTATATTGAACTGGCCGACGCGGATGCCGCCCTGCATGGCTTCGGCGATCGTGCCCGGCCGCGACCGCCACATGCGCGCCGCTACTTCGGCCCGGCTGCCGAGGATCGACCGGGCATAATCGTGAATCTCGGCGCCCTTCATGCCCGACGCCATGCCGGCGCCCATGATGGCGCCGATCGACGAGCCGGCAATCGCCGCCGGCTTGATGCCAAGCTCGTCGAGAGCCTCGATGATATGGATATGCGCAAGACCGCGCGCGCCGCCGCCGCCGAAGGCCACCCCGAAGGTCGGGCTCATCCCTTGCGGCCTCCCGCCACCTGAACCAGCGGCGGCCCGATGACCATCACCGCCGGATCGGACGACAGGAGCTTCTTTGCCGCCGCCTTGACGTCGGCCAGCGTCACCGCGTTGATGAGAGCCGCGCGCCGCTTGATATAATCGATGCCGAGATGATCGATCTGCAGCTCCACCAGCGTCGCGGCAATGGAGCTGGACGAATCCAGATTGCTGATGGCGTAGGCGCCGACCATGTATTTCTTGGTCGCCGCGAGCTCCTCCTCCGAGGGGCCGTTCTCGGCCATGTCCTTCACCACCTGGCGCACGATCGCAAGCGTTTGGGCCGCGCGGTCGGAACGCGTCGCCGTCGTCACCAGCAGCGCGTTGGAATGCTCGTGATCGACGAGATCGGAGCTGACGCTATAGGCAAGGCCGCGCTTCTCGCGCACCTCTTCGTAGAGACGCGACGTGAATGTCGAGCCGCCGAGTATCTCGTTCATCAGCGCGGCGGCGTAGAAGTCGGGATCGCTTCGCTTCACGCCCGGCCAGGCAAGCTGCAGGGAGGTCTGCGGCAAGTCGTAATTCACTTCGAGCTGCTGGCCGAGCTTGGGCGTGACGTCGACAATCGGCGCCAGCGCCTGCTTGTCCGGCAGGTCGCCGAACACCTCGTCGAGCCTGCTGCTCAACGTGGCGGCGTCGATATCGCCCACCACCGCCACATGCAGGCCGCCGCGGGCGAAATTTGCTTTGTGGAAGGCCCTGAGGTCGTCCGCAGTGATGGTGGCGAGGCTGTCTTTGTTGCCCTCGTCCGGCCGCGCATAGGGATGCTGGCCATAGATCGCGCGCAGCCAGCGCTGCTGGCCGATCGTGTTGGGATCCCGTTCGTTGGCGAGGATCCCGGACAGTATCTGGGCGCGGATGCGGTCGATCGGCGCCTGGTCGAAGCGCGGGCTGTTCACCGCCAGCTTCAGCAGGCCAAAAGCCTCGTCCTTCTGGTCGGACAACATGCGCATCGAGCCATAGGTGCCATCGCGCGCCGCCTGAAAACTCATCTCGGCGCCGGCATCGTCGAGCTTCACCTGGAAGGCTTCGCTGTCGAGGCCGCCGGCGCCCTCGTCGAACAGCCCGGTCATCAGGTTGACCAGGCCTTCCTTGCCGGCAGGGTCCTGCGCCGTGCCGCCGTCGAAGACGAAACGGATCGCAATCAGCGGGATCGAATGGTCTTCCACCAGCCAGGCGGTGACGCCCTTCTTCGACTTCACCTCCTGGATGTTCATCTCGGCGCGCGCGGCAAGCACCGGCAAAAGCAGGAAGAACAGAGCAAAGCAAAGGGTGGCGACGGCGCGGTAGAGCTTGCCTTCCTCTCTCGCCGGGGAAGGAGACGCGATCGTGCGGCCAACAACCATGCTCATCATCAATTCCCCGCCTGCTGCTGCGGCAAGAGATAGCCGCTGGTGGAGCGATCGAGCACTAGATAGCGGGCGGCGACCGCCCTGACCTCAGCCGCGGTTACCTTGCGGATGCGGTCCGGCCATTCCTGGACGTCCTTGACATTGCCGCCCGTGGCGAGCGTCGAGCCGTACATGTTGGCCATGTCTTCCTGCTTGTCGCGCGCAAAGATCATGGAGCGCACATAGCGGGTCTTGGCCCGCTCCAGTTCATCGTCGCTCACGCCGTCCTTGACGATGCGGGCGATCTCGGCATCGACCGCCGCCTCGATATCGACAAGCTTGGCGTCGCCGCGCGGAGCGCCATAAACGGTGAAGTTGGTGGCGTCGAGCATGGTGCCCTGGAAGTAAGCGCCGGCCTCGGAAGCGATACCCTGCTTGACGACGAGCTGCTGGTACAACCTGCTGCGGTTGTCGCCGCCGAGGATCTCGGCAAGCAGGTCGAGCGCCTCGGCTTCGCCGGGCTTGGCCGTATGATAGGATGGCACCACCCATTGCGTCGAAAAGCTCGGCACCGAGACGCGCGCGTCGGTGAGCGTCACCGTGCGCTTCGTGTTCTGCTCAGGCTCGACCGGACGGATGCGCGGCCGCAGGTCCGGGCCGCGGGCGACCTTGCCATAGGTCCTTTCGGCCATCGCCTTCACCGCGTCGGGATCGACGTCGCCCACCACCACCAGCACGGCGTTGTTCGGCCGATAATAGGCGTCGTAGAAGGCTTTCGCGTCCGGGCGGTTCAACTGCTCCATCTCCTGCATCCAGCCAATGACCGGAATGCGGTATGGCTGGTTCTGCCAGAGCGTCGCATCGACCTCCTCGTCGAGCACCGCCTGCGGATTGCCGTCGATGCGCGAGCGGCGCTCCTCCAGGATCACGTCGCGTTCGGTCTTAATGACATCGTCGGTCAGGATGAGGTTGCGCATGCGATCGGCCTCAAAGCCCATCATCTCTTCGAGGGCGGAAGGCGGCACCGTCTCGTGGAAGGCGGTGTAATCGTAGGAGGTGAAGGCGTTGTTTGAGCCGCCGATTTCAGCCACGGCGCGGTCGAACTCGCCGGCGGCGTGATTTGTCGTGGCCTTGAACATCAGGTGCTCGAAGAAATGCGCGATGCCGGATTTGCCGGGCGGCTCGTCGGCGCTGCCGATCTTGTACCAGACCATGTGGGTGACGATCGGGGCGCGATGGTCCGGGATGATGACCACTTCCATGCCGTTGTCGAGCAGGAAATCCTTGACCTCGCCGTCATCGGCCGCGCCGGCCGGAGCAGCCGCGGCAAGCGCCAGCGCGCCCGCCAGAAGCGCTGCGCGCAGCCCAATCCCTGTTTGTCTCATCAAGTTCTCCGGTCGCGGTTGCGCGACGATAGGCAAGGTTCGCTGGTGAGGCAAAGTGATTTGTTCGGCATTTTCGAGGCGAGGCTAGTTGGCCTCGACGAAGCGGATGACCGTTTCGCCGTAATTGCGCTCGTCCATCACGGAAAAACCGGCGCCCGGCTCGAATGGCGCCGAGGCAGCCTCCTCGACGACGCAGAGCGCGCCAGGCAGAAGCCAGCCGCCGGCCTTGGCCGAGCGCAGCGCGCGCTCGCCGAGCCCTTTGCCATAGGGCGGGTCGGCGAAGATCAGGCCGAAGGGCGAGATCGTGCCGGCTTCGCCCAAATGAGCGGCGTCGCGACGAAAAATCTTGGTGCGGCCGGTGAGCCCATAGGCCTCGACGTTCTCGCGGATCAGACCTCGCCCTTCGGTCGATTCTTCGATGAAGACGCAGTAGGAGGCGCCGCGCGACAGCGCCTCAAGTCCGAGCGCGCCGGTGCCGGCGAAAAGGTCGAGCACGCGGCCGCCCTCGAGCTTTTCCGCGTAGCGATGCGCCAGGACGTTGAACACCGCCTCGCGGGTGCGGTCGGTGGTCGGGCGGATGGCATTGCTTTTCGGCGTCGCCAGCGGACGCCCGCGGAATTCACCGCCGACGATCCGCATCGCTGCCCCTCTTCGGACCGCGCGGCCTGTCGCCGCCATCGCCTTCAAGACGCTCGCCGCGAGGCTTGCCGAACGGCTTCGCGCCCGGCTTGCCCTTGCCGCCCGGCTTGTAGGATGCCTTGCGCGCCTTCGCCTCGGCGGCCTTGGCGGCATCGGCCTCCGCCCTGCCCTTGCCGATCGGCCGGGCGCCCGGCGCCATCCAGACATTGGCCTTGCGCTGGCCCGGCGGCTCCATCGGCCGCTGCTCGCGCTCGGATTTCTTGCCCCCAAACCGCGGCTTGTCGCCGAAACCGGCGCGGTCGGATTTCGGGCCGCGCTCGCCGAACGCCCTGTCCGGCCCAAATGCCCTGTCCGGCTTTGTCGAGAGCTTGCTCAGCGCCTCGTCGCGGCTGCCTTCGCGGCGCTTGCGCGCCTTGATCAGCCCGCCCTCGCCGATCGGTCGATGGTCGCCGTCGCGCGTGAATTTCGGCCGGTCGGTCTCTTCACGGCGAGGCCCGCCGCCGCGCACCGGCTTGTTGGAGAACGGCTTTTGGATCTCGGCATCGAAATTGGCGCCGGACTCCTCGATCAGCCGCTCGCCAAGCTGTTCGCGCAACACGCGGCCCTTGATCTCGAGCACATGGCCCTCCGGCAGGTCCTCGAGCTGGAACGGCCCGTAGGAGATGCGGATCAGCCGCGTCACGTCGAGGCCAAGCGCGCCGAGTATGTTCTTCACCTCGCGGTTCTTGCCTTCGCGCAGGCCGAGCGTCAGCCAGGCATTGGTGCCCTGCTCGCGATCCAGCGAGGCTTCGATCGAGCCGTAGAAGACGCCGTCGACGGCGATGCCTTCGCGCAGGCCGGCGAGCGCGCTCTCCTCGACCTTGCCGTGGACGCGCGCACGATAGCGCCGCAGCCAGCCGGTCGCCGGCAATTCGAGCACGCGCGACAGCCCGCCGTCATTGGTCAAAAGCAGCAGGCCCTCGGTGTTGATGTCGAGCCGGCCGATCGTCATCAGCCGCGGCAGGTCGGGCGGCAGCACGTCGAAGACGGTCCTGCGGCCTTCCGGATCGCGGTTGGTGGTGACGACGCCCGCCGGCTTGTGGAACAGGAAGAGACGCGTGCGCTCGATCGGCGGAATCTCGGTGCCGTCGAGATGGATGATGTCGTCAGCGCCGACATTGAAGGCCGGCGAGTCCAGCACCTTGCCGTTGACCTTGACGCGGCCGGCGGCGATCAGCTCTTCGGCGTCGCGGCGCGACGCGATGCCGGCGCGCGCCAGCCGCTTGGCGATGCGCTCGCCGCTTTCCGGCGCGGCTTCCGAGGGCCGCGGCCGCGGCTTGAAGCCGCCTTCCGGTTTTCTTGCGACGCTATCGCGCTGCGGACGATCGCTGAAGTCTCGCTTCGGCCGGTCGGCGAAGTCGCGTACCGGGCGATCACCGAATTCGCGCTTGGGACGGTCGAAACGTCTTTCTTCCCGCTCACCGTCGGCGGCCACCGGCCGGTCGCCACGCGGTGTGTAAGGCTTGCGTGTCTTCTCGAAGGGCTTGCCGTCGCGTGGCGGACCTTTGCGGAAAGGCCTTTCGCCGCGCTCAGCGCCCTCGCCCGCTTCGCGTGGCTTGTAGCTGCGCTGGAAATCCCGGGCTGGGCGCTCGCCGTCGGCAGCCGTCGGCCGGGCGCCGCGCGGTGCGTAGGGCTTGCGGCCCTCGCGCTTCTCAAACGGCTTGCCTTCCGGACGCGGGCCTTTGCGGAAAGGCCTTTCGCTGCGCTCAGCGCCCTCGCCCGCTTCGCGTGGCTTGTAGCTGCGCTTGAAGTCGCGGCGTCCGCCGTCGACATCGCGGCGCTCGCCTTCGGCGGCCATAGGCCGCTCGCGCTTCACGAACGGTTTCTTGGGACCGAAGCTCGGCTTGCCGCCGCGGCCTCGCTGGTCCGCCGGTTTCGAGCCGCCTTTGCGAGGCCCGCGTGGAGATTTCTTGTCGTCGTTCATTACTTTGCTCGTCTTTGCCTGCTACGACGCCGCGCGCCCTTGCGGACGCCCAACGCAGGCAGTGTCATTCTTGATTTGCGCATATGCCAGCGCGGCAAAAACCGATTCCGGTTTTCAAGGTCTCGCGCTAGATAACAGGATCGCTGTCGGGTGGCGAGGAGTAATCGGAATGGAGACCGCTTGAAACGACCGGATTTCATGGCCCTGGCGCTTGAAGAGGCCGAAGCGGCCGCCGGCCGCGGCGAAGTGCCGGTCGGCGCCGTGATCGCGAATGGCGGCACGGTGGTCGCGAAAGCCGGCAACCGCACGCGCGAATTCTCGGACCCGACCGCGCATGCCGAGATGCTGGCGATCCGCGAGGCCTGCCGGAAGCTCGCCAGCGAGCGTCTCACCGGCCATGATCTTTATGTGACGCTGGAGCCTTGCGCGATGTGCGCCGGCGCAATCTCCTTCTCCAGGCTGCGGCGGCTCTATTTCGGCGCCGCCGACGAGAAAGGCGGCGCCGTGGTCAACGGCGCGCGCTTCTTCGCCTCGCCCACCTGCCATCACGCGCCGGATGTCTATGCGGGGATCGGCGAAAGCGACGCCGCCCTCATCCTCAAGGATTTTTTTCGCGAGAAACGGGATGGTGGGTGAAGTGGAGTGAGTAGTGGTTAGTGAGTAGTGAGTAGCGAGTAGTGGGTAGTGAGTAGGTCACTACTGACTACTGACTACTGACTACTGACTACTGACTACTGACTACTGACTGTTCACAGGCCGAGCCAGTCGAACCAGCCGCCCTTCTTGCCTTCGGCCTGCGCCTTGAGACGGCGCTCCTTCTTGTACTCGTCCTCGCCGAGCTCGTTCTGCGGCGCGGTGGCGGCCGCCTGGCGATAGGCAAGCGGCGGCTCGCTCAGATATTTGCGAGTGGTCGGATCGCCCTGCTTCTGTTCGGCCAGCCGGCGCTGAACCTCGGCGCGGCGCGTGGCGCTGGAATCATCCGGCGACCAGCGCGGCGGGTGGCTGGAACCCGAATCCGCCATCGCCTTCTTCACCGCTTCGGGATCGGTCTGGACATCCTCGGCCGCTTCAGGCTGGTAGTTCGGATCGTTCTGGTGCGCGGTGGCGTCGGCGCGGATGCGGGCGCGGCGCGCCTCCGGCGATTCGGGCCAGTCGGCGCTCGCCGTCTGGATGCTCTGCTGCGGCGCGGGCAAGCTTTCCTTCTGCCCAGGAGCTGGCTTCACCAGTTCAGGACGCGGCTTGTAGTCGATCGGATCGCGACGCTTCGGCGTGATCGCGGCAGCGCCGGAAACATCATCGAAGAGCTGCGCGGCAGCGGTCTTGCCGGTCCCGTAGGTGGGCGAGCTCACGCAGCCGGACATTGCGATGGCCGATACCACAAGCGGCGCCATTAGCGCGGCGCGCGCAAACGTTCTGTCGGTCATGCCAAAAAGTCCCACTCTAACAGCCTTTCGGTCGCCACCGGCCAAGGGCACGGTCCCCTGCTTCCCCGCATTTGCGATGGAAATCCGGCGACAATTTGTCTGCCGGAGTGTCGCGTGTTTACCTCAACCGCTCGTCAAGGGCAACGCACGGGCGGGTTTCCGGCCACCCGGCGCGCTGCTTTTGCACCGACTTATAAACGGCCAAGCGCCTTCAGCTCGTGCAGCACGGCCGCATCGCGGGCCGAAACGTCCGGGAATTCCGAGTCCTGGCCGACATCGGCGGTGTAGCGCCAGGAGCGCGCGCATTTGACCAGACCGCGATCCTCGGCTTTCTCCACCACCACCGCCACGCCCTTGACGTCGTCGAGCGTGAAGGCGCCTTCCGGGGCTTTGCCATGCTTGACGACGAGATCGCTGGTGATCGCCATCTCGGCCATGTCGACATCGGCGATCGCCGCCTCCAGCGGGGCGTCGTCGAGCGTCACCACCGGCACGGCCTCGAGCGACGAACCGATCAGCTTCTCGGCGCGCGCGATCTCCAGCGCGCCGGTGACGACACGGCGCACTTGCCTTACCTTGCGCCATTTCTCGGCTAGCGCCTCGTTGCGCCAGTTCTGCGGGATCGCCGGGAACTGATCGAGATGCACCGATACGGCTTGCGGATGGCGGTCGAGCCAGGCTTCCTCGGTGGTGAAGGGCAGCATCGGCGCCAGCCATTTCACCAGGCATTCGAAGAGGTGGCGCACCACCTGCACGGCCGCCTTGCGACGCAGGCTGGACGGCGCGTCGCAATAGAGCGCGTCCTTGCGGATGTCGAAATAGAAGGCCGAAAGCTCCACCACCATGAAGTCGAGCAGCGTGCGGGTGATGCGCTTGAACTCGAACGCGTCGTAGCCCTGGCGCACCACCTCGTCCAGCTCGGACAGCCGATGCAGCATCAGCCGTTCCAGTTCCGGCATCGCCTCGACCGGCACATCCTGGCCGTCGTCATGAGCGAGCGTGCCCAGCATCCAGCGGATGGTGTTCCTGAGCTTGCGGTAGGCGTCGATATTGGTCTGCAGCACGTTCTTGCCGAGGCGCTGGTCTTCCCAATAATCGGTCGTCACCACCCAGAGCCTCAGGATATCGGCGCCGGACTGTTTGATGACGTCCTGCGGCACGACGGTGTTGCCGAGCGACTTCGACATCTTGCGGCCTTCCTCGTCCATGGTGAAGCCATGGGTGATGACCGTGTCGTAAGGCGCCCTGCCCCTGGTGCCGCAGCTTTCGAGCAGCGAGGAATGGAACCAGCCGCGATGCTGATCCGAGCCCTCGAGATAGACGTCGGCCGGCCATTTGAGATCCGGACGGTCTTCCAGCGTGAAGACATGCGTCGAGCCGGAATCGAACCAGACGTCGAGGATGTCCATCACCTGGTGCCATTTCGAGGCATCGTGATTGCCGAGGAAGCGCGCCTTGGCGCCCTCAGCGAACCAGGCGTCGGCGCCTTCCTTCTCGAAGGCATCCATGATGCGCCGGTTGACGGCCTCGTCCTTCAGCACATTGCCGTCCTCGTCAGCGAAAACGGCGATCGGCACGCCCCAGGCGCGCTGGCGCGACAGCACCCAGTCGGGGCGCTCCTCGATCATGGCGCGGATGCGGTTCTGGCCCGCCGCCGGCACGAAGCGGGTGTCGTCGATCGCCTTCAGCGCGCGACTGCGCAGCGTCGTGCCGTCGCCAAGGTCCTTGTCCATATAGACGAACCATTGCGGCGTGTTGCGGAAGATGACCGGCTTCTTGGAGCGCCAGGAGTGCGGATAGCTGTGCTTCAGCCGGCCGCGCGCGAAGAGCGCGTTGCGCTTGATCAGCTCGTCGATGACCGCCTGATTGGCGTTGCCTTTCTTGCCGTTGTCATCGATGACGCGCGCCGCACCGCCCTCGCGCCCGGGGCCGAAGCCCGGCGCGTCCTTGGTGAAGAAGCCGGCATCGTCGACCGTGAAGGGGATCGCGGTATCGACGCCGCGTACCCTCAGCTGGCTTGCGGCTTCCATCCAGGCATCGAAGTCCTCGCGGCCATGGCCGGGCGCGGTGTGCACGAAGCCGGTGCCAGCATCGTCGGTGACATGCTCGCCGGCAACCATCGGCACCGGGAATTCATAGCCGCCGCCGAGCCCTTTGAAAGGATGCGAAAGCGTAAGCTTCCCAAGCTGTTCGGCCGAGACGCTATGAAGCCTGTTGAACGTGACCTTGGCCTTGGCCGCACAGTCCTCGGCCAGCGCGTCGGCAAAGATCAGCTTCTCGCCGGGCTGCGGACCGAAGGCGTTCTCGGCCGCCGTCACCTCATAGAGGCCATAGGCGATGCGCGGCGAATAGCTCACGGCGCGGTTGCCGGGAATGGTCCAGGGTGTGGTCGTCCAGATGACGACATGCGCCTCGACCAGATCGAGCGCGGCCTCGTCCAGCGCCGGCGCGGCGCCGGCGACCGGCTGGGCAAGACTCGCGACGGGGAACTTCACCCAGATCGTGTCGCTCTCATAGTCCTGATACTCGACCTCGGCCTCGGCGAGCGCGGTACGCTCGACCACGCTCCACATCACCGGCTTCGAGCCACGGTAGAGCTGACCAGACATGGCGAATTTCAATAGTTCGCCGGCAATGCGCGACTCGGCATGGTAAGCCATGGTCGTATAGGGATTGCCGAAATCGCCGATGACGCCGAGGCGCTGGAACTCGTCGCCCTGCACCTTGATCCAATGAGCGGCGAAGTCGCGGCATTCCTTGCGGAACTCGTTGACCGGCACCTCGTCCTTGTTCTTGCCCTTGGCGCGATACTGCTCCTCGATCTTCCATTCGATCGGCAGGCCGTGGCAGTCCCAACCCGGCACGTAGTTGGCGTCATAGCCGCGCATCTGGAAGGAGCGGTTGATGACGTCCTTGAGGATCTTGTTCAGCGCATGGCCGATATGGATGTTGCCGTTGGCGTAGGGCGGGCCGTCATGCAGCACGAATTTCTCGCGGCCGGCGGCCTCCTCGCGCAGCTTTCTGTAAAGGTCCATGTCCTGCCAGCGCTTGACCAGGCCAGGCTCCTTCTCGGGCAGGCCGGCGCGCATGGGGAAATCCGTCTGCGGCAAATAAAGCGTTTTGGAATAGTCGATCGTCTCAACGGTGTCGGTCATTGATCTGCCATCTCAGGGTACCCGACGACAAAAGCCGGGCGTTCAGGTCTTGCCTTGACGCATATCGTTTTCCCAAAAACGAAGCCACCTTTGGGCGATATGCGTTGATGTTCATGAAAAAACGCGAGGGGCGCGCGCGAAAACTCCCGGCGGCTCCAGCGGCGCTCAGGCCGCCCGGAACACCGGGCCCGTAATTCGTATCGCGATCGCGAAAAGGCGCGAAAAGCTCGTCATGGCGTGGCTTTTAGCGGATGGCGCGGCAGGAATAAAGCGCGGATTTCAAGGCATGAGGCCGCTTTCGTGACCTACATCGTGAAATTGAAGCGGTAAGTGGTCGAGACACCGAAGGTCCACTGGTTGCGGTCGCCCCGTTCCTTGACCAGGCTGGAATCGGCAGCCGGCCCCATCAGGCGCGAATATTCGGTGAAGACGCTCGCCGTCATCGGCTCGGTCACCTTCCAGGTGATCGCGCCGCCGAGGCCTGTCGACTTCACACCGCCGCCCGGATGGTACTCGCTCAAGCCCGAAGCCGCCGCTTCCTTGGCATTGACGCCGTAATAGGCGTCGAAATAGTCCGACGAGGCGAAGGAAACGCGCGGACCGCCGGAGATGCGAACGGTCGGCGTGATGTCGTAGAAGGCGTCGGCCGCGATATCGGCGACGAAGCCGTTGTGGGAGCGTATGCCATGCCGCAACTCGGCCCGCGCGCGCAGCCAGTCCAGCGGATAAAATTCGAAGAAGCCGCCCACCTCGCCGCCGAAGCGCACCGGATCGAGCCCCTTGAGCTCATCCTTGCTCTCGCGCGAGAATATGAATTTGCCGGTCAAGCCGGCGCGAACGGAACCGTCATCGATCAGCGCCAGCGAGATGTTGTCGTTGCGCGAGGTGAAACGCGCCTCCGGACCGACCTTGCCGAGCGAAATGATCGGCTGGGCGCTGAGCATGTATTTCTTGCCGCCCTCGAAATTCGGCGCGACCAGCGCTGTGGCGCCGAGCGTCAGATACCAGTCGCCGGATATCCAGCTGCCCTCGCCCGCCTGGGCGACGGGCGCGGTCGACAGGCCCATGGCAACGGCCAGCGGAATCGTCCCGACAATACGCATCGTCACCCCTTACGCGAAACGCGCCGGCAGCACCACCTGCCAGCGCTCAAGCCATGCCGTGCGTTCGGTAAAATTTGACTTAAAGTCATGACGTCGGAACCAGCGGAATCGACGGACGAATTAGGCGACACGCCGGGTGCGGCGAGACGTCTCTATCAGATCGCAGGCCGCTTCCAGTCCGCCGGTAAGCGGATTTGATGCCCCGTAGGCAAGAGCCGCCTTGTGCCATTGCGCGGGGACCGCCGGGTTGCCGGCCTTCAGGATTGCCTGCCGCCAGATTTCAGGATCGTCGCGGTTGGCCACAACCAGCCCCGCTCCGCTGGCTTCGACATATTTTGCATATCCGCAGGCGTCCGATGCGATGACGGGCAAGCCGTTTGCGAGTGCCTCGAGGATCACCGTGCCTGTATTTTCAAGACGAGCCGGATGCAGCATGAAATCGCTTGCAACCACAATCGCCGGAATGTCTTCCTGGATGCCCAGCAGGGTAACCCGTTCCGACATGCCGGATTTGGCAATCAGGGCGCGAAGTCGCGTTTCTTCCTCGCTGCCTTTTCGAAGACCGGCGATCAGCCAATGGATATCCGGGAACGGCTGCAGGCCCTTTACCGCCCGATCGAGACCCTTCACCTTCAATCTGTTGGCGATGGTCAAGGCAATGACGGATTTGCGGGGAAGCCCAAAACGATCGCGGATCTCATTGCGGTCGACAGTGAGCAGTTCCGGTCTGCGGCGTTTCGGATCGAGCGTCGGGCCGACGACGTGAATGCGCGATTCCTCGGTTCGCCAGAAGTCTCGGTAAAGCGCTGCCTGGTTTTCGCTGAGCGCAATGATCTGCACGGTGTTGCCAGGGGCAAAGATCATCGATTCGAGATTCTGCTGGCGCATGAAGCGGGGCGAAAACGGCCGCCACCATCCGAGCTTCGACACAAAATAGGGCGGATCGCCGGCATAGTAGATGTCCAGACCCGCCATCTTGTTGAAACCGACCACGCAGTCGAAGTCGCGCCTGGCCGTCAGCACCGACCTTCCCAGCGCATATTCGGTGCCCGGATTGGAGAGAACCCTTGCCGGCTGGATTTTTATCGTAGCCGAACTCTCGACATGACCGACCTGGCGCGTCGTCAGGATCGTCACGCTGTGGCCGCGCCCGACCAATCGGTCGCTGATATTGAGACAATCCCTCTGCAGACCCCCATTCATGAAGAGGGTAGAGATTGCGCAGCAGATTCTCATCGCGTTTTCCGGAGCGCCACCCCACCCCCAAGTCAGATCGGAGAGAGACCCCGGGTGCGCCCCAGACTTCCCCATTCAAACAAACACGCCGGGCGCTCAAATGTTGGTCGTGTTGAAAAGACGCATATGCTGTATATAGCCCGTTATCAAGAGACCTGGATGCTGTTGCATTCGAGCTTTTTCAAAAAACTCAATTGGAGCGCGCATGAAAATTCCACGGGGCGATCGTGGCTGCCAAGCCGGGTCCGACTGAAAGCCGCGGCGGCCGTGCCAAAGGCCCTGCGCGAATATGACTTGCGGCAATGGCTGAGGCTGCAGCCGCTGCTGCATGCCGTCAAGAGTGCCCGTTACCGGAAAATCGACCGAAGGTTTCTGCGTCAGCCGCTCAAGAATGGCGACATCCAAGGGATCCGTGCCGCCGCCCGCGATCGCCATGTCCTGATTACCGTCGCTTTCGGCGATGCTCAGTGCCTGGAATTGCAGTTGCGGCTGACGAGACGATTCGTTCGCCATGATCTCCACATCGTTGCCGACAACAGCATCAGCGAAGCTTCCGCAGGCGACAACAGGCAGGTATGCGCAACCCACGGCGCCGCGCATGTCAGGCTGCCGACCAATCCGTGGACCGCAAGAAGCCCGAGCCGGTCCCATGGCGCGGCGCTCAACTGGATGTGGCACAATATTCTGAAGCCTGCCGCGCCGGCCGCGTTCGGATTCCTGGACCAGGATCTTTTCCCGACGCAGCCATGCGACCCTTTCGAGCCTCTTGAAGTTGCGCCGTTTCACGGCGACCTCCGCAGGGCAGGCTCGCGATGGTATTTGTGGGCTGGCTATTGCTTCTTCCGATTCGACGCCGTCGGCCGCAAGCCTCTCGATTTTGGGCTCGACTGGTTCGCCGGCCTCGACACCGGCGGAGCCAACTGGGAGGCGCTCTATCGGTATGTGGATCCGAGCACGGTTCCGCAACGGCCGATAACCGCATTCGCGGCCTTGCCTGGGGTTGAGCTCAGACGGGCCTATTGCGAATGGCGGGGAAGCTGGCTTCATGAAGTCGGCCTCGATGGCGACCTCTCGTTGAAGGCGAAAAAGCGTGAGGCGGTGCTGCGGCTGCTCGCGCCCGCACTTGAGGTCCCGCCCGGATCGGCGCGACAAGGAAATTGACGGTCGACAGACCGAGGAAACTTTGGAATTGGAATTTTGAAGCCAGGCTGCCGACATCCGAGAATTCAACGGCCATTCGGTCGCGACCGATCATCGCAAGGAAAGTTCCATTGCCGACAGTAAGCGTCATCATTCCGGTGCGAGACGGCGCGCAATATGTCGGCGAGGCCCTGCAAAGCATCCTGGACCAGGATCTGGCGGATATCGAAATCATCGTTGTCGACGACGGATCTTGCGACGACAGCGCCGCGATCGCGGCATCGATCGGCAACCGTGATGGCCGCGTCAAAGTTGTCGCCAACCACGGCAAGGGGATCGTCGATGCGCTGAACATGGGGATTTCGCTCGCGCGGGCCCCTCTTGCCGCGC
Source organism: Mesorhizobium sp. Ca11 (assembly GCF_020165275.1). Taxonomy (NCBI): domain Bacteria; kingdom Pseudomonadati; phylum Pseudomonadota; class Alphaproteobacteria; order Hyphomicrobiales; family Phyllobacteriaceae; genus Mesorhizobium; species Mesorhizobium sp. Ca11. The sequence goes on along the minus strand of NZ_JAIUHU010000013.1, from coordinate 25,324 downwards.
GCATGGATTGCGACGATATCTCGCTGTCCGACAGGTTGCGCCTGCAGGTGGCGTGTTTCCAGGCCGACGCCGATTTGCAGTTGCTCGGCACGGCGGGATTGCAGATCGACCGGGACGGAAACCCGTTGGGGCCGATAGACGTTCCGGCCGGCAACGACCAGTTGCGGGACGCGCTTGCCAGGTACAATCCGATGCTTCATCCGACGGTGATGTTCCGGACCGAGGCCGTCCGGCGCGCGGGAGGCTACCGTCGGGCGTTCACCTATGCCGAGGACTACGATCTTTGGCTGCGGCTTTCCGAGACCGGAAAACTGGCCAACATGGATGCGCGGCTCGTGAAGCTGAGATCGCATCCGGGACAGGTATCGCGCATGAAGCAGGACCAGCAGAAGGCTGCCGCGGCATTGGCCAGGCAGTCGGCGCTGCTGCGTCGCAATCGCACCGAGCCGTTCGACGCCAACAGCCAACCCGCCCAGGCCATCGCGAGCTTTCTGGCATCGCGCGCCGCCACAGGGGCCGGCATCTCCAGCCTGGAAAGACGCGACATCGAGTTGCTGTTGCGAACCGCGGGCATACCCATGGCCGTCACTTGCAAGCTGCTGTTCCTTGCGGCTGTCGGCGCCCCTTCCTTCAGGACGCTTGCGCTGGGACCTCGACTGGCCTGGCGCAGGATGATCGCGCGCCCTGCAAGAATTCGGCCCAGCTGATGCGGCTTGTCGTCGATCTCTCCAGCATGGTGCGCTGGCTCGGCCCCCCGGTCGGCCTGGTCCGCGTGCAACGCCACTACGCAGCCGCGGCGGCCGCATTCAAGGCCTCCGAGGTGGCATTCACGGTGTTCGACCCGATCGAGCGGGTGCTTAGACAGGTTTCGCCGAATATGGCGGCGGAGATCATCGCCGGCGACATTTCGTGCGACATGAGCTTTTACCCGGACCCTGCCCGCTTCAAGACGCGTTTTTACGATCGCTGGCCGAACTGGGCACGGCGGTCGCTGATGGCGATCATCAGACCGCGCCGGATCCTGATAATGGAAATCGGCGCGTTCGGCCTGCGCAATCCCGGCAGCCCTTTGCTTCGTTTCCTCGAGCGGATCGAAAACCGGCTGATGAAGGAAACCGAGCGGCGGCAAGTCGCTGGCGTGGGCGGTTCACGCGCCCGGATCGTCCCGCTCAGGACCGTGGCTGGCAACAAATACGATCTTTCGCCCGGCGACCATCTGCTCTTGATGAACAACGACTGGGCGCACACCGATATCGAGGTCATTTCGCGCGAGGCGCGCTTGGCCGGCGCAAAGCTGATCGTGCTGTTGAACGACATCATTCCGATCCAGTTTCCCGAATGGTACAAGCCGCACGACGTCAAGAGATTCACGGATTATGTGGATCTGGCGATGAGGCTGGCAGACCGTTTCATCCTGACTTCGAGGCGCGTCACCACCGATGTCGTGGAATATGCCGCCAAGCGCGGCATCCACCTGCCGCAGCTGGAGCATGTCCCTCTCGGCTGCGACAGCGCCCGCAAATCGAAGGCGGACGGCCGCCTGGCGGATGGGCTCGAGATGGATCGCTACGTCCTCTTCGTTTCCACCATCGAACCGCGCAAGAACCACTCGCTGCTCATGGATGTCTGGACGCGCCTCGTCCTGGACGGAACAGTCGCGCGTAGCGGCATGAAGCTGGTTTTCGTCGGCCGCAGCGGCTGGATGGTCGAGGGCATCCTGGCCAAGCTTCACGGCCATCCTGCCTACGGCAAGAGCCTCGTTCATCTCGACAACGTCGATGACGGTACGCTGTCCCTTCTTTACCGCAACAGCGCGTTCTGCGTGTACCCGTCTCTCTATGAGGGATATGGGCTGCCGCCTGTCGAGGCGCTGGCCTACGGCAAGGCGCTGATCGCCTCGACGGGCGGAGCCATCGCCGAAGTGGTCGGCTCGTCGGGGCTCTGCCTTGATCCGCTCGACATCGAAGGATGGGAAAACGCGATGCGGGAGTGGATCACTTCGCCCGCGGCCCGTGCTCCGTACGAAGCGAAGGCCGCAGATTTCGTGGCGCGAAGCTGGGGGCAGGCCGGCCGGGAGACGCTGGAGGCTACGCTGGCGCCCTTCCCGGACGAAATCCAGCCGCCGCCAGGTTGACGATCTCTGCACGCCCGCCGATCGCGGTCATCCGGCCGACGCCGGCCAAGTCGGTTCGTCGGCAAATGGTGGGCTGACGAGGCGGCGCTTCGCTGGCGCCGCGCTGCTCGCTGGACGCTCAAGTTCATCGGGACTACCTTCCTTTTACCCGCAAGCGGCGCGGCGACATCGGAGGGAAAGATCATGACCTTGCAAGGCGATGCTCTGAAAGACGCGATCGGCCAGACTCGGGCCAAATGGGGATGGTTTGTGGCGCTCGGCGTGTTGCTGCTGATCTTCGGCGGCATCGCTTTCGGCAATCTGTTCATCGCCACCGTCGCTTCCGTCTATGTCGTCGGCTGGCTGATGCTGATGGCAGGTGTCATCGAGATCATCCACGCCTTCGGGGTCAAGACCTGGGGACGTTTCTTCTACTGGCTGCTGAGCGGCCTGCTCTACGCCGTCGCCGGCTTCTTCGCCTTCGACAACCCGTTGCTCGCCTCGGCGGTGCTGACGCTGCTATTGGCCATCGCGCTCGTCGCTTCGGGGCTTTTGCGGTCCTGGGTGGCCTTCAATCATCGGCCGCAGCAAGGCTGGGGATGGCTGCTGGCCGCTGGCATCATCACCATTCTGCTCGGCCTGATGATCGCCATGGGCTGGCCGGTGAACAGCCTTTGGGTGCTTGGCATCTTCCTGGCGATCGACCTGGTGTTCCAGGGATGGAGCTTCATCGCCATCGGGCTGGCGCTGAAGCGGTAGCAGCAAGCCGCGACCTAGGGTGTGTTGAGATTCAGGTCAGGCCGACCGAGAACGGTGGTTTCCGAGAACCGGAGCGGAGCGTACTTTTCGTACGTGAGCACCGGACGCGCAGGAAATCGTCGTTAGCAGGCCGGCATTACCTGAATATCGACGCAGCCTAGAACGCGATTTCGGCATCCAGTTGCGAGAGCGGGCGCACGCCCTTGAGCAGCGCTCTCGCCTCGGCCTCGTCTTGTTTCATCTGCGCCACCAGCGCGTCGAGACCATCGAATTTGAGCTCCGGCCGCAGGAAGCCGAAGAACGACACCTGGCAGGTCTCGCCATAAAGATCGCCGGAAAAATCGAAGACGTAGGTTTCGAGCAGCGGCGCGCCATTGTCGTCCACGGTGGGACGCCGGCCGAAGCTGGCGACCCCGTCATGAAGCGTACCGTCAGCGCGACGGAAGCGGACGGCATAGATCCCCTCCTTCAAGGCCGCTTCACGCGAAAGCCGCATATTGGCGGTCGGGAAGCCGAGAGTGCGGCCAAGCCGCTGGCCGCCGATCACTTCGGTCTCGACGGTGAAACGGTAGCCGAGCAGGCCGGCGGCCTCCTCCACCTTGCCTTCGGCGAGCAGGTCCCGGATGCGGCTCGACGAAACCACCTCCGCGCCTTCATCGCGAAAGGCGTCGACCAGCGTCACGCCGAAGCCGTGCCGTTCGCCGGCTGCCATCAGAAAGGCCGGGCCGCCCTGGCGGTCCTTGCCGAAATGGAAGTCGAAACCGGTGACGGCGTGGCGGATGCCGAGGTTCTTCTCCAGCACATCGGTCACGAAAGCCTCAGGCGAGAGCGAGGCAAAATCGCGCGTGAACGGCTGCTCGACCAAAGCGGCAAAGCCAAGCCCGGCGAGCAGCCGCGCCTTCATCGGCGGCGGCGTCAACACGAAGAGCGGCACCTGTGGCCGGAACACCTTGCGCGGATGCGGCTCGAAGGTGAGCACCAAAGCCGGCACGCCACTGCGGGTTGCTTCGCTCAGCGCGCGCTCCAGGACGGACTGATGGCCGCGATGGACACCGTCGAAATTACCGATCGCCACGACGCCGCCACGCAGATGCGCGGGCAGCGGCGCGATCGCCGAAAGACGTTGGAAGGCTTGGTTCATGTCGAGGCGCCCGTCATGGCCACACCACCAACCTATTGCAGACGCGCAATGACGGCGACCGGCCGGTAGCCGTGCTTTTCAAGGAAGCCGGCCAGCCTTTCAGGATCGGGGCGGAGCGGATCGCCGTAGTCGCGAGCGTGGATGCCGCCCGAGACATAGAGCACGTCAAAGCCGTTGTCGGCCGCGCCCTTGACGTCGGTCATCATGCCGTCGCCGATGGCGAGGACCTCGCTGCGCTCGACGGCGCGGCCAAGAAGGCCGGCGACCTCCTTCATGGCGACATCGTAGATCGGCGCGAAGGGCTTGCCGGCAATCAGCGTACGGCCACCCAGCTGCGCGTAATCTCGCGCGAGCGCGCCGGCGCACCAGATGGTGCGCTCGCCGCGCTCCACCAGGATATCCGGATTGGCGCAAATGAACGGCAGATTGCGCGCACGCAGCCGCTGCAGCATTTCCGCATAGTCGGCGGGCTTCTCGACCTCGTCGTCATAGAGGCCGGTGCAGACGATGCCGGAGGCCTCGAATTCCTCGACGAGATCGACGTCGAGCCCATCATAAAGGGTGAAATCGCGCGCGGGACCGATGTGAAAGATCTTCCTCGGTCCTTCGGCGATCAGGTCGCGGGTCACGTCGCCCGAAGTGACGACGCGGTCAAAGGCGTCGGCCGGTACCCCGATCACCTTCATCTGGGCGACGACGTCGGCGCTGCGACGCGGCGAATTGGTGATGAGCACGACAGGCACATTCGCCGCGCGCGCCCTTGCAAGCGCCGCGGCAGCGGCCGGAAAGTGCCATTCACCATTGTGCACGACGCCCCATACGTCGCACAGTATGGCGGCGTAGCGCCCCGCAAGATCGTCGAGCGAAGCGATGATGTCAGGCGAATCCGCCATGCCGTGTCCCTGATTTCGATCCTGACAAGACCGCGACAGCCACTCATCAGTTCAGAGGACGCCACGGCCGATCCCGCATAACCGAAGCGCTTCATCCTGTCACCAGCTTTCCGGCATCGGCCTTCGACGGCGCGTCGGTGCACAGGGTTAATGCCCTGTCAAACGACCGTGCGGTCTTGACGCTTCCGAGGGAGCTAAAATTTAACGATTCTTGGATCATGCTAAACGAGAAACTATAGGATCCTGGCGGGGGCTAAGGGCATTGATCCGCAAATTCCTACGCGACAGACGAGGCAACTATGCCTTGATGACGGCCGTCACCATGATACCGCTGATGGGCGGGGTGGCGCTTGCGGTCGACTATACCGAGCTCATAAGGGAGCGGCAGGAGACGCTGAACGCGCTGGACGCCGCCGGCATCGCGACGGCACAGCAGATCGTCGCCGGCGCCACCGACGCCGAAGCCAAGGCCTATGCCAAGACGTTTTTCGAGGCCAATCTGAGGCACGTCCTTCCGGCGAACACCACGCTGACGGTCACCTTGCCCAACAACAATGCGGGCGGCGGCACGCTGGTGCTCGAAGCCGCCCTGAAGTACCAACCTTACTTCCTGCCGGCCGCGGTCGCATTGCTTGGCGGAACGCCGGGCCAGACGAACGTCAACTTCTCGGCCAGATCTGAAATCCGCCTCAAGAACACGCTGGAAGTGTCGCTAGTGCTCGACAATTCCGGCTCGATGGCCGAACTCGGCCACGGCTCGAATCAAGTACGTTTCGACCTTCTGAAGAGTGCCGCCAAGCAGCTTGTCGACCAGTTGTCGGGGCAAGCGCAGCTGATGAAGCAGATTTCCAAGCCGGTTCAGTTCAGCCTGGTTCCGTTCGCCGCCTCGGTCAATATCGGCGCGGCAAACAAAGATGCTGCTTGGATGGATCAAGACGGCATCTCGCCCATCCAGCACGAGAATTTCGACTGGACGACAATGACCCAGGGGAATTCGCCCTGGCCCCAGAGATATGTCGAGAAGGTCGGCAGCATCTGGTATGCGCGCGGCACCGATTGGGATCCCACCCAAAAAGACAAGCCGCTGACGCGCTTCTCGCTCTACAAATGGATGCAGCGAATTTCGGCTTGCACCAAAGATTCGAACAATGTTTGCATGTCCAACATAACCTACGCGCCGATCGCGAGCTGGAGCGGCTGCGTCGAGTCGCGTCCCTATCCGTACAATATCCAGGATACGGCCCCCTCGACCTCGACGCCGGCGACGCTGTTCGTGCCCATGTTCGCGCCTGACGAGACCGACTATACCGACGGCTACTCCCGGCCCGCAAACAACAACTGGCATCTCGACGTGACGTCCAGCACCGACAATCCGACGCGCCAGAAATATATGCCGAAATATTTCAACTACGGCACCAAGGTCACCCCCGCCTACGGCAACAATGCCGGCCCGAACACCAGTTGCAGCACGACCGCGATCACGCCGCTGACCGATGTCTCCACCTCTACCGGCGCAACCACGGTCAAGAACGCGATCGACGCCATGGTCGATGTCGGCGCCACCAACGTGCCGGAAGGTATGGCCTGGGGCTGGCGGACGCTTTCCAGCACCGCGCCCTTCACCGAGGGACGCCCGGAAACACAAAGAGGCAACGACAAGGTTCTGATTGTGCTGACCGACGGGGCCAATACCTATTACACGCCGGATTCGGTGAGTGCCCAGTCGTACTCCGGCACCTACTACAGGAGCGGCGGCAACGATCTTTCCGGCAACAAGGCCATCTATTCCGCGCTTGGATATCTTGCCTACGGCAGCCAGACCAAGCCGTTCGGAAGCACCTACACCTATGGCCGGCCATTCCTCGGCACCAGCCTCAACGTCAGCAAAAGCGATTATTCGAACGCCAACTACACCAAGGCCATGAGCGAGCATCTGGCAACGCTGTGCGACAACGCCAAGGCGGCCAACATCATCGTTATGACCATCGCGCTCGATCTCGACTCCACCAACACGGCCGAAGCTGCGCAGATGAACGCCTTGAAGACCTGCTCGTCGGACTCGCGTTTCCGGAAAGATCCGGCCGACCCGAGCAAGCCTCAGAAATTGTTCTGGAATTCGACTGGCGCGTCACTGTCGGACGACTTCAAGGAAATCGGCAACGAATTGTCAAACCTGCGCATCGTCAGCTGATCTGCTCGAACAAGCGATCGATGACGCCCGCCCTCCAGGCGGGCGTTTTCATCGTGCAGAGCACCACCAGAAATGATTTGGTTAGCGACTGGTGAAGCCGCCGTTAAGCAATCGAGCGGTTTGCCAAACCGGTCCTTCAGCGTTTTGTGGAAGTGTGGCCCGACAGAGAATCCGCCGGCGGGGGGCCGCTCAAGATAAAAATGCGCAAATCCTGGCATCAATTCTGCCGTGACCGCCGCGGCAACTATGCGCTCATGACAGCTATCGCCATGGTGCCGCTGATGGGAGCAGTGGCGATGGCCGTCGATTTCAGTGAGCTCAATCGCCAGAAGCAGATGGTGCTCAACGCGCTCGACGCCGCCAATTTCGCCGCGGCGCGGCGGCTTGCCGAAGGCGCCACGGATGACCAGATCAGAGCCTATGCGGTCGACTTCTTCAACGCCAACCTGAACAACATCGATCCCGCCGACATCTCGCTCAACATCACGCTGCCCACCAGCCAGGCCGGCGGCGGTCTGCTCACGATGAGCGCGACGCTGAACTATCACCCTTACTTCTACCCGTCCTCCTCGCTGCTCGTCGGCGCATCCACGGTCGATGCGAACAAGCCGATCAACCTCGCCATGAACTCCCAGGTGCGGCTGAAGAACACGCTGGAAGTGGCGATGGTGCTCGACAATTCGGGCTCCATGACAACACCGGGCACAGGCACTGGACAAAAGCGCATCGACCTGCTCAAGCAGGCGGCCAAGCAGCTCGTCGACACGCTGGGGCAGCAGGCGGCGCAGATCAAGCAGATCGACAAGCCGGTCCAGTTCAGCCTCGTGCCGTTCGCGGCATCGGTCAATGTCGGGCCGAACAACGACAATGCCTCCTGGATGGACACCTACGGGCTGTCGCCAATCGCCAACGAGAATTTCGATTGGTCGACGCTGAATGCTTCCACCAAATACGCTCAGAAAATCAACGGCATCTGGTATAAAAAGGGTACCGGTTGGGGCGCGGAGGAAGGGCAGATACTGACCCGTTTCGAGCTCTATCGGGATATGAAGGTCGTCACCAGCCACGAACGCATCGCCGGCAGCAAGCGCGTCGTCTGTGACAAGTACCGTTCCAATCATACCTGCTCGGATAGCCACGACGAATACGACTACAACGACACCTATGGGCCGTTCGCCAGTTGGCAGGGTTGCGTGGAAGTGCGGCCCTATCCCTACAATGTCAACGACACGCCGGCCTCCGGCGGGCCTAACAACACGGGCATCGGGATCGGCGATCCGGCGACCATGTTCGTGCCGATGTTCGCGCCCGACGAGCCCGGCAATCATTGGTATGTCACACAGGATCCTGACGAACCGAGGCCGGTGACCTATGGCGCCGCCAACAGCTGGTGGAACGACGATCCGTCGAGCACCACCGGCAAGACCAGGCAGTCCAATATGGCCAAATACTTCATGCCACGGCCGATCAATGCTCCGGTATTGAGCTCGGGCGCCGGGCCGAATTACAGCTGCACCACCACACCGATCACGCCGCTCACCGACGTCACCCAAACAGATGGGCTTGCCGCCATCAAGGCGGCGATCGACCTGATGCAGCCCAACGGCAACACCAATGTGCCCGAAGGCATGGCCTGGGGCTGGCGCACGGTTTCGAACGCCGAACCCTTCACCGAAGGCCGTCCGGAATCCGAGCGCGGCAACGACAAGGTCGTCATCGTGCTCACCGACGGCGAGAACACCTACTCGACGGTTAGTTCCGATCCGGCCGGCAACAAGTCGACCTATGCCGCCTACGGCTATACCGGCGTCGGCTATAACGGCACATCGGTCACCCGCCTGTTCGGCGGCACGTCGAGCGCCATCGGCCAGTTCAACTATTCGTCGAGCAACTACACCGCGGCGATGAACGAGCAGATGGCGAAGCTGTGCGACAATGCCAAGGCGGCCAACATCATGGTGATGACGGTGGCGCTCGACATGTCGTCTATCAGTTCAAGCGACCAGAAGGCGATGGCCGCGCTGAAGGCCTGCTCTTCCGATTCCCGCTTCCGCAAGGATCCTACCGATCCAAGCAAACCGGCCAAGCTGTTCTGGAACGCCACTGGGGCGACGCTCTCCGACAACTTCAAGGAGATTGCCAACGAGTTGTCGAATTTGCGCGTGGTTGGGTAAGGTATGCCAGCGCGGAAACTGCTGATCTCCCCCGCAAGGGGGAAATTGGCAGCTTCGCCGATTTCGCCAATTGTCCGCGCTGGCGCATAAGCTCCCGCAATCATGCTCTTGGGAACGGCGAGGCGCGTGATGATTGTTACGCCGCCACCGGAGACTCCGATGCCCGACGCCGCCAATCATCTCACTTTCGCGCTGATCTGCCTCGGCATGGTGCTCACGCCTGGGCCAAACATGATCTACCTGATCTCGCGCTCGCTGTCGCAAGGGCCGAAAGCCGGGCTGATCTCACTCGGCGGCGTGGCGCTGGGCTTCCTGTTTTATGTGGTCTCGGCAGCGTTCGGCATCACGGCGCTCATCTTCGCCGTGCCATACGCTTACGACGCGCTTCGCTTCGCCGGCGCGCTCTATCTGTTGTGGCTCGCCTGGCAGGCGCTGAAGCCCGGCGGGCGCTCGCCCTTCCAGGTCTGCGAGTTGCCGAGGGACAGGCCGCGCAAGCTCTTCGTCATGGGGCTGATGACCAACCTGCTCAATCCGAAAGTGGCTGTGCTCTACCTGTCGCTGCTGCCGCAGTTCATCAATCCGGCCAAGGGTCATGTTCTGTCGCAGCTTCTGGTGCTCGGCGTGACGCAGATCTCGATCAGCCTCACCGTCAACGCCATCATTGCGGTGACGGCCGGCTCGATCGCGAATTTCCTCGCCGGGCGGCCGTTCTGGCTGGTCGTGCAGCGCTGGATGATGGGCACGGTGCTGACCGCCCTGGCCTTGAAGATGGCGACCGAGGCGCAGCGCTAGGGCACATTGATATTCAGGTGAGACCGGCCTGCGAATGACGGCTGTCTGCGCTTCCGGTGCTCACGTACGGCAGTACGCTCCGCTCCGGCCTTCGCCGGCCGAAGCCCTCATAAGTGTCTTTGCCCTATGAAGGCTACGGCCGGCGTAGGCCGGTTCTCGACAGCCATCATTCTCGACTCGGCCTGACCTGAATCTCAACGCACCCTAAGGGCGAGCCATCGATCTACATCGGCCGGCGTACAGGCCGGATCTGCTCCGGCTCGACCACCTTGCGGTAGAGATGCCAGGTCGCGTGGCCGAGGATCGGCATGACGACGGCAAGCCCGGCAAATAGCGGGATCGAGCCGATCACCAGCAACACGGCGACCGTCAAACCCCAAAGCGCCATCGTCAGCGGATTGGCCATGACGGCACGGGCCGAGGTTTCAATTGCCGAGACGGCGCCGACGTCGCGGTCAAGCAGCAGCGGAAAGGCAATGACGGTGGTGGCCAAAACGACGGCGGCGAAAACGAAGCCGACGGCGTTGCCGACGAGGATCAACGTCCAGCCCCTGCCGGTCGTCAGCACATCGCGCAAAAAGGCGCCGACCGAAGCGGGCGGCTCGGCGCCGAACAGGCTGGTGTAGAGCGACTGCGCGGCGAACAGCCACAACAGGAACAGCGCGAAAAGCAGGACGCCGATGACCGCGATCGACGGCAGCGCCGGCGAATGGCGCACGTCGAGCGCATGGTGCCAGCGGCTGCTCATGCCGAGCTCGCGCCGGCGGCTGATCTCATACAGGCCAATGGCCGCGAAGGGCCCGATCAGCGCGAAGCCTGACATCAGCGGATAGACGAGCTGGATGGCGTTGGAGCCGGAGCTCCACCGGGTCAGGATCAGGCCGACGATCGGATAGATCAGGCACAGGAACACATAATGCGACGGCTTGGCCCAGAAATCCTCGGCGCCGAGCCTCAACGCATCCCAGAGATCCGACGTGGTGATGTGGCGCACCGTGGGCTGCACATGCATCCCGCGCGCGTCCGCCATGACATGAAAACCAGCCATAACCGTCCTCCGTTTTATACCGGGGGCGGTCACCGCCTGGGTGGCCGCCCGTGGCTGCCACTTTCAAGAACGCCGGGATGATAACCGATCTTCCGGGGAATGTCGCGCGTCATGCGATTTTCATCGCCCTGCCCGGCAAAAGCCACGATCGCCGGTATCAGAGGCCGCATGACCACCTTGATCACCACCTCCCCCGATTTCAACCGCCGCACGTTGCTCGCGGCCGCCGGCCTAGTGGCGCTTGCCGGCATAACCGCCTGCAGCACCGTCTCCGTGCCGACCGGCGAAGGCGCGGGCGTCTCTTCGTCCGCGACAGCGACGTTGGCCGGTATCCGCAGCTCCGCCGGTCTGCCGACGCTGAGGCCGGACGCGCAGCTCGAACAGGCGGCGCTGCAGCAGGCCGGCTATATGGCCTCGCGCGAGCGCATGAGCCACACCACCGGCTGGGGCAAGGATTTTGCCTCGCGCATGAAGGACAATGGCGTGCGGGGTGCTGCGGCCGAAAACATCGCCGAGGGCCGCTTCGACCTTGAGAAGCTGTTCGACATCTGGATGCATTCGGCCGGCCACCGCCGCAACATGCTCGATCAGGACTTCAGCCGCTTCGGGCTGGCTTACGTGCGCGACGGCCGCGATCCGGCGTTGCGCTATTGGGCGCTGGTGCTGGGCCGCTGAAAAGGCGGCCGGCTGAGAGCAGCGACTTTATCAATCCATATGCGCGGCCGGCGCCCCGCCCGCCGGTGCCGCTTTTGGCTTGCGCAGCAGAATGACGAAAGGAATGGCGGCCAGCGTCATCACCATCAGGATCTTGAAGTCGTTGATATAGGAAATCATCATCGCCTGGGCATTCACCGCGCGGTCGACCTGCGAAAGTGCTAGGGGATTGCCGGCGGCGGCCGCCGGAGAAGCGGCCCACAGATTCGGGTTGTACGGATTGATGAAGGCTGACAGCTCGGTGTGGTTGATCTGGGTGTTGCGCACCATCAGCGCCGCGACCACCGATACGCCGATGGAGGAGCCCAGATTGCGCACCAGGCTGAACAGCGAGGTGGCGTCGGTGCGGTAGCGCGCGTCGAGCGTGGCGAAGGCGACCGTCGACAGCGGCACGAACACCATGCCCATGCCGAGGCCCTGGATGACGCCCGAGGAGAGGATCAGCCAATTGTCCATCTGCGGCGTGAAGCTCGCCATCGTATAGAGCGACTGCGCGGTGAGCAGGAAGCCGATGGCGACAAGGATCCTGGCATCGATCCTGTGCATGATGCGGCCGACGACCAGCATCGAAATCATCGTGCCGATGCCGCGCGGACCCAGCACGACGCCGATGGTCACGGTCGGATAGCCGAAAATGTTGGCCAGCATCGGCGGCAACAGCGACATCGAAGCCAGGATCAGCACGCCCATGACGAAGATGAAGCCCAGCCCGGTCACGAAGTTGCGGTCGAGGAATATCTTCGGATCGATGAAGGGATGCTCGGCCGTCAGCGTGTGGATGATGAACACCCAGAAGCCGGTGAGCGACAGAGCGAGCTCGATCCAGATTTCGGCCGAGTTGAACCAGTCGACCTCGCCGCCGCGGTCGAGCAGAAGCTGCAGCGCGCCGACACCGAGCGACAGCATGGCGAAGCCGAAGAAGTCGAAGCCGCGCAGGCGCTTGGCGATGACGGGCAGGTAGGCGGCCATGCCGAGGAAGGCGAGAATGCCGACCGGCAGGTTGATGAAGAACACCCAGCGCCAGTTGAAGTTTTCCGTCAGCCAGCCGCCGAGCGTCGGCCCCAGGATCGGCCCGAGCATGATGCCGGCGCCCCAGATCGCCATTGCCTGGCCATGGCGCTCCTTCGGGTTGATGTCGAGCAGGAATGTCTGCGACAGCGGCACGATGGCCGCGCCGAACACGCCCTGCAGCAGGCGGAAGAGCACTATGGTCTCGAGGCTCCAGGCAAGACCGCAGAGCATGGAGAAGATGGTGAAGCCGACGACGGCGGTGAGGAACAGCTCCTTGCGGCCGAGCCTGTCGGCGAGCCAGCCGGTAACTGGCGTCATGATCGCCGCCGCCACGATATAGGAGGTCAGCACCCAGTTGATGTTGTCGGGCGAGGCGCCGAGGTCGCCGGTCATGGTCGGCAGCGCGACGTTTGCGATCGTGGTATCGAGCGCCTGCATGATCGTCGCCAGCATCAGCGCGACTGTGATCAGTCCGCGGTGCGGCACTTCCTTGAAAGGTTCGGGCGTGCTCATGATGCTGAACTTCCAGCAGGTAACAAAAACATGTACGTTAGCATGATGCCGAAAAGTATCATGCGTTTTGATTTAGAGGCGGGTTCAGATTTCAGGTCGAACAGGCCCGAAATCATCCGGCTCTAGGTTTCCGGGCGGCAAAGCCTTCGTTGAGAGACCTTCATCGCGGTGGGACGCGACTATCGATGTGGGGGTTACATCGACTGAAAGTCTCTGTTGGAGCGGATGCCTGCCGCCCGGAAACCTGAGGACCAACGGGTCCGTGGCCGGGCCTCAGCTTTCGAACGAGCCGCCATGCGGCTTACCTTGCTGATCCCTTGCCACGTCTCCACCAGACCAATCCCCTCAATGCCCGCCGGATCGCGACGGGCTCGCTGTCTTACCGCGCCTGCTCCCCTGCCGTGGCGTGACCGAAGATCGACGGCAGGCCGCGCGCCACGCCGGTATCGACGGTGACGGTGGCGCTCATGCCGGTGCGCAACGCCATCTTGGCGTCGGGGTCGGTCAATTCCAGGCGCACGGGGATGCGCTGCGTGACCTTGACCCAGTTGCCGGTGGCGTTTTGCGCGGGCAGCAGCGAAAACTCCGCGCCCGTCCCGGCGCCGATGGCTTTCACGGTCGCCTCGAAGGTGCGGCCCGGATAGGTGTCGACGACGATCTCGGCCTTCTGGCCCGGCTTCATGTTGGTGAGCTGGGTCTCCTTGAAATTGGCGTCGATCCAGGTGTCGCCCGTCTCGACCAAGGCGAACAGCGGCGTGCCGACGCCGACATACTGGCCGACCTTGAACGACGCGGCCTGGTAGACGATGCCGTCCGCCGGCGCCTTGACCGTCGTCTGCGCCAGATCGTAGGCGGCCTTGTCGCGCGCGGCGAGCGCCGCCATCACGGTCGGATGCTTGTCGGTCTCGATATCCGGATTGCCACCGAGCGCTGCCTTGGCGCTGACGATGCCCTGCTGTGCGACGGCGAGCTGCTGCTTGGCCTTGTCGAGATCGTTGCGGGCCTCGTCGAGCGACGACTTGGCGTTGATGCCTTTCTGCGCGAGATCGGCGGCGCGGCCATATTGCGACTGCGCATAGTCGACCTCGCTGGAGGCGGACTTTTCCTGCGCCATCGCCTGGCTGTAAGCGGCGCGCAGCTGCTCGACATTGAGGCGCGCGGCGGCGACCGCCGCATCGGCCTGGGCGAGCGCAATCTTGTAAGGCTCGGGGTCGATGACGAAGAGAAGGTCGCCCTGCTTGACCAGCTGGTTGTCGGCTATGCCGACCTGCACGATACGGCCGGCCGTGTCGGAGGCGACCGAAATCCTGGCCTGCTGCAGGTTGGCGTTCTCGGTTTCCTGATAGCGGCCGCCCGTGATCCAGACATACGCGCCGCCGGCAAGCAGGGCCAGCGGCAGGGCGACCATCAACAGGAAGCGTCCGGGGCGGCGCTTCTTCTTCGGCGCCGGAGCGAGCCGCGGTTCGGCAGCCGCCGCAACCGGAGCGGCCGCCGGCTGGGCCGGTGCTTCAGCGACCGGCTGCGCCGGCGCAAGCTTGGTGACGTTGTCGTCTTCTATCTTGGCTGCCGCGTTCATGCTGCTGCCCCTTCCGTATTCTTCATCTTTTCCAGGGACGTTTCGGCGTCCGTCAAATTCTGCACGATGGCGTCCAGCACTCGGATCAGGACGCGGCGTTCTTCCGCCGACACGCCGGTCAGCGATTCCTCATAGACCTCGCCGGCCAGGCTCTTGACGTCGGCATAGGCCGCGTTCGCCTTCTCGGTCGGAAAGATCATGCGCACGCGCCGGTCGGTCGCGTCCTGGCGACGCTCGATCCAGCCGCCCTCCTCCATTCGATCGACCAGGCGGGAGACGCTGATCGGCTCGATTTCGAGGAGCTCGGCAAGCCGCGCCTGCGCGACGCCCGCCTCCTTGGCAACGCGCACGAGCAGGCGCCATTGCGCCGAGGAAAGACCCAACCCACTGGCGCGCGCCTCGAAACGCTTGCGCATCAAGCGCTGCACGTCGTGGATCAAAAACCCTAATCTGTCGATACCGTCGGAAACCATGAGCAGTATATATAATAAGCGTGCTTACTATTCAAGAGGCTGCGTTGTTCCAGAAGCCGGCAAATCGACGCTGCAGCAAGGCAAGCTCCCTTACGGTTAGCGATCGATGAACGTGCAGGGGTCGGTGCCGGTAGGCCATCCCAAGGCCAGGAGATCATGGCCGGTTGCGCATCAGCATGGTGACGACGAAGAAGGCGGCGAGCGAGCCCGTGATGATGCCGATCGAAGGGCGCCATACATTTGGAGCGCCGACGTCAATCCTTTCGAGCCTGTCTCTCGGACGAACATCGGAAAATTTTCAGAAACCGTTCGGGATTTCCCAGGCCGGAAACCGCAAGAAGATCGGGCTGGTGAAAGACAGGCCCGCGAACGCCCGATCCCGCTCCAGCCAACATATTTCCCGGGCCGCATCCTCCCAGCGCGGCCGCAACCTGGGCATGGAGACAACATGATTGCCGCACTCTTCCACAACAGGCCGCTGCGCCGCCGCCTTGTCGCCGGATCGATCGCCGTTCTTGCCGGCGGCGCCGCAATGGCCTGGCATGACGCAAGAAGCGAGGCCTCGAACGCCAAACCCGCGACGCCTGAGACGAAGCTCGTCAAGACGATAGCGGTCGCCCCGATGCTCGGCGCGGACACCCGCACTGCCGTCGGCGAGATCCGTCCGAGGCTCGAAAGCGACCTCGGCTTTCGTTTATCCGGCAAGCTCATCGAACGCATCGCCGAGATCGGCGCGACGGTGAAGAAGGGCGACGTGCTCGCCCGCATCGACGATCAGGACTATCGCAACCGGCTCGCCAGCGCCGAGGCCGATGTCGCGGCGGCGCAGGCCGTACTTGTCGAGGCAAATGCCGCCGAGGCGCGCATCGGCGCGCTGCTCGCCAAGGGTTTTACGACGCGGGCCAATTATGACGCGACGCTGAAGAACCTGCGCTCGGCGCAAGCCAAGCTCAAATCGGCGACCATTGCCTCCGATATGGCCAAGGACCAGCTCGGCTATACCGAGCTGCATGCGGAATTCGACGGCATCGTCACCGCCGCCGGCGCCGAAGCCGGCCAGTCAGTCAATGTCGGACAGATGGTGGTGCGCGTCGCCGATCCGGACAGCCGCGACGCCGTGTTCTCGATCGCGGAAGCCGCCTTCGCCAACGCTCCCGACACCAAGCGGCCGCCGCAGGTGACCGTTTCTCTACTCAGCAATCCGGCGATCACGGCCGTCGGCACCATCCGCGAGATCGCGCCGATGGCCGATGCCGCGACCCGCACCTTCCAGGTGAAGGTCTCGATCGACAATGCACCCGACGAGATGCGTTTCGGCGCAAGCGTCGCCGGCCGCGCCGAGATGGGTGGCGCGCCGGTCATGGTGCTGCCGGGCAGCGCGCTCCTCGACAAGGACGGCAAGCCGGCAGTCTGGGTTGTCACCTCTTCGTCCGCTGTCGAACTCAAGCCCATCACGGTCGCCCGCTACGAGACGGACCGCGTGGTGGTCAGCAACGGGCTCGCCAAGGGCGATATGGTCGTCACCGCCGGCGTGAACCGGCTGCGGGAGCACGAAAAAGTTCGTATCATCGAGGGAGAAGGAAAATGACCATGTCCAAGGCAAAGGTCCTCATCGCCGGTGCCGGCCCGACAGGGTTGACGCTCGCGCTGTGGCTGACCAGGCTCGGCGTGCCGGTGCGCATCTTCGACAAGGCCGCCGCTCCCGGCGAAACCTCGCGGGCGCTGGCCGTCCAGGCGCGCACGCTGGAGTTCCACCGCCAGATCGGCATCGTCGACGACGTGCTGGCGGCAGGCGTGAAGCTCGAGCGGCTTACCGTGCACACGCCGGCCGGCGTCGCCGCCAGGCTGCCGCTGTCGGATTTCGGCCGCGGCATCAGCCCTTACTCCTTCGCCTTCGCGCTGCCGCAGGACATCCACGAGCGCGTGCTGATCACGCATCTAGAGCGCGCCGGCGTCGAGATCGAGCGCAATACGGAGCTCGTCGCTTTCCAGGACAAGGGCGAGGCGGTCATCGCCACGCTGAGCAGGAATGGCCGGATCGAGACCGTCAGCACCGCCTATCTCGCAGGCTGCGACGGCGCCCGCAGCGCGGTGCGCCACGGGCTGAACATCGGCTTCCCCGGTGGCACCTACGAGCAGTCCTTCTACGTCGCAGACGTGAAAGGTAGCGGCGATATCACCCGCAACGGCATGGACACGACGATCAGCACCTACGGCTTCGCAATCGTCATGCCGGTGCGGCAGTCCGGTTCGGTCCGGCTGATTGGCATCGTGCCGAAGGCGCATGAAGCCGACGAGACGATCAGCTTCGAGGCGATCCGCGCCGATGTCGAGCGCGACACCGGCGTCAAGGTCGACGAGGTCAACTGGTTCTCGACCTACCGCGTCCATCACCGGGTCGCCGAGCGCTTCCGCGTCGGCCGCGTCTTCCTCGCCGGCGATGCCGGCCACATCCACAGCCCGGCCGGCGGCCAGGGCATGAACACCGGCATGGGCGATGCGGTGAACCTCGCCTGGAAGCTCGCGGCGGTCGTACAGGGCCGGGCCGATGCGCGCCTGCTCAACAGCTACGAACCGGAACGCATTGCCTTCGCGCACAAGCTGATCGAGAGCACCGACACCGCTTTCCGTTTCATCACCAGCCGCTCGCGGCTCGTCGGCCTGTTCCGGCGCTACCTGATGCCGAAGATCCTGAACATCGCCCTGCACACGTCGATCGGCTCGCGCGCCTTCTTCGGCGTGATCTCGCAGGCGGCGATCCAGTATCGCGCCGGGCCGATCAGCTCGGGGGTGGCGGGCAAGGTCAGCGGCGGCGATCGCCTGCCCTATGTCGCTTGCAACATCATCGGCGCGGGCGGCGACAATTTCGAGCCGCTGCGGTCGCTCGACTGGCAGATCCATGTTTATGGCGAGGTCAATTGCGATTTCCGGGCGATGCTCGCACCGACAGGAATTGCAGTGCATGCCTTCGCTTGGACCGACGCAGCCGGGAAAGCCGGGCTACAGCGCGACGCAGCCCATCTGGTGAGGCCGGACGGCCATGTCGCGCTCGCCTCGCCGGTTCAGGAAGCCGCCGTTTTCCAGCGCTATCTCGCCGGCCTCGCCATCCGACCGAGGACCGCCGAACGCGCGCCCTACCGTGTGCCGGGCACCATGCACAGCCTGGCCTGAATTGCGACGGTGCCCGAGCGGCGGGCGCTGACTACCCAAACCGTCATTTGTTTTGGCCAGCCGGCAAGCGCCGGCGGAGCGCGCTTGCGCGCGCCCTGAAAAGGAACCGCATCATGACCAGCTTCAATCTTTCCGAATGGGCGCTGCGCCACCGCAGCTTCATCGTCTATCTGATGATCGCGGCCGCACTTGCCGGCCTCTACGCCTATCGCGGCCTCGGCCGCGAAGAAGACCCGCCCTTCACCATCAAAACCATGGTGGTGAAGACGATGTGGCCGGGCGCCAGCACCAACGACACAGTGGAGCAGATCACCGACCGCATCGAGAAGAAGCTCGAGGAACTGCCGGACCTCGATTACGTCAAGAGCTACACGAAACCCGGCGAATCCGTCGTCTTCGTCAACCTCAAGGACACGGTGGCCGCCGACCAGGTGCAGCCGCTCTGGTACCAGGTGCGCAAGAAGCTCGACGACATCAAGCCGACGCTGCCGTCAGGCGTGCAGGGCCCGTTCTATAACGACGAGTTCGGCGACACGTATTCGCTGATCTATGCGCTCACCTCCGACAGCCTCAGCCATCGCGAGTTGAAGGATCTCGCCACCAGCCTGCGGGCCGGGCTGCTGGGGGTGAAAGATGTCGCCAAGGTCGACCTCATCGGCCAGCAGGACGAGAAGATCTATCTCGAATTCTCGACGCAGAAGGTGGCGGCGCTCGGCCTCGATGTCGGCACGCTGTCGCAGGCGCTGCAGGCGCAGAACGCGCTGACGCCGAGCGGCACGGTCGATGCCGGCCCCGAGCGCATCGCCATCCGCGTCTCGGGCAGCTTCACCTCCGAGGAAAGCCTCAAGGCGATCAACTTCTATGCCAACGGCCATTACTTCCGGCTGGGCGACGTCGCCGAGGTCAAGCACGCCTATTCCGACCCGCCGCAGCCGATGTTCCGCTTCAACGGCAAGCCGGCGGTCGGCATCGCCATCTCGATGACTTCGGGCGGCGACGCGCTGGCGCTGGGCGAGACGGTCAAGGAGAAGATGCATGAAATGGAGGGCGAGCTGCCGCTCGGCGCCGAACTCGGCCTGGTCGCCGACCAGTCGCATGTGGTGGAAGAATCCGTCGGCGAGTTCACCAAGAGCCTCGGCGAGGCGATCGCCATCGTGCTCGCCGTCTCGCTGCTGGCGCTCGGCTGGCGTCCCGGCGTCGTCGTGGCGGTCGCCATCCCGCTGGTTCTGGCGATCACCTTCGTCACCATGGAGTATTTCGGCATCTCGCTGCAGCGCATCTCGCTCGGCGCGCTGATCATCGCGCTCGGCCTGCTGGTCGACGATGCGATGATCGCGGTCGAGATGATGATCGCGCGTATGGAGGAAGGCTACGACAAGATCTCGGCCGCCACCTATGCCTACACCTCGACCGCCTTCCCGATGCTCACCGGCACGCTGGTGACGATCGCCGGCTTCGTGCCGGTCGGCTTCGCCAAGAGCGGCGCCGGCGAATACTGCTTCTCGCTGTTCGCTGTCGTAGCGATCGCGCTCGTTGTATCCTGGGTGGTTGCGGTGCTGTTCACACCGCTGACCGGAGTCTTCCTGCTGCCCGATCGCATAAAGGGTCATGGTGGCAGCAATCATCCCTCGCGCATCGCCCGCGGTTTCCAGGCGCTGCTCGAAATGGCGATGCGGGCGAAGTGGCTGGTGCTGTCGGCGACGGCCGGACTGTTCGCGCTCTCCGTCGTGGCGATGGGCTTCGTCGGCCAGGAGTTCTTCCCGAAGTCCGACCGGCCCGAGGTCATGCTCGACCTCACTTTGCCGCGCACTGCTTCGATCAAGTCGACGGATGCCGTGGTCGAGCGCGTCGAGAAGCTGCTCGCCGCCGATCCAGATATCGACCACTGGAGCTTCTATGTCGGCCAGGGCGCGGTGCGCTTTTACCTGCCGCTTGACGCGCAGCTCGCCAACGACTTCTTCGCCCAGGCCGTGGTCGTCACCAGGGGCCACGCCGTACGCCAGGCGGTCATCGACCGGCTGGAGAAAAAGCTGTCGACCGGCTTCGACGACGTTATGGCCCGCGTCACGCCGCTGGAGCTCGGCCCGCCGGTCGGCTGGCCGCTGAAGTTCCGCGTCAGCGGTCCGGACCCGGACAAGACGCGCAGCCTCGCGCAGCAGTTCGCGCAGGTGCTGGGCAGCGATGCCGCCGTGCGCAACATCAACTACGACTGGAACGAGCCGGCCAAGGTGATCAAGGTGGATGTCGACCAGGATCGTGCGCGCGCGCTGGGCATCTCCTCGCAGCAGCTGTCGGAGACGATCAACGCAGTGCTGTCCGGCTCCAAGATCACGCAGATGCGCGACGACACCTATCTCGTCGACATTGTCGCACGTGCCGTGGACAGTGAACGCGCCAGCATTGACACGCTGCGCGGTCTGACGATCGGCGCTTCGGGCGGACGCCGGGTGCCGCTCGAACAGGTCGCGAAGCTCAGCTACCAGACCGAGCCGCCGCTGATCTGGCGCCGCGGCCGCCTGCCGACCGTGACCGTCCAGGCCGACGTCGCACCTGGCGAGAACGCCACCACCGTGTCGAAGCGGCTAGCGAGCCCCATTGCCACCTTCGAGGCGCAGTTGCCGGCGCGCTACAGCGTCGAGCAGGGCGGCGTGATCGAGGACAGCGCCAAGGCGCAGGCCAGCATCTTCGTGGTCTTCCCGCTGATGCTGTTCATCATGGCCACCGTGCTGATGATCCAGTTGATGAGCTTCCAGCGCCTGGTGCTGGTGCTGCTCACCGCTCCGCTGGCTCTCATCGGCGTCGCCGGCGCGCTGCTTCTGTCGGGAGCACCGATGGGCTTCGTCGCGATCCTCGGTGTGATGTCGCTGATCGGCATGGTGATCCGCAACTCGGTCATTCTGATCGCGCAGATCGACCAGCATATCGCCGCAGGCGAGGAACCCTGGGCGGCGGTGATCAGCGCCACCACGCATCGCTTGCGGCCGATCTTGCTCACGGCGGCGGCCGCCATTCTCGGCATGATCCCGATCGCGCCAACCGTGTTCTGGGGGCCGATGGCCTATGCCGTGATGGGCGGCCTTTTGGTCGCGACCGTGCTGACGCTGGTCTTTCTGCCGACGCTCTACGTCACCTGGTTCGGCATCAAGGCGCCGGTCGAGAGCGCTCCTGCGGCCGAGCCGACCACGGCCGCCGCCGAGCCCCAACCGCTGGCGGCCTGACCGGCGCTTCCTCCAACAGCCACGGCGGATGCCGCAGTGGCGACCCTTCATCCAACACGGAAAGGAACGATCATGACACCCTTCTTTGGCAATCTTCTGGTTCGCTTCAACGCCGGCTTCCTGATCCTCGCATCGGTCGGCGGGCTCGCCACCGACATCGCCGGCTCCTTCCTCGGCCGCGGCGCCGAGGCCGTGCTGCTCAACAACGCGCCCGGCACCGGCATCGGCTTTATCGAAGCGCATGGGCTCGCCTTGATCATCGGCGTGACGCTCTGGCGTATCGCCTACTCCCGCATCTGGCATGCCGTGATGGCTGCCGTGCATGTGCTGCTCGGAACGGCGAACCTTCTGTTCTGGCAGTTCTTCATCGCCGCCGACGTGCTCGTCGTCGGCTACCTCACAACCGCGGCGCACTGGCTGTTCGTGGTTGCTCACCTGGCGGCATTGGCGGGTTCGGCCCGGCTTGCCGCTGCATCCTCCCACTAGACCTCACCAACATCTGGAGAAACCAACATGCCTATGAAATCCCTCAGGAAATGCCGTTCGGCGGCAGCGTTGCTCGCCCTCGCGATCACCGCCGTCGAGATCGTCGGCAGCGCCGTTCCGGCCCTGTCGCTGGTCAGTACTGCCGAGGCACGAATCGGCGCGCCCTGGACGCCGCACAGCGCAGCGGGCGTTGCCCGCCGCACCACCACCTGGCGCGTGCTGCGGCATACGACAGCCTGGGTCGCGACGCTCCCCGCCGGCTGCGTCCGTACCAAGGTCAACGGTTTTGACGTCTGGCGCTGCGGCGGCACCTACTACCGCGCCTATCAGGGCCGCTACATCGTGGTCGTGACCGATTGATTGGTCCCGAGCACGACCTAAAGCGCGTTGCGCTGAAACGGAGTCACGCGACGCGCTTTAGGTCTTTGTTCTGGTGCACGTTGTCTCGGAACCGCTGCACGTCTGAGCGACATGCATTTAGCCGAGGGCAAGCCTAACGCCTTCGGCGAGATGCTCAGCATCCGCCTGGCTTTCGAACGGAACGCCGCGCAACGCATAGTCGAGCGGCGAGAACGGAGCGCCCTCGTCGACGAGGGCGATCTGCCGACGCGCCTTCTCCATATCTCCCATCTGGGCATAGCAGGCCGCCAGCCGCGTGCGGATCCAGGGCGCCGGGCGCGTTGCCAATTCCAGCGCCTCTGCCGCTTGCCGGTACTCCCCCATCATATAAAGCGCCAGCGCGCGGTCGAACTGGTACCAGTGCGGATGCAAGGGATCGATGCGAATGCCGCGGGCCAGCCAGGTCAGCGCTTCTAGCGGCCGGCCGCGCATGGTGAGCAGCATTCCCATCTGCTCGATGCTGTCGGCGTCATAGGGGTTGAGCTCAAGCGCGATGCGCATGTGATGCTCGGCCGCCTCGTGATCGCGCATATAGAGGCGGATCAGGGACTGCACGCGATGGCCGGTCGGCTGATCGGGCGACAAGGCCAGGCCCTTGTCGGCAAGGTCGCGCGCGTTCTCCAGCACGGCATCGTTGGCGCGCCCGAACTCCCCGTCCAGCGAGCGCGCCAAAGCGAGATAGGAGTAGGCAAGCCCGTAATTCGGGTCCTTGGCGATCGCCGCCTCGAACAAGGCCTCGGCGCCGCGCTGGTCGGTCTGAGCCGGATCGCGCAACAGCGCAAAACCGCGCAGCAGAAGCTCGTAGGCGGCGAGGCTGGTCACCGGCTTGCGTGAAGCTCGCTCCAGCCCGGCATTGGTGACCCGCGTCACCAGGCGGCTGACGATCTGCTCGACGATCTCGCGTTCGATGGCAAACAGCCCGGCTCCTTGGGACTGGTAGCGGTCGCCCCAGAGCTGTCTGGCGCTGGCGATGTCGACAAGGCTGACGGCCACCACGACATGCTCGCCCTGCCGACGCAGCGACCCCTCGACCAGATAGTCGGCGCCGATGCGGGCGCGGATCTGCGGCCACTCGGCGCGGCCGAAGGAGGTGAAAGAGAAGCTCGAATTGCGCGCCAGGACCGTGACCGTGCCAAACCGCGCTACGCCGTTGATCAGGTCCTCGGCAAAGCCGTCGACCATCGCCTCGTCGGCCGGATCGCCGCTATCGTTACGAAAGCGCACGACGGCCACGATCGGCTGCGAACTGATCTCGGGCGCGGCTTCGGCCTCGGCGGCAAGCATGTAGCCGCGCTTGGAGATGGTGCGCACCATATCCTCGCCCAGCACCTTGCGAATTTCGCGTACCGATTGCGTCAGCGAATCCTCGGTGACGTAGACGCCCGGCCAGACGACATCCATCAGTTCCGATTTCGGCACGACGCGGCCCATGTTGCGGGCAAGATGCGACAGCAGCGCATAGGCTTTCGGGCGCAGGAACAGCGGCTCGTTGACGCCGCTCAGCGTACCCATGGCAAGGTCGAGCGTGAACCCGCCAAACCGGAACACCTGATCGGCCGTCGCCGTCGTCATCGGGAACACCCCTTCCCGCCTATCGTGCACAATGTCAGCCCTTCCCGCTCGACCCGGCTCGCACATCACCATTATTGCCCAGAGCGCAATTTCGATCAAACTGGCCGGCGGCGTAGGGCTAGTATCGTCCCGCCAAATGCGAGGAGCCATGAACCCGACCGAGAAGGCGCTATGGTTTGTCGAAAGCCACTTGCCCGACGCCATCAGCCTCGACGAGATAGCGGCAAGCAGCGGCGTGTCGCGCTTCCATGTGACGCGCGCCTTCGGCGCGGCCACGGGACGATCGGTGATGGGTTATATGCGAGCGCGGCGGCTCAGCGAAGCGGCGCGCAAGCTGGCCGGCGGCGCGCGCGACATCCTCTCGGTCGCGCTCGATACCGGCTACGGCTCGCATGAGGCGTTCACGCGGGCTTTTCGCGAGCAATTCGGCACCACGCCGGAGCTGGTGCGCGCAAGGCTCGACCGAAAACCTCGACCTCGTGGAGCCCATTCTGATGGACAGTTCGCTTCTCACCACACTCGAGCCGCCGCGCTTCGAGACCAGCCGCCCCTTCCTCGTCGCCGGGCTTGGCGAGCGCTACAGCTGCGAGACCAGCGCCGGCATCCCGATGCAGTGGCAGCGCTTCACCCCTTATATCGGCAACATTCCGGGTGAGATCGGCGATGTCGCCTACGGCGTCTGCGTCAACGGCGACGACGCCGGCAATTTCGACTACATCGCCGGCGTCGAGGTGACGGACTTCTCCGACCTGCCGAAAAATTTCCAACGCGTGCGGGTGCCGGCGCAGAAATATGCGGTATTCTCGCATCGCGAGCACATCTCGACCATCCGCCGCACCGTCAACACCATCTGGAACAGCTGGCTGCCGGCCTCCGGCCACGAGATCGCCGACGCGCCCGAGTTCGAGCGCTACGGGCCCGAATTCGATGCCCGCACCGGCAATGGCGGGCTGGAGATCTGGGTGCCGGTCAAGGGGTGATGGTTTTCTCTTCTCCCCCCTGTGGGCCTGTTGCGCAGTTAGCGAGAACAGGCTCGCAGAGGGGTTTTGGCCGCGAAGTCTGTTGTGCTTGGTGGGCGAT
>NZ_JAIUHU010000012.1:0-190295 GCF_020165275.1 Mesorhizobium sp. Ca11 | reverse complement strand
TACTGCCTACTGCCTACTGCCTACTGCCTACTGCCTACTGCCTACTGCCTACTGCCTACTGCCTACTGCCTACTGCCCTACTGCCCTACTGCCCTACTCCCCTATTCCCCTCATGAATCTCATCTGCGCCGCCCTCCTCTTCCTCGTCGCTCTCCTCTTTGCCTTCGCCGGCGTCACCCGCGCCGGCGTCTGGCTGGTCGAGCGACGCAGCCCGCCTGCCGGCGCGTTCGCCGAGATCGATGGCGCGCGCATCCATTACGTCCATATCCCGGCGCCGGCTAGCGCCGACCTGCCGCCGGTCGTCTTCATCCATGGCGCCAGCGCCAATCTCAAGGACCAGATGCTGCCGCTGAGGCCCCTGCTCGGGAGCCGCGCCGAAATGCTGTTCCTCGACCGCCCGGGGCTCGGCTGGTCGGAGCGCGGCGACAATGAGACATTGGCGAAGCAGGCGGATACGATCGCCGTGCTGATGGACCGTATCGGCATTGAAAAGGCAGTCATCGTCGCCCATTCCTTCGGCGGCGCGATCACCACGGCCTTCGCCCGTCAGCATCCGGAAAAAACGCTTGGCCTCATCTTCCTTTCGCCCGCCACGCATCCCTGGCCGGGCGGCGCGACCGCCTGGTACTACAAGCTCACGGCCACGCCGGCGATCGGCTGGCTGTTTTCCGAAACGCTCGCCTACCCGGCCGGCATGCTGCAGATCGGCGGCGCGACGTCTTGTGTCTTTTCGCCGAACGCTGTGCCGGACTCCTATGTCGACAATGCCTCGATCCCGCTGGTGCTGCGCCCGTCCGCCTTCCGCGCCAACGCCCGCGATGTCGCCCAGCTCTACGACTATGTCCGCGCCGCCTCGCCTGGCTATCGCGAAATCAAGGCGCCGACGGTCGTCATTTCGGGCGATCGCGACAAGGTGGTCTACGCGACAATCCATTCCATCGGCCTGGAACACGACATTCCTGGCGCCGAACTGGTCTGGATCCACAATCTCGGCCACAAGCCGGACTGGATCGCGCCCGACCTCGTGGTCGGCGCCATTGCGAAAGTGGCCGGCGCGCCGATCGATTTGCAGGCGATGGCCAAGACCGTGGAAGGCCGGATCGCCGGCGATGCGCAAGGCGCAGGTAGATGTCCTGAGCTCCGAGTGCCAGACGCAGAACTCGCGCCGGGCTGAACTCGAAGGTTCAAGCGCCAAGGGCCGTAACCTTCAGGGAGCGGAGAAGCCTATGAGAGCTTCGGCCGGCGAAGGCCGGAAGCGCAGGCCGGCCTCACCCGGATATCAACACGCCCTAATGGGTCTCCGACCCCACATACGCAATTCGCAGCATATTGGTCGAGCCGGGCGTCCTCAGCGGCACGCCGGCCGTGATGATGACGCGGTCGCCCGGCTTGCCGAAGCCTTCCTCCAGCGCGATGCGGCAGGCCCGATCGACCATGTCGTCGAGGTCGGTCGCGTCCGGCGAGACGACGCAATGCGTGCCCCACAAGAGCGACAGCCGGCGCGCCGTGTTGACGATCGGCGACAACGCCACGATCGGCACCTGCGGGCGCTCGCGCGCGGCGCGCAGACCGGTGGTGCCCGACGCGGTGTAGGAGATGATCGCCGACAGTTTCAGCGTCTCGGCGATCTCGCGCGCGGCCAGCGAGATGGCGTCGGCGCCGGTGGCTTCCGGCTCAGAGCGCTGCGCATTGATGATACCGGCATAGGTCGGGTCGGTTTCGACCTTGGTGGCAATGCGGTTCATCATGGCGACCGCCTCGACCGGATAGGCGCCGGCCGCGGATTCGGCCGAAAGCATGATCGCGTCCGCGCCTTCGAAGACGGCGATCGACACGTCGGAGACCTCGGCCCGGGTCGGCACGGGCGCGGTGATCATCGATTCCAGCATCTGGGTGGCGATCACCACCGGCTTGCCGGCGCGGCGCGCCGCGCGCGTGATCTGCTTCTGGATGCCAGGCACGGCTTCGAGCGGCATCTCGACGCCGAGATCGCCGCGGGCGACCATCAGCGCGTCGGAGAGCTCGATGATTTCGGGGAGCCGCGCCACCGCCTGCGGCTTCTCGATCTTGGCCATGATCAGCGCGCGGCCGCGCGCGATCTTGCGGGCCTCCGCAAGGTCCTCCGGCCGCTGCACGAAGGACAGCGCCACCCAGTCGACGCCGGTGGCAAGCACCGCGTCGAGATCGGCGCGGTCTTTCTCGGTCAGTGCGCCGACCGGCAGGTCGGTGTCGGGCAGGCTGACCCCCTTCTTGTCGGAAATGCCCGAGCCGGCGATGACCGTGCAGGTGATCGACTTGCCGTCGCTCTTCAGCGCCTTCAGCTCCAGCTTGCCGTCGTCGATCAAAAGACGGTGACCGGCCTCGACCGAGCTCAGGATTTCGGGATGCGGCAGATACACCCGCTTCGACGTGCCGGCTTCGGGATTGTCGTCGAGCGTGAAAGTCTGGCCGACAGCCAGCGCTTCCTTGACGTTGGCGAACTTGCCGACCCTGAGCTTCGGGCCCTGCAGGTCGGCCAGGATGCCGATCGGTCGGCCGACGGCCGCCTCGACGGCGCGGATGCGGCCGACCAGCGTGCGCATCAGCTCGTGGTCGGTATGGCTCATATTGATGCGGAAGACATCTGCGCCCGCTTCGAAGAGCTTTCTCAGCATCTCCTCGGAGGAGGAAGCCGGACCGATGGTGGCGAGGATCTTGACCTTGCGGCTACGTCTCATTGACTGTTTGTTCCCGGAGCGGGGGTCGCTGGCGCGCCTCCCGTTGCGGGCTCGTCGGTCAGCTGGACCATCCAGCTGGCCTGCTCGCCCGTGTCATATTCCTGAAATCCGGCGCGTTGGAAGCCCCGGGCGACGCAATCATTCACGCCGGCTATCTTGAACTCTTTTTCGGCGACGCACATGTTGATCGGGCCGTCCCAGCGCCCGCCACGTTCGGCGTCTTCTGCATAAAGATAGTAAAACCTTGATGACAGCGGACCCTCGATCAGCGTCTTGCAGGTCGATCCTTCGATGTGCCACCAGCCCTCGGTGATCCAGCCGGCCTTGGCGCGATAGCCGATGCCGACGCCCACCAGATTTTGCGTCGCGTTGCAAACGCGGAAGTCGGCCCGGGCCGGCGAGGTCGCGGCTATCGCGAAAAAACCCGCGCCGACGATCAGCAACGGCACGGCCAGGCGCTTGCGCAACCGACCGGCAAAACCCATCGCAGATCCCCTTGCGAACCACATTTGCATCTCTCGAAGCCCTTTTCAGCAAACTCCGGGCGCATGTCAACGCGCCGTTTTGTTCAATTCCAATCGATTTAGAAGGGCCCGTCGCGCAAATTCTCCCTCGGTCGGTGATTTTTTGCGGAAACCTTGGCCAAACAACGGCATTGCGCCGGCGTCCTCTTCGTGGAATGACGATAGCACATCGCAGCCGCCATCCCCTTTTCAGCCGATGACCCGATCCACAGTTTTCACGCCGTTCGACGTAGTCGAGGGCGACCGCAAGAAAGGCGTCGTGCTTCTCGCCGACCACGCCCGCCGCGATCTCCCCGACGAATACGGCAGTCTCGGCTTGCCGGCGTCCGAATTCGACCGTCACATCGCCTATGACATCGGCGTCGAGACGGTGACGCGCGAGCTCGCCGCTGCGCTTGACGTGCCGGCGGTGCTTGCCGGCTTCTCGCGGCTGCTGATCGACCCCAACCGGGGCGAGGACGACCCAACCATGATCCGCCAGCTCTATGACGGGACCGTGGTGCCGGGAAACTATCCGATTGCCCGGGAGGAGCGCGAGCGGCGGCTCGACCGTTTCTACCGGCCCTATCACGACGCCGTCGGGGCGATGATTGCCTCCGTCGCCCATGCTTCGGGCAAGGCGCCGTTCATCCTCTCCGTGCATTCCTTCACGCCGGCGATGCAGGGTTTTGTCCGCCCCTGGCATGTCGGCGTCCTGTGGGACCGAGACGACCGCGTGGCGCGGCCGCTGATCGACATGCTCGCCGAGGACAAGTCCCTCGTCGTCGGCGACAATGAACCCTATGACGGCGCGCTGCGCGGCGACACCATGTTCCGCCATGCCATCGTCAACGGCTACGCGCATGCGCTGATCGAGATCCGTCAGGACCTGATCGCCGACCGCGCCGGCGCCTTGGCCTGGGCCGAACGCCTGGCGCCGATCGTTGACGCCATCGACCGGCGCCCCGATATACATCAGGTGAAAATGTTCGGCTCGCGCACCGGGCCTGTGTGACGAGACCGACGGCGGAGTTCCCCATGACCGAGCTCAACGACGACCAGAAACGCGATTTCGAGGCAGCCGCGTTCCGCCGGCTGGTGGCGCATCTGCGCGAGCGCGGCGATGTCCAGAACATCGACCTGATGAACCTCGCCGGCTTCTGCCGCAACTGCCTGTCCAACTGGTATCGCGAAGCCGCCGAAGCCGAAGGTGTGGCATTGTCGAAAGAAGCTGCGCGCGAGATCATCTACGGCATGCCCTATGCCGAATGGCAGGCGCTCAACCAGACCGAGGCGTCGGAAGCCAAGAAGGCCGAGTTCGAGGCGCGACGGCCAAAGGATCACTAAGCAGCGACGACGCACGCTTTCGCGACTTCGTCATTCCAGGGCGGAGCGTAGCGGAGACCCTGGAATCCATTCCGTGACGACTGCCGAAGAGCACGGCGATCCAGAATATCGTCGCATCGGCGCCGCCCGGGAACATTCTGCATGGTAGCGGCGCTCCTAAGTCACGGAATGGATCCTCGGGTCTACGCGCGTCGCTTCGCTCCTTGCTCCGCCCGTGGATGACGAACGGAGAGGCGTCGCAGCAATCGTCAAAGCAGCAGCCTGCCGCGAACGACGCCGACCCCCGATCGCGCCCTTGGTCCAAGCACTTCCCCGCTGCGGTCCTTGACTACAAATTGAATCGATCTAATTTGCCGCGCGAATCCTTTGCATGGCGGATTTCAGACGATGAGCGTGCAAACCACGATGCAGGCCGCGGCGCGCGGCCGCTGGGCCGTCGCCGGTATTTTCCTCGCCAATGGTTTCTTGACCGGCAGCTGGGCGCCGCAGATCCCGGTTTTTCTCACCCGGCTCGACATCACCCGATTCACTCTCGGCCTGCTGATCCTCCTGTTCGGCGTCGGCGCGGTCATTGCCATGACCTGGTGCGGCCATCTGATCTCCCGGCACGGCTCGCGTAGCGTGACGCGCTGGTTCGGTGTCTGCGGCAGCTTCGGCCTGCTGATCGTGGCGCTCGCCCCTAACGTTCCGCTGGCGGCGATTGCCATGCTCGTCTTCGGCGGCTCAATCGGCGGCATGGATGTCGCGATGAACTCGAATGCCGTCGTGGTGGAAAGGCGGCTTTCGCGCGCGATCATGTCGTCGTCGCACGGCTTCTGGAGCCTCGGCGGCTTCGCCGGCGGCGCGCTCGGCGGCTACTCGATCCAGAATTACGGCTATCTTGCCCATGCCGTCGCGGTGACGGTGATCGCCTTTGCCGTCATCGCGTTTGCCGTTCGTTATCTCATCGCCGAGGGCCGGCCGCAGGCGGTCGAGCACCAGAAGTTCACGCTGCCGCGGCACATGGCCGTCTATCTGGTCGGGCTGATGGCGCTGCTCACCATGATCTCGGAAGGCGCGGTGCTCGACTGGGCGGCGCTCTTCCTGCACCAGGAACTGAGCGCCGATCTCGCGGTCGCCGGGCTGGCCTATGCCGCCTTCTCCGGGGTCATGGCGCTGATGCGTTTCCTGGGCGACGGCGTGCGCAACCGCTTCGGCGCGGTGTCGACCTTGCGCGGCTCCGCGCTGGTCGCCGCCGCCGGCATGCTGGTCGCCGGCCTCTCGCCGTCGCCTTACCTTGCCATAGCCGCCTTTGCTTTCTGCGGCTTCGGCATCGCCAACATGGTGCCGATCATCTTTTCGGCCGGCGGCAATCAGGAAGGCATGTCGTCCGGCACCGGCATGAGCGTCGTCACCACCATGGGCTATTCCGGCATATTGGTGGCGCCGTCGGCAATCGGCTTCGTCGCCGAGCATTCGAGCTTCGGCCCGATCTTCGTTGCGCTGTCCGCGCTGCTGGTCGTCGTGCTCTTGATGGCCGGCCTCGCTCACCGGGCCGAATTCGCACCTGAACCCGTCCCAGCCGAATAGCGCTTCAGTTCCTCGCGCAGGAAATCCGCCACGCGGCGGATGCGCATGCGGCGAGGCCGAAGCCGGCCGCGTGCGCACCATTGTCCTGCGCGCGGGCGATTTCTTCGGCGGTACCGGCTCCGGCTCCTGGTTCGACCTCATCGTCGTCGCCAAGATGGAGAAGGGCGCCTACACCGCGCCTGGCCCGGCCGACCTCGTGCATGAATGGGCCTATCTGCCGGACTTCGCCGTCGGCTTCATCGGCCTGGCGAAGAACCTCGACAAAACAGGCTTCTACGAGGCCATCAATTTCCCCGGCCACGCCGTCACCGACCTGGATATGAAGGCCGCGGCCGAGAGGGCGCTGGGCCGCAAGCTGAAGCTCTCCTTCATGCCCTGGTGGGTGCTGCGCGCCGGCAGCCCGTTCGTGGCCATGTGGCGCGAGATCGTCTCGATGTCCTATCTGCGCTTCGAAGCGCACCGGCTGGTCTCGACGCGGCTGGAGGAGGTCATCGGCGAAATCCCGCACACCCCGCTCGACCACGCGGTGAAGGAAGCATTGCAGGATATCGGCGTCGCCGCGGAGGCGTCGCGCCTCGCCGCCTGATCGCAGCATGCCAAAAAGCGGCCGATCCGGCAGCCCGGCTGCAAACTACAAGGATCGGTCGGGCATGTCTGCGTTGGCAGGCCGTATGCCTTGGAGACTGGCTGAGGCCTCCCAACCTCGTCATCCACGGGCGGAGCAAGGAGCGAAGCGACGCGCGCAGACCCGAGGATCCGTTCCGTGACCTCGAAGCGTAGCAAGAGTGCAGAATTCTGCTTCGCCGCATCCCACGGCCCAGTTCACGGAATGGATTCCAGGGTCTCCGCGACGCCGCTTCGCGGCTGCTCCGCCCTGGAATGACGAGATTGGGCAAAGCTTCAGCTAATTCCCAGCGTTTGCGCTGGCTGCAGCCTTTCAAATCCCTGGACCGAGGAACCGGTCAGATCCTGCCCATCAACAAGAGTATCAACAGCACGACCAGGATGACGCCGATGATGCCCGAGGGGCCGTAGCCCCAGGATCGCGAATGCGGCCATGCCGGCACGGCGCCGATCAGGATCAGGATAAGGATAATTACGAGAATTGTGCCGATCGTCATGAAAAACCCTCGCCGTCTGGTTGAACTTCGAGGGAACAATGCAAAAAGCCGCCCGGTTGTTCCCGGGCGGCTTTTTTCCTTGGAGTTGTGAAACGCTCTATTCCGCGGCTTTCGGGAAGGCCTCCGCCGACCCCGCGCCCGTCTCGCTGGGCGGCTCGTCGGTCATGACCTTGCCTTTGCCGCGCCGCAACAGGCGGCTGAACCAGCCGCGGCGCTGGCCGGGCTTCACCTTGGCGCGGGTGAACACCATCAGCATCGAGGGCGTCACCACCAGCGTCAGCAGCGTGGCGAAGGACAGGCCGAAGACGATCGCCGAGGACAGCGAGATCCACCATTGCGTCGACGGCGCGTTGATCGTCGTCTCGTGATGGAAGATTTCGAGACCGAGCCCGAAGGCGATCGGCAGCACGCCGAGGATGGCCGAGACCGCCGTCAGCACCACCGGACGGGCGCGCTCGCGGCAGGTCTGCAGCACCGCATCCATCTTGTCCCAGCCTTCCTCGCGCAACCGGTCGTAAGTGTCGATGAGCACGATGTTGTTGTTCACCACCACACCGGCCAGCGCGATGACGCCGATGCCCGACATGACGATGCCAAAGGCCTCGCCTGTCAGAAGCAATCCGAGGAACACGCCGATCGTCGCCATGACCACGCAGGACAGGACGAGCCACACGCTGGTGAATTTGTTGAACTGCGCAAGCAGCACCAGGAAGATCAGGAAGATCGCTGCGCCGAAAGCCTTGCCGAGGAAGGCGCTGGCTTCCGCGCTGTCCTCGTTTGAGCCGGCGAGCTTCCAGCGGATGCCGCTGCCGAGATCCATATCGCTGACGGCCTTGGTCACCTGCTCCTGCACCGCCGCGACCTGCGCGCCGGCGCTGACATTGGCCTGCACGACCACGGTGCGCGCGCCGTCGATGCGGTTCAGGATGCCGACGGTCGGCTCCGGCTTGCGCACGACGAAGTTCGAGATCGGCACCGACCCTTGCGAGGTCTGCACCCTGAGCTCGTCGAGCGTCGACAGCGTGCGCCGGTCCTCAGGCAGGCGGAGCCGGATGTCGACCGCATCGTCAGCACCGGCCGGCCGGTATTCCGACAGCTTGAGGCCGTTGGTCACCAGTTGCACCACCGTGCCGACCGAAGTCGGGCTGATGCCGTATTGCGCCGCCTTGGCGCGGTCGACCTCGATCGCCCAATCGACGCCGGGCGGCGGCAGGCCGTCCGAAATGTCGATGACATTGGGGATCTTGGCGATGCGTGCCGCGACCGCGCGCGCCTTGTCGTCGAGCCCGGCCGGGTCGACGGCCGAAAGCCTGATCTGGATCGGCTTGCCGGTCGGCGGGCCGGCTTCCGGCACGCGCACTTCGACATCGACGCCGGGAATGCCGGCCATCACGCCGCGTAGGTCGTCGAGGATCTGGTTGGCCGACTTGCGCTCGCGCCAATCGACGAACTCGTACTGGATGACGCCGACCACGTCTTCCGGGATGTCCTGGCCGCCGCCTTGCGTCTTGCCGACGCGGGTATAGACCGACTTCACGCCGGGCCAGCCGAGCAGGCGGTTTTCCGCCGTTTTCGTCGCGGCGTCCATTTCGGCCAGCGAAAGATTGCCGCGGGCATGCACATAGAGCAGGCCGTAATCCGGCTCGACGCTGGGGAAGAACTCGACGCCGGCGCCATATTTCGAATAGGCGAAGCCGACGCCGACCAGAAGTCCGACGGTGAGCAGGATCACCGTGATCGGGAAGCGCACCGCCTGCTTGACCACCGCCATGTACCAGCCGTCGCGGTTGCCTTCCTCGTGATGCTCCGGCGCCTTGGCGAAGATCGCGCCCAAAGTCGGCGCAAAGACCAGCGCGTAGAGCATCGAGGCCGACAGCGTCACGATCAGCGTGATCGGCATATATTTCATGAAGTCGCCGATGATGCCCGGCCAGAACAGCAGCGGCGAGAAGGCGGCGATGCGCGTCATCGTCGCCGCGATGACCGGGCCGGCCATGCGCTTGGCGGCCAGCGCGAAGGCGTCCGCCTTCGGCATGCCCTCGCTCATGCGCCGTTCCGCGAATTCGGTGACGATGATGGCGTCATCCACCAGCATGCCGACGGCCAGGATCAGGCTGAACAGCACGATCATGTTGATCGTGTAGCCCATCATGGCAAGCAGCAGGATGCCCATCAGGAACGATGACGGGATGGCAAGCCCGATGAGCAGCGAGGCCCGCCCCGACAGCGCGTAGAGGATGACGATGAACACCAGGATGACGGCGATCATCACATGGTTCTGCAGGTCGCCCAGCAGCTGGTTGACGAAGACCGACTTGTCCTGCGTGTAGGTGACATGCATGCCCTCGGGCATGGTCTTGATAAAGGTGTCCGACACTTCCCTGACGTGGTTCAACGTGTCGATCAGGTTGGCGCCTATGCGCTTCTTGACTTCGATGGCGATCGCAGGCTTGCCATTGAGGCGAGTGACCGTCTCGGCGTCCTTGAAGGTCGAGCGTATGGTCGCGATGTCCTTGGCCTGGACCACGGCGTTCGGCGTGGCGACCACCGGCAGGTTGGCGACATCCTCGGGCGTCTCGATCAGCGACGGCACCTTGACCGCGTATTTGCCTTCCGAGCCTTCGAGATTGCCGGCCGCGACCAAGCTGTTGGAGGAGGCGACGCCCTGGATCACCTGGTCGAGCTGCAGTCCGTAGGAGGAAAGCTTCACCGGATCGACGACAACCTCGACAAGGTCGTCGCGAGCGCCCTGCAGCGAGCCTTCGAGCACGCCGGGCACCTCCTCGATGCGGTCGCGCAGCTCGCGCGCGGCCGACGTCAGCACGCGCTCCGGCACATCGCCGGAAAGCGTGACGACCAGAACCGGGAATTCCGAGACGTTGACCTCGTTGACGGTCGGCTCTTCCGCCGCCTGCGGCAGGTCGGCCTTGGCGTCCTGCACCTTGCTGCGCGTATCCTGCAGCGCCGTCGCGAGATCCGTCTGCGGCTGGAATTCGACCAGCACATAGCCGCCGCCCTGGAAGGCGGCTGAGCGCATCTCCTTGAGCCCCTTGAGACTCTTGAGCTTGCTTTCCATCGGCCTGAGCAGCAGGCGCTCGGAATCCTCCGGCGAGATGCCCTGATAGATCAGGCTGACATACATCATCGGAATCGGAACGTCGGGCTCTGCTTCCTTCGGCGTGGACTGGTAGGCGACCCAGCCCGCGACGACCAGGAACAGCAGCGCCGAAATCGTGAGGCGAGCGTTGTTGATGGCGAGTCTGACGATATCCATGACTACGGCCTGTTATGCTTCGGGGGGCTGCGGACTGCCATCGCCGGATTGGTCCGGCGACGGACGGGTCCTGCTTTACTGCGTGCCGGCGGTGGCTTCGCCGATCAGCTTGTTGATGGTCGCCTGGTCGGCCTCGACGGGCTTCACCGGATCGCCCTCCTTCACCAGCTCCTGGCCGGCGACGATGATGCGCGCATCTTGCGGAATGCCGCCCAGCACCAGGCCGTGCGGCGTGTCGTCGACCAGGTCGATCGGAAAGAACGCCACCTTGTCGTCCTTGCCGACGGCGCGAATGCCGAGGTCGCCCTTGTCGCCGAGCGTCACCACCGAACGCGGCAGCATGACCGCGTTGGTCGGCTCGGCGCTGAGCGCGATCTCGGCCGTCATGCCGGCGGGGATGGAGCCGTCGGGATTGGGTATCGCCACCTCGACGCGGAAGGTGCGGGTCTGCGCCGAGGCATCGCGGCTGATGTAGCGCACGGTGCCGGTGACCTTCTGGTCGTTGACGAGGCGGACATCGGCCTCGTCGCCGATCTTGACGTAGCGCAGGTCGCGCTCGCTGATCTCGCCGCGGGCGATGACCGGATCGAGCTTCAGGACTGTCGCCACCTCGCCGCCCTGCATCACCGAGCTGCCGAGCTCCACCGGGATGCGGTCGATGACGCCGTCGAATGGCGCCTTGACCTCGTTGCGGTCGAGCTCCGCCTGCGCGGTGTCCAGCTGCGATTGCGCCAGCGTCAGGTTGGAGCGGGCGGTATCGAGCTGCAGCTTCGGCAGATTGCCGGTCTTGGCCAGCCGCTCGGCGGCATCGAGCTCGGCTTTGCGCTGCGCCAGCAATTGCTTGGCATTGTCGACGTTGGAGATCTTCTCCTCGGCCGCGAGCATCAGCACGAGGTCGCCGGTCTTGACGCGGTCGCCCTGCTTGACCGGCAACTTCTCGATGACGCCGGCGACGCGCGTCGCCAGCACGGCCCGCTTGTCGGCCTCGGTCAGGCCGGAGATGCGGATGGCGCGCGCATAGGTCTTGCGCGGCGGCGTCACCACCGCGACCGTGCGCAACGCGGCCTTGGGCTCGGCTTGCGCGGCGTCCTGCTTGGTGGCCTCCGGCTGAGCGGGCTTGCCGGCGTCGGCGTGCTTGTCCGTGGCGACCGACTTGTCGGCGGCGCTACCGACGGACGAAAACTCACCCGTGCCCATCCAGGCCGCGAATCCGATGAGCACGACAATGGCAGCAAGCTTGTGAAACCTGATTTTCGGCATCGTCATTTTTTCCGTTGCAGGACCTGGCGAGGTCGGCGCTTCCGACTTCGGGCGCGCGGCCGATATGGGTGTGCGCGGGGCCTAGTTCAATTTGCCGTGATCGGCGAAGCGCAGCTTCTACCTGAAAGTTGCGGCGCAATATAGTCGGAAAAGTTGTGGTAGCATTGCGAAGTGGAACGTGGTTCCTCGACAAATCCAAGCTTTTCTGCCAGACGGCTGCGCTTTTTTCCGGCGCGCCAATAGTTTTCCATGGCTTCCCTGACGTTACTGGCAGCAGCCGTCAGGATGATGCGGAAAGCTCCCATATGAAGCGCCGATCATCC
Organism: Mesorhizobium sp. Ca11; assembly: GCF_020165275.1. Lineage (NCBI taxonomy): Bacteria > Pseudomonadati > Pseudomonadota > Alphaproteobacteria > Hyphomicrobiales > Phyllobacteriaceae > Mesorhizobium > Mesorhizobium sp. Ca11. Next base: position 178,181 of record NZ_JAIUHU010000012.1, on the reverse strand, counting down.
GCGTTGACCGCGGTTCCGTCCCCGCCATTCCCGGGCTGAAGCTGTCAAGTGATGAGCTTCAGCAGCCGGAAAAGACGCTCGAATGTCTTGCCATAGGGCGGGCGCAGCAGGCCGCCGGCGCTGAGCTTCGACTGGATGAAGATCGGCTTTTCCTTGCTGAAGGTGCGAAAACCCCACTCGCCGTGATAGGCGCCCATGCCGCTGTCGCCGACGCCGCCGAAGGGCTGCCGCTCCTGCGCCAGATGCATCATGCAGTCATTGACCGTGACGCCGCCGGCCACGGTTTCGCGCATGACCCTGCGGCGATTGGCGCTGTCGCTGCCGAACCAGTAAAGCGCCAGTGGACGCTCGCCCCGGTTCACATGATCGATAGCCTCGTCCACGCTGCCATATTCGACGATCGGCAGCACCGGTCCGAAAATCTCCTCGCGCATCAGCCGCAGAGTCTCGCCGGCATTGCGCACCAGCACGGGCGCCATCTTGCGGTCGCTGATGCCGAGCTTCTCGTTCGCAGGATTGACCTCGATGATGTCGGCACCGGCGTCGCGCGCCTCGGCGATCATATCGCTCAGCCGCCGATGATGCCGCTCGCTGACGATCGCCGTATAGTCGGGATTGTCGCCGAGGCGCGGATAGAGCTTCGCGATTGCCGCCGCGAACTTGGCCGCGACCGCCGCGCCCTGGCCTTGCGGGATCATCAGATAGTCGGGCGCGATGCAGGTTTGGCCGGCATTGAGCAATTTGCCATAGGCGACGCTGGCGACCGCCGCATCGAGATCGCAGGAGGGATCGAAGATCGCCGGCGACTTGCCGCCGAGCTCGAGCGTCACCGGCGTCAGATTGGCAGCGGCAGCCAGCGCAACCTGGCGGCCGACGGCGGTCGAGCCCGTGAACAGGAGGTGGTCGAACGGCAAGGACACGAACGCCTTGCCGACCTCCGCGTCGCCGACCGCCAGGCTGACCTCGTCGGCGGCGAAATATTTTTCGACAAGGCTGGCGAGCAGGTCCGAAAATTTCGGCGTCAGCTCCGAAGGCTTGATCAGCACGCGGTTGCCGGCGGCCAGAGCGGCGGTCGCCGGCGCGATGGCGAGCTGGAAAGGATAGTTCCAGGGCGAGACGATGCCGACGACGCCGAGCGGCTGCGGCAAGAGGCGGTTGCGGCCGGGCAGGAAGGGAAGGCTGGTGGCGACGCGGCGCTCGCGCATCCAGGCGCCGAGATGCGACAGCGCATGCCTGATGCCCGCGCGCACGACGAACAGTTCGGCAAGCCGCGTCTCCTGAGCCGAGCGGGCGGAAAAATCGCTGTCGATCGCCGCGCAGATCTCGGCTTCGTGCTTTTCAGTGAGCGCCAGCAGGCGCTTCAGCCGATCCTTGCGCACGTCCAACGTCGGGAACGGCTCCTTCTCGAAGGCCCTGCACTGCGCTTCAAACCTGACCCCGAGAGCGTTTTGTCTGGTTTGCAGCATCGCGACCTCCCTTTACGTTCAGGTAAGCTATATCGCCCTGACAACCGAATCCAGCATTGCCCCGGTTCCGCTGGGGAAGATGCTGACAGCCGGAGCGGACTTGCTGACAGGTATGGAAGACGTCAGGCGCGGCGGCGCGCGGATTCTGGCTTAATGTGCGCTGCCAGGAACTCCTTGACGCGACGCCCGGGTGCCGGGCCGCGCAGCGGCTTGAAGCCGTCGTCGAGCTCGCCTGAAAGATCGAGCGTGGCGTGCTGGCCGACGGCGTCGTAATTCTCTTCCAGCCAGTCGCTGGCGGCGCTGCGGCCGAGGTCGCGCAGATAGGCGATGAAAGCCCATTCGGCGTTGACCTTGGACGACGCGGAGAGGTCCTTGAAAGCCTCGTCGGCGTCGATGCGGTGCATGCGGATGTCGCGGTATTCGCCATGCGGCAGGCGTCCGGCCGCGATCAACTCCTTGACGAAGGCGATCGAGCGGAATTCGCGCAGCAGCCCGGCGTTGAAGGTGATCTCGTCGATGCGGTTCTGGATCTCATTGGCGCTCTTCGGCGTGCCTTCGCGCACCACCGGATTGATCTGCACCAGGAGCACGTCCTCGGTCGCCGCCGTCTTGAAGAACGGATAGAGCGCCGGATTGCCGCCATAGCCGCCATCCCAATAGGGCACGCCCTTGATCTCGACGGCTCGGAACAATTGCGGCAGGCAGGCCGAGGCCATCACCGTGTCGAGGTCGATCTCGCCGTCGGAGAAGACGCGCAACTGTCCGGTTTCGACATTGGTCGCCGAAATGAACAGCTCCATCGACTTGCAGGCGCGCACATTGCCGAAGTCGATCTCCTTGGCCACCACATCGCGCAGCGGGTTGAGGCCGAGCGGATTGGCGACATAGGGCGAGAACACCCGCGACATCGTGTCGAAGATGAAATAGCCTGGCGTGTTCTCGATCGACCAGTTGCCCCAGACCACGTCCCACGGCATGCGCTGCACCGGACTGAAACGCCCCTTCGAGGCCACCGCTCGCCAGAAATCGTCGAGCTTTTTGCGCGCGCCTTCGACGCCGCCCCGGACATATCCGTCGGCCAGCGCCACCGCGTTCATGGCGCCCGCGCTGGTGCCGGACACCGCCGCGATCTCCAACCGCCCATCCTCCAGCAGCCGGTCGAGCACGCCCCAGGAAAAGGCGCCATGCGAGCCGCCGCCCTGCAGCGCGATGTTGATCTTCTTCTTTTCCTCCGCCTTGCCGTTCTTCGCCATGGCGTTCCTTGTCTCGATGCGTCGGCCTACCGCTGCGTCATTTGCACGGAGCCGGCGCAGTCAGCCTATGTTGCAGTGCAGCATATAAGGGCAGACCAAGGCAAGAACACGAACACACAAGCGTGATCATGGGATTTTCCTCGCCCCACGAAGTGGGGAGAGGTGGCCCGGCGAAGCCGGGCCGGAGAGGGGCCTTCGCGACCGACGGAAGTTTTTTCCTCCCGCGAACTACCGTTGCCTCGTGAACTATTGAGGGCGCGCCCGGCACTTCGCGCGAAAGGGACGTTTCTTCACTGCTGGCGTCCCCCTCTCCGTCCCGGCTTCGCCGGGCCACCTCTCCCCCGCTTTGCGGGGGCGAGGAACCAAACCTCTCAGGCCATAAGATCGGGCACCGGCCCGACATAATGCGACTGCGGCCGGATGAGCCGCCCGGTCGCCTGCTGCTCGCGCGCGTGCGCGATCCAGCCGGCAACGCGGCCGGCGGCAAAGACGTTGGAGAACGCCTCTTTCGGGAAGCCGACCGCTTCCAAAAGAAGCGCGGTATAGAACTCGACATTGGTCTGGATCGAGCGCTGCGGCTTGGCGATCCTCAGCACCTCAAGCGCCGCCTGCTCCACAGTCTCGGCGAAGGCCAGCCGGCTGCCGGTTTCGCTGCGCGAACCGAGCTGCCGCACGACGGTCTTCAGCGCGTCGGCGCGCGGGTCGCGCACGCGGTAGATGCGATGGCCAAAGCCCATGATGCGCTGGCCATGCGCGATCTCGTTGCGCAGCCATGCCGTGGCGTCGCCGCTGGCCTCGATGGCGTCCAGCATTTCGATCACCGGCCCCGGCGCGCCGCCATGCAGCGGGCCTTTCAGCGCGCCGAGCCCGGCCAGGATCGCCGAGGTCAGTCCGGCCTGGGTCGAGGCTACCACGCGGGTCGCGAAGGTCGAGGCGTTGAGCCCGTGGTCGCAGACCGTCAACAGATAGCTGTCGAGCGCCTTGGCAAGCGCCGGCGAGGCGGAGCCGGAAAGCATGCGCAGCATGTCGCCGGCATGATCGGCTTTTTCGTCGGGAGCAATAGGCGTCTCGCCGCGGCCAAGGCGCAGCAAGGCCGGCGTCAGCACCGCAGGCGCCGCGACCAGCCGCAGCGCATCGGCAAGCCCCTCACCGTCGGGCAGGATGGCCATGCCGGCCCGCATTCCGCTGTAGATGTCGAGCGGCGCCAGCTGGGCAAGCATCGGCTGGACGCGGTCAAATACTTCAACCCGCGCCTTGCCGATCGCCTTCTCCAGTTCGGCATCGCTCGGAAGGTCGTCGAAGAAGCCGTCGAACAGCAGCCGCACCACCTGCGCGTAGCGCCGGCGGCCGGCGAGTTCCATCAGCGAATGGCCGCGGATGGTGAGGTGCCCGCCCGCGCCATCGACATCGGAAAGCACCGTGTCTGCCGCCACAACATCATCGAGCCCATTTGCCATGACCGTCTCCTTGACCTTTGGTGCACGACAATTAATGCTGCGCAATCAATGCATCAATCTTGATCAATATAATCAATGTAAGGCGGCAAATGACGGAATGGCTGACCCGGGATGAGGCGCTGGAGCGGCTCAACGTCCGTCCGCAGACGCTTTATGCCTATGTCAGCCGCGGCCGCATCGGCATGAAGCCGGACGAAGCAGACCCGCGCCGCAGCCGGTACCGCGCCGACGACATCGCCGCGCTCGCCACGCGCCGCGACCGCGGAAGGAGCCCGCAGGCAATCGCCGAAAGCGCCATCGCCTGGGGCGAGCCGGCGATCCCCACGTCAATCTCCACGGTGCTGCATGGTCGTCTCATCTATCGCGGCAGGGACGCGGTGGAGCTTTCGGCGACGGCGACGCTCGAGGAGACCGCCGAACTGCTATGGGCTTCCGCCCGTCCGGTATCGTTCGCCGCGTTGACCCCTTCGGCCGCCCGGCAAAGCGGCACGCCCACCGCCTTCGCCAGGCTTTCGGCGCTCGCCGCCGGAGGCTGGTCATCGCTCGGACGCAGGCCGGCCATGCTGCAGCAGGACGGCGCCGCCGCGACCAGCGCGCTGGCAACCGCGCTCGGCGCGTCGCCGGGCTCCGAACCCGTGCATATCAGGCTGGCGCAGGGCTGGTCGGTGGAAGCCGCCGGCACCGATCTCATCCGCAAGGCGCTGGTGCTTTTGGCCGATCACGAGCTCAACGCCTCGACCTTCGCCGCCCGCGTCGCGGCCTCCACCGGCGCGCCGGTCGCCGCCTGCCTGCTCGCAGGCCTTGCGACGCTGACCGGCCCGCGCCATGGCGGCGCCGGCGCGGCGGCGATCACGCTTGTCGAGGATGCCGGGCGGCTGGGTCCGGACGAGGCGATTGCCCGCTGGCTCGCTCATGACCGGCCGCTGCCAAGCTTCGGCCACCCGCTCTACCCGGAAGGCGATCCGCGCGCGCAAGCGCTGCTGCCTGACCTGGAGATCGATGACGGGATCGTCCATCTTCGCGACGCCGTGCTCGCCGCGACCGGGCTGCATCCGAACATCGATTTTGCCCTGGCCGCGATGACGCGCAGCCTGCGCCTGCCGGCCGATGCACCGTTCCGCCTGTTCGCGCTCGGCCGCAGCGTCGGCTGGACGGCGCATGCCGTCGAACAGGTGACCAGCAACAGGCCGATCAGGCCCCGCGCCCGTTATGACGGGCCAATTAGCGTGGGATGATGACTTGCAGACTGGCCGGAACGCGTTTGAGGTCGTCATTCTAGGGCGGAGCAAGGAGCGAAGCGACGCGCGCAGACCCTAGAATCCATACCGTGACGCTAAGGCGTTGCAACGTTTACAGAATTCTGCACCGCTGCGCGCTACGGTGCGGTCACGGAATGGATCCTCGGGTCAAGCCCGAGGATGACGAAGGGATGGGCCTTTGCGCCAATCTCCTGCGTTCGCGACCGCCGCCAAACGGCGGCACACCCGTCAGGACATCGTGTCCAGCTTGCGCTGCATCGCCGCAATCTGCGCCTTCAATTCCTGGAGATCGTCGCCCTTCTCTTCCTTCTTCGCTGGCTCGGCGGCCGGCGCTGAATTGCCGCCGGCGGGCGGGAACGGCGTGAACATGCGCATGGCGTTCTGGAACATCTCGACATTGCGTCGCGTCTGTTCCTCGAGCGCCTTGATCGGCGTCTTCATCATGTCGATCGGCGTTTTCCCGAAGGTGCCCTTGAGCTGCTCGCGAAACCGCTCCTGCTCCTTGGAGAAGGCGATCATCGATTGTTCGAGGAAGCTCGGCACGATCATCTGCATCTGATCGCCGTAGAAGGAGATGAGTTGGCGCAGGAACGGGATCGGCAGCATGTTCTGCCCATCCTTGTTCTCCAGCTCGAAGATGATCTGCGTCAGCACCGGGTGCGTGATGTCGTCACCGGTCTTTGCGTCCTGGACCGTGAATTCCTCGCCCTTCTTGACCATCTCGGCCAAGTCCTCGAGCGTCACATAGGTGCTTGTGCCGGTATTGTAGAGCCGGCGATTGGCATACTTCTTGATGACGATCGGGTCGTCTTTTGCGGCCATCCGTATCCTCCCCAGGACACCGGCACCTCTAGGAGTAAGCGGCCGGTAACGATTGCGCCCTTTATCGAGGATACGCGCAAAAGCCTCACAATTCCAAGCGGTTTGTGCACTGCGGCATCAATTAATGCTGCAGGGCATGACAAAATTCGCCGCGCGGTCAACGTCATGTTGCCGCAACCGGCACGCGCTCTGCTTGCCGCGCATGGCGGCCATGCCCATTTCCGGTTTGACTCGGCTGCCTGAACCGGCAAGAAAGTCTTCAAGGATAGCCCAAAACACGACACCTCGAAGTCTGGAGAAGAAAATGTCCGCTTCCAATTCCATCGTCGTCGCCAGCGCCGCTCGCACCGCGGTCGGATCCTTCAACGGCAGTTTCGCCGCCACGCCGGCGCATGAACTCGGCGCCGTCGTCATCAGGGAATTGCTGGCGCGCGCGAACGTCGAGGCGGCGGAAGTCGACGAGGTCATCCTCGGCCAGGTGCTGACCGCCGCGCAGGGACAGAACCCGGCCCGCCAGGCCTCGATCAATGCCGGCCTGCCGAAGGAGACCACGGCCTGGGGCCTCAATCAGGTTTGCGGCTCGGGCCTGCGCGCCATCGCGCTCGGCATGCAGCAGATCGCCACCGGCGACGCCAAGGTGATCGTCGCCGGCGGCCAGGAATCGATGTCGATGTCGCCGCATGCCGAGCACCTGCGCGCCGGCGTCAAGATGGGCGACTACAAGATGATCGACACCATGATCAAGGACGGCCTGTGGGATGCCTTCAATGGCTACCATATGGGCAACACCGCCGAGAACGTCGCCCGCCAGTTCCAGATCACCCGCGAAACCCAGGACGAGTTCGCGCTCGCCTCGCAGAACAAGGCGGAGGCTGCGCAGAAGGCCGGCAAGTTCAAGGACGAGATCGTCGCCTTCACCATCAAGGGCAAGAAGGGTGACACAACAGTCGATCAGGACGAGTACATCCGGCACGGCGCGACGCTCGACGCCATGGCCAAGCTGAAGCCTGCTTTCGACAAGGACGGCACGGTCACCGCCGCCAACGCGTCGGGCATCAATGACGGCGCCGCCGGCGCGCTGCTGATGACCGAGGCCGAGGCCGTGCGGCGCGGCATCACCCCACTGGTGCGCATCGCCTCCTGGGCGACCGCCGGCGTCGATCCGGCAATCATGGGCACGGGGCCTATTCCCGCTTCGAAGCGGGCGCTGGAGAAGGCCGGCTGGTCGGTCAAGGACCTCGACCTCGTCGAGGCCAACGAGGCGTTCGCCGCGCAGGCCTGCGCCGTCAACAAGGGCATGGGCTGGGATCCCTCGATCGTCAACGTCAACGGCGGCGCCATCGCCATCGGCCATCCGATCGGCGCTTCGGGCGCCCGCGTCTTCAACACGCTGGTCTACGAGATGCGTCGCCGCGGCGCCAAGAAGGGCCTTGCCACGCTGTGCATCGGCGGCGGCATGGGCGTTGCAATGTGCGTGGAAGCGCTGAACTGAGCGAATAGCGAGGAGGGAGTAGCGAATAGGGAAAACGGCGTCGGCGCAGCAGGCTTCAATCCCCTACTCGCTATTCGCTACTCCCTACTCGCTCCTCCGATCAACAGGGAGGAGCACACATGACCAAAGTAGCAATCGTCACGGGCGGAACACGCGGCATCGGCGCGGCGATATCGGTCGCCTTGAAGACCGCCGGCTATTCGGTCGCGGCGAACTATGCCGGCAATGACGAGGCGGCCCAGAAATTCAAGGCCGAGACTGGTATCCCCGTCTACAAATGGTCGGTCGCCGACTACGAGGCCTGCGCCGCAGGCATCAAGCAGGTGGAGGCCGATCTCGGCCCGGTCTCCGTGCTGGTCAACAATGCCGGCATTACTCGCGACACCATGTTCCACAAGATGACGCCCGCACAGTGGAAGGAAGTGATCGACACCAACCTGTCCGGCGTCTTCAACATGACGCATCCTTTGTGGAGCGGCATGCGCGACCGCAAGTTCGGCCGCGTCATCATCATTTCCTCGATCAACGGCCAGAAGGGTCAGATGGGCCAGGTCAATTATTCGGCCTCGAAAGCCGGCGATATCGGCTTCACCAAGGCGCTGGCTCAAGAGGGGGCTCGCGCCGGCATTACCGTCAATGTCGTCTGCCCCGGCTACATCGCCACCGACATGGTCATGGCCGTGCCGGAAAAAGTACGGGAGTCGATCATCGCTCAGATCCCGGTCGGTCGCCTCGGCGAGCCGGAAGAGATCGCGCGCTGCGTCGCCTTCCTGGCTTCCGATGAGGCCGGCTTCATCACCGGCTCGACCATCTCCGCCAATGGCGGTCAGTATTTCGCCTGACATCCCAGTAGGTCGCCCGGCACCATTTGCCGCCAAAGGCGGCTCCGGCACCGGAGCCGCCTTTTTTGTTCGCCGGCAGGCGGCGCGACACCTTGCCTCAATTCGGCACGCAAAAGTTAACGGCCGCAGCCACGCTCTGTGCATAACCGCTGCGACAAGCTGTGAATCCTCGGTGGGCAAGCTGTGGATAACACCATATCTAGGGGTGAACAAACCAGGAAAACCGCCGGATCGCTGATTCGTCGCCGATTCGTTCCGGCTTTGGCCGGAAAGTTAACAGTGGACGGTGCAAACGTCACCGAACTCGTTAAAAGCGATTAAGAAAAATCAACAATTTCATAAACTTGAAGTCTGCCCTCGGGTCGGGGTCTGACCATTGCCCGGCAAAGGTTAACGACGGCCCGGGTCCGGCAGAGGCCAAGCAGGAATCGGGCCAATTCAGCGATTCAGCATGTGGTGAGACTCACCGTCAAAAAATCCACATATAGCCGTGAACAAACCCTGAATCAGAACGAGTCACCGATTCGTCGCTGATTCGTTCCAGACTCGTTCCAGCTGTTAACAAGCAGCCGATTTTGGCTGTCCCCTCCGGCATAGCCACTTCGCGAGGGAACATTCCGCTTTCGCTTCACGCCCGAAGTCCCTATGTGTCGCCTGTCACACGCGGCGGCAGCGCCGTGCTTCAGACTACGGGCGGCAGAAACCTTATTTCCGAGCCGATGAACATCCAGCCGAAACACTCCCACCCGCTGATCCTTTCGGGCCGCGACGTGACGGCCGTGCTGGGCCCGACCAACACCGGCAAGACGCATCTCGCCATCGAGCGCATGGTCGCGCATGAAACCGGTGTGATCGGCCTACCGCTGAGGCTGCTCGCCCGCGAGGTCTATGCGCGCGTCTGCGAGAAGGTCGGCGCCCACAAGGTGGCGCTGATCACCGGCGAGGAGAAGATCGTGCCCGCCGGCGCAAGATATTCGGTTTGCACCGTCGAGGCGATGCCGCGCGAGACCGACGCCGCCTTCGTCGCCATCGACGAGGTGCAGCTTGCCGGCGATCTCGAGCGCGGCCATATCTTCACCGATCGCATCCTGCATCTGCGCGGCCGCCAGGAGACGCTGCTCCTGGGCGCGGCCACCATGCATGGCATCCTGCAGCGCCTGTTGAAGGGCGTGTCGGTGGTGACGCGGCCGCGGCTCTCGCACCTTGCCTATGCCGGCTCGAAGAAGCTCACCCGGCTGCCGCGGCGCACGGCGATCGTCGCCTTCTCGGCCGACGAGGTCTATGCGATCGCCGAGCTGATCCGCCGCCAGCAGGGGGGTGCTGCCGTCGTGCTCGGCGCTCTTTCCCCGCGCACCCGAAACGCTCAGGTGGAGATCTTCCAGTCCGGCGACGTCGACTATCTCGTCGCCACCGACGCCATCGGCATGGGCCTGAACCTCGACCTCGATCACGTCGCCTTCGCTCAGAACCGCAAGTTCGACGGCTATCAATACCGCAACCTGACCGCCGCCGAGCTTGGCCAGATCGCCGGCCGCGCCGGCCGGCACCTGCGCGACGGGACGTTCGGCGTCACCGGCCAGGTCGACCCATTCGACGAGGAACTGGTCGCCAAGATTGAGGGACACGATTTCGATCCGGCGAAGGTGCTGCAGTGGCGCACCGCCGATTTCGACTTTTCCAGCCTCGATGCGCTGAAGCGCTCGATTGAGGCCAATGCGCCTGTCGAAGGGCTGACCCGCGCGTTGCCGGCGGTGGATGCGCAGGCACTGGAGCAGCTATCGCGCGACGGCGACATCCGCGGCTTGGCCACTGGCAAGGAGCGCGTGGCGCTGCTTTGGGAAGCCTGCGCGCTCCCCGACTATCGCAAGATCGCGCCGGCACAGCATGCCGATCTTATCGCCTCGATCTATATGGACCTTGCGCGTCACGGCCATGTCGATGAGAATTACATGGCCGAGCAAGTGCGGCGCGCCGACACGACGGAAGGCGATATCGACACGCTGTCGCACCGGATCGCGCAGATCCGCACTTGGACTTTCGTCTCCAACCGCCCCGGCTGGCTGGCCGATCAGCTACACTGGCAGGAAAAGACGCGCGAAATCGAAGACAGATTGTCGGATGCGCTGCATGAGCGGTTGACGAAACGCTTCGTAGACCGCAGGACTTCCGTCCTCATGCGGCGCCTTAGAGAAAATACCATGCCTGAAGCCGAAATCAGCCCGTCCGGAACCGTCCTCGTCGAAGGCCATCACGTCGGCGAGTTGCAGGGGTTCCGCTTCACCGCCGACCAGAGCGCCGGCGGCGAGGACGCCAAGGCGGTGCGCACCGCCGCCCAAAAGGCGCTCGCGGCCGAGTTCGAGGCGCGCGCCGAGCGCTTTGCCGCCTGCGCCAATGGCGACCTGGCTTTGGGCTCGGACGGTGTCCTGCGCTGGATCGGCGCGCCGATCGGCACGCTGGTCGCCGCCGACGAGGCGCTGAAGCCGCGCCTGGTTCTGCTTGCCGACGAGCAGCTGACCGGCCCCGCCCGCGACAAGGTCGCGGCGCGCGCCGAGCGTTTCGTCAATTTCCAGATCGAAACGCTTTTGAAGCCGCTGGTCGACCTGAAGAATGCCGACCAGCTCGCCGGCATCGCGCGCGGCATCGCCTTCCAGCTGGTCGAGCATTTCGGCCTGATCAATCGCCGCGACATCGCGGAGGAGATGAAGTCGCTCGACCAGGAAGGCCGCGCAGCGCTTCGCCGCCTCGGCGTCCGCTTCGGCGCCTACCATGTCTTCGTGCCGGCGCTGATCAAGCCGGCGCCGGCTGGCCTGGTGACGTTGCTGTGGGCGCTGAAGAACGACGGCAAGGACAAGCCCGGCTTCGGCGATGTGGTGCATGCGCTGGCTTCCGGCCGCACCTCGGTCGTTATCGACCCGGCCTTCGACAAGACCTTCTACAAGCTCGCCGGCTACCGCAATCTCGGCCGCCGCGCCGTGCGCGTCGATATCCTCGAGCGGCTTGCCGACCTCATCCGCCCGGCGACCAACTGGAAGCCCGGCCTCGGCCAGCGTCCGGACGGCGCCTATGACGGTCACGCCTTCATGGTGACGCCGCCGATGATGTCGATCCTCGGCGCCACGGCCGACGACATGGAGGAGATCCTGAAAGGTCTCGGCTATCGCTCGGAGGCCAAGCCGGCCGCCGAGGTTAAGGCGAAGCTCGACGCGCTGGACGACGCCGCCCGCGAAGCGGCCGCGGCCAAGCTCGCCGCGGATAATGCCGCGCGCGCCGCGCGGGAGGCAGAGGCACAAGCCGCGGCAACCGATACGGTCGCGGAGGCAACGGTCGAGAGCTCGGAGCCGGCTGCCGCCGAAGCTCCGGCCGAAGCCGTCGCGGAAGTGGCGGTGGAACCTGCCACGGCAGAGCCGGCAGAAGCTCCGGCCGCGGTTACGGAAGAGGCCGCAGCGGTGGAAGACGCCGCAGCGGTGGACATTGCGGCAGCGCCCGAGTCGGCCGAAAGCGCCGACGCTCTTACCTCCCCCCACCACCAGGTGGAGGGTAGTGCTGGCGGCGAGGCGCCAGCCGAAGCCGAGGAACCAAAACCTGTGCTCCTGTGGCGCCAGGCGCGTTTCGACCATCAGCGTCCGCGCCATCGCCACGACAACCGTCGCGACAATCGCCCGCGCGGCGCCCAGCCCGCACGCGAGACAGGCGCCGCAAGCGGTCAGCCCGGCGATCGGCCCGCCCAGGAAGGCCGCCGCGAGCAGCGCGAAGGCGCCGGCAAGCCGCGCTTCGACCGCTCGAAGTTCAAGCCGAGGCCCGAGACGGGCGACCGGCGTGAGGGCGCTGAACGGCGCGAAGGCAAGCCGCAAGGCGAACGCCGCGAAGGCCGGCCGGACTGGAAGGGCGGCAGGCAGGACGGCAAGGGCAACGCCCCGGGCGGCAAGCCAGCCTTCCAGGGCAAGCCGCGCGAGGAACGTCCGCAGCGCTTCGATCCGGATTCGCCCTTCGCCAAGCTCGCCGCCTTGCGCGACCAGCTGAAGAAATAGGCTAGAGCATGATCCCGAAAAGTGGGACCCGGTTTTCGGGCGAGATCATGCTCCATCAAAGAACCAGCATGATCCCGAACCGAAGGACCGCGTCAGCGAAAAGTGGGAACCGATTTTCGGATAAGATCATGCTCTACCAAAGCTAGCCGCGATGGTTGGAGAAGGCCGTCAACGCATCGACAAATGGCTGTTCTTCTCGCGCGCGGTGAAGTCGCGGTCCTTGGCGGCAAAGGTCGTCGTCGCGGGACGCGTCCGCATCAATCGCGACAAAGCAGCGCAGGCGTCGGATCTGGTCAAGCCCGGCGACGTGCTCACCATCATGCTCGAGCGCCGTATCCTCGTCTGGAAGGTGCTGAACTGTGGCGCCAGGCGCGGCCCGGCCGACGAGGCGCGGCTGCTTTACGAGGATCTGTCGCCGGCGCCGGCACCCAAAGGCGAGGCGGTTCCGGACGCCGTTCCAGCCTTGCGCGAGGCCGGCAGCGGCCGCCCGACCAAACGCGAGCGGCGGCAGACCGACCGGCTGCTCGGCGACGACTGAGATATAGCCGGGCCGCGGCACGGCTGCAGCAATTCCAGGAAAACTGCGCAACGGTTGGGCTGGAGGACTTGGCCGAAGCTTTCCGGCTGGAATTCCATTCCGCGACACCGGCTGCGCCTGCAATCCCTGCCCTTGCATGCGGCGGGCAAAGGCGTTACCTCAGCCGAAAAGCCCAGCAAAATGGGACGTTCCGGAGCCTGCAATGACCTATGTCGTGACCGACAATTGCATCAAATGCAAATATATGGACTGCATCGAGGTCTGTCCGGTCGACTGTTTCTACGAGGGCGAGAACATGCTCGTCATCCATCCTGACGAGTGCATCGACTGCGGCGTCTGCGAGCCCGAATGCCCGGCCGACGCGATCAAGCCGGACACCGAGGGCGGCCTCGACAAATGGTTGCAGATCAATTCCGAATACGCCGAGAAGTGGCCCAATATCACCGCCAAGAAGGAGCCGCCGGCGGACGCCAAGACCTTCGACGGCGAGACCGGCAAGTTCGAGAAATATTTCTCGGCGGAGCCCGGCGAAGGCGATTGATATAGCGGCCGGGAATACCGGCATGACGCGGCGTAACCGGACCGATACAATTGCTGTCTTGACGGGCAGCGCTGCCGCTTGGCGTTAGCGAATGCAGCAAAACCTTGATTCTTCCGACTTTTTGTGTTACATCAACGAAACATGCCGGTGACACAACGTCGATTTATGGCGCTAACGCCCCAAATCACTGAAAGGTGAGCTTTTAGATCCGGACCAGAGCGATCTGGGGCAGGCGGTCGCATTCGTGCGATATGCCGGCCCTTGGCTTTTCCGGTGGGTTCATCCTGTTGCGCGGCTAACGGTCGGCTTTGCCGACCTCGTGGGTTCGAGCCGGCATGATGCCGGCTGCACAACTTAAGGAGTTCAGGGCGTAATGGCAACGATCACCCCGCAGAAGAAGTCCAACGCGGCTCGTCACGGGTTCAAGACCGGCGAATTCATCGTCTATCCGGCGCATGGCGTCGGCCAGATCGTGGCGATCGACGAGCAGGAAGTTGCGGGTCACAAGCTAGAACTGTTCGTCATCGATTTCCAGAAGGACAAGATGCGGCTGAAGGTGCCGGTCGCCAAGGCGACCTCGATCGGCATGCGCAAGCTGTCGGAAGAGGATTATGTCGACCGCGCGCTGAAGGTCGTGCAGGGCCGCGCCCGCATCAAGCGCACCATGTGGTCGCGCCGCGCCCAGGAATATGACGCCAAGATCAACTCGGGCGACCTGATCTCGATCTCGGAAGTTGTGCGCGACCTCTACCGCGCCGACAACCAGCCGGAGCAGTCCTATTCCGAGCGCCAGCTCTACGAAGCCGCGCTCGACCGCATGGCCCGCGAGATCGCCGCGGTGAACCGCATGTCGGAGACCGAGGCGGTGCGCCTCATCGAGGTCAACCTCAACAAGGGTCCGAAGCGCGGCGCCAAGGCCGACAACGAGGAAGCCGAGCAGGAAGAAGCTGCCTGAGCTTTTTCGCTTTTGAGTTTACGAAGAACCCGGCGTCGCGCCGGGTTTTTTGTTTCTGGTACCCAATTCTACACCCCGCTGCCGCCTTCCCTCTGCGCCTCCTCTTGCCTGAGCGAGGCGATGAAGCGCTTGGTTCGCTCGCGCTCCGGATTGTCGAACACGACCGAAGCCGGGCCTTTCTCGACGATCGAGCCGGCGTCCAGAAACACCACCTCCTGCGCGATCTTGGAGGCGAGCCTGAGATCATGCGTGGCCATCACCATGGTCGTGCCTTCGCGTGCGAGCTGTCCGAGCACGTCTACTACCTCCTGCGCCAGTTCCGGATCGAGCGCAGAGGTCGGTTCGTCGCAGAGCAGCACGCGCGGCGACGGCGCCAGCGCCCGGGCGATCGCCACGCGCTGCTGCTGGCCGCCGGACAGAGTCGCCGGCCAGGCGTCGGCCTTTTCCGCCATGCCGACCTTTTCGAGCAGCGCCATCGCCCGCTCGCGCGCCCTTGGCTCAGGCCATTTCAGCACCGTCACCAGTCCTTCCATGACATTCTCGATCGCTGTGCGATGCGGGAAAAGCTGAAAATTCTGGAACACCATGCCGGTCTGCAGGCGGATGCGCTGGATATGCTTGGCCGGCACCTTGCCACCCGGATGGAACGCAAGCGTCTCGTCGCCGATGCGCAGGGACCCGGACGTCGGGATTTCCAACAGGTTGATGCAGCGTAAGAGCGTGCTTTTGCCGCCGCCGGAAGGGCCGACCAGCGCAGTCACGCTGCCCTCGTCGAGGGTGACGGTCACGCCCTTCAGCACAAGATTGTCGCCGAAGCGCTTTTCGATGTTGCTGAGGCCGATCATGCGTTGGCCTCCAGGAACCCGCCATAGCGGTTTAGCCGCACTTCCAGCCGCGCCTGCAGCGCCGACAGAACCGAGCTCAACGCGAGATAGAGCGCGGCCGCTTCGACATAGAGGATCAGCGGCTCATAGGTGGTCGCGACGATGCGCTGCGCGGCCTGGAACATCTCGGGCACCGTGATTGCCGCCGCCAGCGAGGTATCCTTGACCAGCGAGATGAAGGTGTTGGAAAGCGGCGGGACAGCAACGCGGCCCGCCTGTGGGAGGATGGTGCGCCGCATCGCCTGGCTCCAGGTCATGCCGATCGAATAGGAAGCTTCCCACTGCCCCTTCGGCACCGAGCCGATGACGGCCCGGATGATCTCAGACGTATAGGCGCCGATGTTGAGCGTGAAGCCTATCAGAGCGGCGGGAAAGGCATCGAGCAGAATGCCGACCGACGGCAGGCCGTAGAAGATCAGGAACAACTGAACGAGCAGCGGCGTGCCGCGAAAAATCCAGACATAGAAGCGCACCATCGCGACCAGCGGCTTCGGGCCGAACAGCCGGATCAGCGCCGTCACCAGTCCGGCGATGAGCCCAAGCGCGAAGGACAGGAGCGTCAGCGGCACGGTGAAGATCAGCGCCGCCCACAACAGCGTCGGCAACGATTCCAGCATCAATTGCAGCCAGTGCGGCACGAAGCGCTTCTCCCTTCCAGATACGGCGGCGCGTCCCCCGTATGGACCGACTATCATGCAAAACCCGGCGGGCCGTCAAAGACGACCCCGATGAATGCCGTGCAAAAACAGCGGGCCGTCGAAGACGGCCCGCCGGTATCCGAGCAAGGAGACGATTGCCTTACTTCGAAACGTCCTGGCCGAAATACTTGTCGGCGATCTTCTGGTAGGTGCCGTCGGCCTTGATGTCGGCCAGCGCCTTGTTGATGGCCGCGACCAGCTCCGGATCCCCCTTGCGCACGATCACGCCGGAATAATCGGCATTCTCTTCCTGCGCCGCGATCTTCACATTGGCGTCCGGCTTGTGCTTCTTGAAATCGAGGAAGGACAGGCTGTCATTGATCGTGGCGTCGGCGCGGCCGGTGAGCAGAAGCTGGATCGACTGGTCGAACCCGTCGGTGCCGACGAGCTCGGCGCCGTTCTTCTCGGCGAGCTTGCCGAAATTGGAGGTCAGCGACTGCGCCGACTTCTTGCCCTTGAGATCGGCGAAGGTCTTGATGTCGGTGTTGTCGCCGCGCACGATCAGCACCGCCTTCGAGGCGATGTAGGGATCGGAGAAATCATACTTGGCCTTGCGCGCATCGGTGATGCCGACCTCGTTGATGACGGCGTCGTAGCGGTTGGCGTCGAGGCCGGCGATCAGGCCGTCCCACTTGCCTTCAAGGAACTGAACCTTGACGCCGAGCTTGTCGCCGATGGCCTTGGCGATCTCGACGTCGAAGCCGACCAGCGCGTTGGACTCATCGTGATAGGTGAAGGGCGCATAGGTGCCCTCAGTGCCTACCTTGAGCACCCCGGCCTGCTTGATCTGGTCGAGATTGGCGCCGGCATAGCCGGCGGTGATCGCCAGAACCTGCAGCGTTCCGGCGAGAAGAAGCGGTTTGAGCCATTTCATTTTTCTGTGATCCCGTTTTGACCGGTGTCCCGGCGCGACTGTGCGAGCCGCAAACTGGCAGATAGAAGGCTGCAAAATAAAGAACCAGATTTCAAAAATCGGCTCTGCCAGAAATCTGATTCTCTAAACCGCCGAGAATTCACCAGAAGGCTTCCCGGCAGATACAGAATGCTTCCGTCGGCACCATCTACCCGCCTCGGGCGGCGGAACCATCCATGCGCCTGACACGTTGCATGGCTGTTGTAGGGCGCGGCGGCATCTTTTCAACCGCTATACGCGCAATCGTCGCAAAAGGAGCCGGCATGATCGAAGACGCGGCAGGACGGACATTGGTCCGGGCGGCAATGAAGGCTCCATACCTCGAGCGCGACGAGGAGCATGTCCTTGCGCTTCGTTGGAAGGAAGAGAACGACCAGCATGCGCTGCACAGGATCACTGTCGCCCATATGCGCCTTGTGATCTCCATGGCCTCGAAATTTCGCCATTACGGCCTGCCGCTCGGCGATCTCATTCAGGAGGGGCATGTCGGCCTGCTCGAGGCGGCCGCCCGTTTCGAACCCGCGCGCGAAGTACGCTTCTCGACCTATGCCACCTGGTGGATCCGCGCCTCGATGCAGGATTACATCCTGCGCAACTGGTCGATCGTACGCGGCGGCACCAGTTCCGCGCAGAAGGCGCTGTTCTTCAATCTCAGGCGTCTGCGCGCGCGCCTCGCCAACGGCGCCGAGCCTCTCTCCAATGCCTCGCTCTACCGCGAGGTCTCGGCGGCGCTGGGCGTGCCGGAGGCCGACGTGGCGATGATGGATTCGCGCCTGTCTTCCCCCGACAGCTCGCTCAACGCGCCTTTGGCCGACGAGAACGGCGCTGCCGAGCGGATGGATTTCCTGGTTTCCGAAGATCCGCTTCCCGACGAGATCGTCGGCGAGAGGATCGACGTCCAGCGCCGCGCTATCTGGCTGCGGAGCGCGCTCGGCGCGCTCAATGCCCGGGAGCTCCGCATCATCGAGGAGCGCAGGCTGAGCGATGACGGCGCCACGCTGGAATCGCTTGGCGAACAGCTCGGCATCTCCAAGGAGCGCGTCCGCCAGATCGAGGCCCGCGCCATGGAAAAGCTGAAGCTGGCGCTGGTGAAGCAAAACCCTGAATTCCTGGCGGAAGCCGCCTGAAGTCAGTCCGGGACCAAACTCAAAGATAAGAAATAACACGCCGTCATCGGGGCCATTTTTCCTCGATGATAAACTAGGATTGTGAGCTCTTTAACAGACTGTTGCGCCGCAATCGGCTTTTTGACTCCTCCAGATCACACCACATGGGGGATTTGCCATGCTGCGATGCTGCGCGCTGATTGCACTCTTGATCCTCGTGGGTCTCACGACGTTTCAAGCGCATGCCGAGCGAAGGGTTGCCCTTGTGGTCGGCAATTCGCAATACCGCGAAATCCCGGCGCTCAAGAATCCGGACAAGGACGCAGAAAACGTATCGAGGACATTCCGGCTGGCCGGCTTCGAGGTGTTCGCCGCCAAGGACCTGACCAAGCTTCAGTTCGAAGAGCGGTTCCGCAACTATCTGGCGGCGGCGGACGGCGCCGATCTGGCGGTCGTCTATTATTCGGGGCACGGCTTCCAGATCGGCGGAGAGAATTTCCTGATCCCGGTCGATGCGTCGCTGAAAGATGCGGCCGACATGGAGGTCCAGGCCATCAAGGTCGACGACATATTGCGGCAGCTGCGCTCGAGATCGAAAGTCCAGATGATCATCCTCGACGCTTGCCGCAACGATCCTTTCCCGCGCAAGGACTATTGGCTGCGCGACCAGTTGATCGTCGCCGGCGGCAGCGGCCTTGCGCAGGTAACGGGTTCGCAGAACACGCTGATTGCCTTTGCCACCGAGCCGGGGGCGGTCGCCTATGACGGGTCCGGCGACCTCAGCCCGTTTTCGTCGTCCTTCTCCCGCCGTGCGCTGGCGCCGGGCCAGGAGATACGCTCGGTGATGGCGGCCGTCCGCCGCGACGTGGTCAAGGCCACCAACGGCAAGCAGGTTCCGTGGGAGAACTCCTCGCTGATCGACGACGTCGTGCTGATGCGCGGGGCGGAGCAACCGGCGCCGCCGCCGGAAGCTGAGCAGGACCAGCAGACGGCGGAACGCGGAATCCAGGTGGCCGACGCCGCCGAAGCGATTGGACGTCGCGATATCCAGGTCCCGCTCGGCGTCGGTCCGGTTCCGCTGAAACTGGAGCTTCCGGCCAAGGATGCCTCTATCAGCCTCAAGCTTGCGAGCTACCCGGCGGCCGGCACGCTGTCCCTGCCCGACCGTGTCCTTTCGCCGCAATCGAGGTTGACGGCCGCCGAGGTCGACAAACTGCGCTACGAGCCGCAGATCGGTTCGGTCGCGCCCGTCGAAGTCGGCTTCGATATCCGCGCGGGCAGCGCCGCGAAGCGATCGACGATGCAACTCTCGCCGAGCGTCGACCCTTGCGACCAAGCCGCCGGCGAGCCGCTCGACCTGCAGGGCGTTGTCTCGGGCCGCTTGCCGAACGAGATCGGCGGCGGAGCTGTCGAAGCTTGCGAGGCGGCGGTGAAGTCCTATCCCGACATTGCGCGCTTCCGCTACGAGTTGGGGCGGGCACTGCTGGCGTCGGGCCGGATCGACGAAGCCAGGAATGTGATCCAGGAGGCGGCCGATAAGGGGCACGTCCGTGCCGTGTACGAGCTCGGCTACATCGCCGCATCCGGAATGAGCGCGGCTCCGGATTTGACCAAAGCCAACAGCCTCTATGCACAGGCGTCGGACAAGGGAGATCCCTACGGCATGACTGCCTTGGGGCGCGCTTTGTTCGACGGTGTCGGCGTCCAGCGCGACACCGGCAAGGGACTGGACCTGCTGCTCCAGGCAGCGGCGATGGGGCATGTCGATGCCACCAAGGACCTTGCGGTGATCTTCAAGGAAGGCCGCAACGGCGTGCCCGCCGACCCGGCCCGCGCCTTGGCTTTCCTCCGAGCCGGCATCGACCGGCAGGAGGCTTATTCGATGGCCATTCTCGGTCTCTCGCCCAAGCGAAGCGAAAAGACGGTCCCGGTGTGCAAGCCCAAGGTGGTGACCAAAGTGGTCACGAAGATAAAGGTGGTCCGTACCCCCGCGCCAAAAGCGCCGCCACCGGTCACCAAGATACCGGCCAAGCGCATACCGAACGGCACCGGATCGGCATCTTGGCGTGGCAATGGCGGCGATCACCCCGAGCCCCGCGGCGGCGGATCTGACAGCGGCAGCACCGACGGTGACAGCACCGGCAGCACCGACACTGGAAGCACCGGCAGCACTGACTCCGGCAGCACCGGCAGCACTGATTCCGGCGGCACCGGCAGCACTGATTCCGGCGGCACTGATACTGGCAGCACCGGCGGCTCTGACGGGATCAGATAGCGGCATCGATGGCGTGGACGCAGCCAGCCGAACGGCAGCGTCGAGAGAGCATGATCCCGATAAGTGGGAACCGGTTTCGGACGACATCATGCTCCAACAAGGATCGTGATGGCGATTCAACGAAACGCCGTCACCATCAAGCGGCCGCCGGAAAGCGGGGTGTCGGTCTTATTTGTCGGTGACGATCTTGACCTTGTCGCCGGACGACACAGTCGCGCCCGGCGACATGGCGTTGAGCACGCGGAACAGATCGAGCTTGCGGTCGACGCCGACCATCTGCGCGGCAAGCGAGCCCATGGTCTGGCCGGCCTGGACGGTGACGACCCTGATATGCAGCGGCTTCAGCGCCGCCTTCTCGGCCGGGCTCAGCACGCGGAAGGAGCCACTGACCGAGCGCGCCACAGGGTCCAGCGAAGTGCTGGCCGAGGGCGCGGCCGTCAGCAGCCTGTAGACCTGCCCACCGGCCCGGATCACCGCGATGTCGAACTGCCAGCCTTGCGCGCTGGCATGCGCCGTCGCCGCATCGTTGCCGTTGATCGTGTCCTGGCGCACGCTGGCGTCTTCCAGCCCCGCTACCCAGCCGCTGCGGATGTAATCGGTGAGCGAGACGGACTTGTCGATCGCCACGCCGTCGAAGCGGATGGCGATGTCGCCCGGCCCGGTCGCCGTCACGGCGGCCGCCGAATTGTCGATGACGAAACCGTCCGGCACGGTAAACGAGACGCCGAGATTGGGATGCATGAAGGTCTGGCCGCGCACATAGCCTTCTTCCGGCGTGTCGCCGTAAAGCAGGCCGTCTATGCCGGCCAGAAATGCGTCGCGGTCGCGCGTGCCGACGCCCGGCGGGCCGAAATTGCGCGCCAGCCGCTGCGCCAGCTCGATACGCTGCGGCGTGTTCGGGTGCGTCGCCAGGAAGTCGAGGCTGGCGTCGGTGGCGCCGCTCACCGAGCGGAAATCCGTATAGGCCGACATCGACTGCAGGAAGCGGCCGGCGGCATAGGGATCATAGCCCGCCTCGCCGATCGACTTGATGCCGATGGCGTCGGCCTGCAGTTCCTGGTTGCGCGAGAATTGCGCAAGCCTGAGCTTGCCGCGGATCAGCGCCGCCTTGGCGGTCGGGCTGTCGCCGAGCACATCGGAAACCACCTTGGTCGCCAGGCCCTCCTCGGCTTCGAGCTGCTGCCGCTGCAGGCCGTGATTCGCGGTGACGTGCCCCATCTCATGCGCGATGACGGCGGCAAGCTCGGAGGAATCGTTGGCCAGCGCCAGCAGGCCCCGCGTCACATAGAGATAGCCGCCCGGCAGCGCGAAGGCGTTGACATTGGGCGAGTTGAGGATGGTTATGCGATAGGTCTGGGTCGGGTTGGCCGACACCACCGTCAGATTGCCGACGACCTTGGCCACCATGCGTTCGAGCTTTGGGTCGGAATATTCGCCGCCATAGGTGGCGAGAATCCGCGGGTGCTGCGCCTTCGCCATCTCTGCGAGCTTGGCGTTGGCCACGACATTGTCGACGGTGATCGGCTTGTCGGAAGGTTGGAAGCCGCTCTCCTGCACGTCCGGCGGCGTGAACATCTGGCAGCTCGCCAGCACGGCGACGCTCGCCAGCGCGAGAAATCGTGCCAGCGGCTTCATCCACACCTTCTCAGCGCCGCTCGACAGGTCGGCTTCCTTTCCAAATCTTTCGGCAAATCACGGTCCATCCGGACCAGCATGGCCGGACCTAGCCATACTCCCCCGGACAAGGCAAGGAAACGCCGGATCGCCCATTGCCGGTTTGGCCATAAATTATGTCCGCTTCCGGGCAACATGTTGTGATCCGGCAACGGTGCCACCTCGATCGCCGATATAGCGTCTGAACGCATCCGGTCCAGACCGATCGAAGAAATCCTCGGCCGGCCCGGCTGCCGCGATCGTGCCTTCGTCGAGAAATGCCACGTCCTGCCCGACGCGGCGCGCATCTTCCGGCTGATGCGTCACGAACAACACCGTCATTTCGCGCTCGGCATGAATGCCAGCCACAAGGTCCAGCATATCGTCGCGCAGCGCCGGGCCGAGCGACGCGAAAGGTTCGTCGAGCAGCAAAACGGGCCGGTCGCGCAGCAGCACGCGCGCCAGCGCCACGCGCTGCCGCTCGCCGCCGGAAAGCTCGCGCGGCAGCCGCTTTTCCTTACCGGCAAGGTCAACCCGCGCCAGCGCCTCGGCGACGTCGGCGCGATCGGCGTCGCCGAGTTTCAGCGACGGCGAGCGGCCGAGCCCGACATTGGCTTCGACGGAAAGATGCGCAAACAAATTGTTTTCCTGGAACACCATCGACACCGGCCGCGCCGAAGGCGGCGTGTTTCCGAGACCGACGCCGCCGATCAGGACCTTGCCCGCATCGGGCATTTCGAAGCCGGCTATCAGATTGAGCAGCGTCGACTTGCCGGAGCCGCTCGGCCCCATGATGGCGGTGATCCTGCCGGCCGCGAATTCGGCGTCGAAGCTGAAGGAGGATTCGCCATAGCTGAACGAGACGCCATCCAGCGCGACGGGGAGACCCTTTTGCGCGGCGATGCCGTCGATGGTCGTCGTCATGACTTTCCTTCCCGCCCCAGCCAGTCCGCGGCGACCACCAGCATCAGGCAGACGAGGCCGAGCAGCAAGGCAAGTCCCGCGGCGTCGGCTGTCCGGTAGCTGCTCATGCGCGCCAAAAGCAGATAGGGCAAGGTCTGCACGGAATCGCTGCCGAACAGCGCGATCACGCCGAGATCGCCAAGCGATAGCGCCATGGCGAAGGCAAAGCCGGTCGCCAAAGGCCGCCTGAGCGACGGCCAGTCTATCAGGCTGAGCCGGTTCCAGCCGGATATGCCGAGCGCAAGGCAAAGCCGCTCGTGGCGCTCGCTCGCCGCGTCATAAGCCGGGCGAACGGCGCGGATGGCGAAGGGCATCGCCATCACCGCGTTGACGGCGACGACCATGACCGGCGCGATGGCAAAGACATCGGTGACGTGGCGCAGCGCCAGGAACCAGCCGGCGCCAAGCACGATCGGCGGCACGACGAGCACGAAGCCGGCGCCGGTGTCGGCGGCATATTCGAGCAGGCCCATGGCCCCGCCTGCCCGGCGCCGCAGGGCCAGCGCGCGCCGTGCCGCGATCAGCGCCAGCGACAGCGTCACGCTGAGAAGCGCTGCAAGCAGGGCAAGGCCCGCGCTGGTGAGGGTGGCGCGGCGCACCGCTTCCTCGCCTGCCAGCCGGCCGAGATCGGCCTCCAGGCCTGAAAGCAGCGTCGCCGCCATCGGTCCGGCAACGAACAGCAGCGTAAGTGCGATGAGGCCGGCATTCAGCACGGTTTCGAGCGGGCCCGCGGAAAGGTAGCGGCGCGGCGCGACCGGCAGATTGGCATCACCGACCGTGTTGGCGCCGAGCCGCGTGAGTGCTGCGACCACGACGAAGGTGAGCGCGATCTGAAGAAACGTCACTGTTACGGCCCGCGTAGGATCGAAATCGAAGCGCAGCGCCTGGTAGATGGCCACTTCCAGTGTCGTCGCGGCCGGACCGCCGCCCAGCGTCAGCACGATGGTGAAGGAGGTGATGCAGAGCATGAAGACCAGCCCGGCAATCCCCGGCAGGGCCGCGCGCAGCACCGGCCATTCGATCAGCCGGAAGGCCGGCCAGGCACCCATGCCGAGCTGGCTCGCCAGCCGCCACTGGTCGGCGGGAACGGTGCCCAGCGCCTCGAGGAACAGGCGCGTCGCCAAGGGCAGGTTGAAGAAGACATGAGCGACAAGGATGCCGGAGAGGCCGTAGATCCCCGGCCAATCCCCACCGCCAAGTCCGGCCAAGACGCCGGCAAAATATCCAGCCCGACCGTAGAGCGCCAGGATGCCGAGCGCGGCGACGATCGCCGGCAATGCCAGCGGCACGGTGAACAATTGCAGGATCAGGCGGCGTCCCGGGAAACTTGGGTGCCTCGACAAAGCGCGCGCCACGAGCAGCGCCGGCGCGACCGACAGCAGCGTCGAGAGAGCCGCCTGCCACAGCGTGAAGCGGGCGACGCGCAGGAGGTAATTGTCGAAGGCGGCGGCAGCGCCGGAGAGGTCGTGCGCGCCTTCGACGGCGAGGCCGGCGAAGGCACCGCCGATGAGGAGGGCGATGGCCGCCAGCGCGACGACGCCGGCGGTGACGCGGGAGTCAGGGTGCACGGCGGCTTGCATGCTGCACCTTGGTGGAATTCAGCAAACGCCGCGTTCCTTCGCGCCCCCCTCTGTCTTGCCGGACATCTCCCCCACAAGGGGGGAGATCAGCAGCGCCCGCGCCTCGCTCATCACTGCAACGTTGCCAGTTGGCGAAATCGCCGATGACAGCCAATCTCCCCCTTAGAGGGGGAGATGTCCGGCAGGACAGAGGGGGGCGCCGTAGAGCGATCATCTTGCGCGAATAGCGATCCTACTTGCTCATCACCGCCAGCCACTCATCCACCCACGCCTTGCGGTTGGCGGCGACCTCCTGCGGGCTGAACAGCAAGGTCTTGGTCGGCTTCACCAGTTTGTCGAAGGCCGGGTTGAGCGGCTTGTCGGTCTTGCCGGCCGGGAACATCCAGTTGGTTTCCGGAATGACATCCTGGAATTTCGGTCCGGTCATGAAGGCGATGAACTTTTGCGCCAGCGGGTTCTTCGCGCCCGTCATGGTGATGCCGGCAACCTCGATCTGCAGGTATTCGCCTTCCTCGAACGAGGCGGCCTGGTAGCGCTCGGTGTTCTCGGCCACCATATGGTAGGCCGGCGAGGTGGTGTAGGACAGCACCATCGGCGCCTCGCCTTTGGTGAACAGGCCATAGGCTTCGCTCCAGCCCGGCGTCACCGTCAGGACCTTGGTCTTGAGCTTTGCCCAAGCCTCCGGCGCTTTGTCGCCATAGACTGACTTCACCCACAAAAGCAGCCCGAGACCGGGCGTCGAGGTGCGCGGGTCCTGGATGACGATTTTGTCCGTGCCGGCGCCTTCGATCAGCTCCTTCAGGCTCTTCGGCGGGACTTTAAGCTTCTGCGTGTCATAGATGACGGCGAAATAGCCATAGTCGAAAGGCACGAAAGTGTCGTCGCTCCAACTTCCAGGGACGTCGATGGCGGAGACTTCGCCATGCGGCGCGAACAGACCGCTCGACTTGGCGTCGGCGGTGAGATTGGTGTCGAGGCCGAGCACGATGTCGGCCTTGGTGCCGGCGCCTTCGAGCTTGACGCGGTTGAGGAGCGCCACGCCGTCGGCCACCGAGACGAATTCGAGATCGCAGCCGCATTCGGCCTCGAATTCCTTCTTCACCGCCGGGCCGGGACCCCAATCGGCGGTAAAGCTTTCATAGGTATAGACGGTGAGCTTGTCCTTCGCAGCGGCAGGCGCGACGCCCGCCAGAAGCGAAACTAAGCCGGTTGCGAGAATGAGATGGGACAGTATTGCGCGCATATCGGCGCCTCCTTCGTTCGAGTGACAAGGAATTGAGGCGCCGGATGGTCCGAAACGTCTAATCCCTCCGCCGGTACAAACCGGATCAGGTTCAGCGGGTTGGCTTGATCGCCTCTCAGCCGGATCACGTCCGGCACCCCGTTAGAGCGTTTCGACAGATAGGCCCGGCCGAAGCAGCGCGCAAGCGGAAGTTTGCCGGGCAGCTAATGTTCGCCGGTACCCTCGCAGCCGAAGCGCACGGCATCCCGCTTCCGTTTCGCCCGACGGGCTGGTAAGGGCGACGGCCATGGGCACATTCACCATCCTGCTTGGCGGCGAGCTTATCCGCACGCCCCGGCTCGAACGCCAGATCGAAGGCTCGCGCGTCATCGCCGCCGATGCCGGCATCGGCCATGCCCGCATGCTTGGACTTGTCCCCGAACTTTGGGTCGGCGATTTCGACTCGGTGCCGGCGAACCTGCCGGATGACCTCGCCGCCGTGCCGCGAAAAGTCTTTCCGGCCGAGAAGGACATGACCGATGGCGAGCTCGCCATAGCGGAAGCGCTTCAGCGTGGCGCCACCAGCCTCGTGTTGGCCGGCGCCTTTGGCGGCAAGCGCGCCGACCATGCCTTCCTGCATCTGGCGCTGGCCGTGCGGCTGGCCGAGGCTGGCACGACCGTGCTGCTGACCAGTGGCGCGCAGGAAGGCGCTCCCATCCTGCCCAGCAAGGCCAGCTTCGACTATGACGACGGCACCTTGTTTTCGGTGCTCGGCTTTTCCGACCTGTCCGGCCTGACGGTCACCGGCGCCAAATGGCCTCTCGACCGCGTCGAGGTGGCGTTCGGTTCCTCGCTCACTATATCAAATGAGGTCAAAGGGCAGCTTGGCATCGCGCTGGAGCGCGGCCGGGCGCTGCTTCTGGCCCACCCCTATCCTCTTCCAGAAAGTTGACATGGCGCCGCCACTCCTCAACCTCGACGGCATTAAACTGACTTTCGGCGGCACCCCGCTGCTCGACGGCGCGGCGCTCAGCGCATCCGCCGGCGAGAAGATCGCGCTGGTCGGACGCAACGGCTCGGGCAAGTCGACGCTGCTCAAGATCGCCGCAGGGATGATCGAGCCGCAGGACGGCGAGGTGTTCCGCCAGCCTTCGGCGACCGTCCGCTATCTGCCGCAGATGCCGGACATGGACGGCTTCGCCGACGTGCGCGCCTATGTCGAGGCGGGCCTTGGCCCGGCCGACGATCCGCATCGCGCCACCTATCTGATGGACCATCTTGGCCTGACCGGCGAGGAGCGGCCGAACGACCTGTCCGGCGGCGAGGCGCGCCGCGCCGCCCTTGCCCGCGTCATGGCACCGGAACCCGACATCCTGCTCCTCGACGAGCCGACCAACCATCTCGACCTTTCGGTGATTGAATGGCTGGAAGAAGAGCTCGCCCGCACCTCCTCCGCGGTTATCCTGATCTCGCAT
Organism: Mesorhizobium sp. Ca11; assembly: GCF_020165275.1. Taxonomy (NCBI): domain Bacteria; kingdom Pseudomonadati; phylum Pseudomonadota; class Alphaproteobacteria; order Hyphomicrobiales; family Phyllobacteriaceae; genus Mesorhizobium; species Mesorhizobium sp. Ca11. Next base: position 150,759 of record NZ_JAIUHU010000012.1, on the reverse strand, counting down.
GACCGCCGCTTTCTCGAGCGCGTCACGCGCGCCACTGTCTGGCTGGACCGCGGCCAGACGCGGCGGCTGGACAAGGGCTTTGCGCATTTCGAGGAATGGCGCGACCAGGTGCTGGAAGAGGAAGAGCGCGACCAGCACAAGCTCGGCCGCCAGATCGTGCGCGAGGAACATTGGCTGCGCTATGGCGTGACCGCCAGGCGCAAGCGCAACATGCGCCGCCTCGGGGAGCTGCAAACCATGCGCCAGCGCTTCCGCAGCCATCGCGGCGCAGAGGGCACCGCGACGATGGTGGCCAGCGACGCCGCCGAATCCGGCAAGCTGGTGATCGAGGCCAGGAACATCGACAAGAGCTTTGGCGATCTCACCGTGGTCAAGGGGTTCTCGACCCGCATCCAGCGCGGCGACCGCGTCGGCCTGGTCGGCCCGAACGGCGCCGGCAAGACGACATTGTTGAAGATGCTGACCGGCGAGCTGGCGCCGGACGCCGGCACCGTGCGGCTTGGCGTCAATCTCGAGATTGCGACGCTCGATCAGAAGCGCGAGGCCGTCGATCCGCAGGAGACGCTGGCGCATTACCTCACCGACGGACGCGGCGAGAACCTTGTCGTCAATGGCGAGCAGCGTCATGTCGTCTCCTACATGAAGGATTTCCTGTTCAAGCCGGAGCAGGCCCGCACGCCGGTGCGCGAGCTTTCCGGCGGCGAACGCGCGCGGCTGCTTTTGGCCCGCGTGCTGGCCCGGCCAGCGAACCTTCTGGTGCTGGACGAACCGACCAACGATCTCGACATGGAGACGCTGGAGCTGCTGCAGGAGCTTGTCGCGGGCTTTGCCGGAACCGTGATACTGGTCAGCCACGACCGCGACTTCCTTGACCGCACCGTCACCAGCGTGATCGCGCCGGACGGCGGCGGCCGCTGGATCGAATATGCCGGCGGCTATTCCGACATGCTGGCGCAGCGCGGCGGCTCCAGGCTGGAAGACCGCAAGGCAAGATCCAAGACCGAGGCGAGCGAGGCTGGACCGAGAGCCGAACCGGCGGCGCCCAAAGGCGCCGCGAAAAAGCTCTCGTTCAAGCAGAAATTCGCACTGGATTCGCTGCCTAAGAAGATCGAAGCGGTGACGGCCTCGATCTCGCGACTGGAGAACAACATCGCCGACCCCTCCTTCTACGAGCGCGATCCCGCCTCGTTCCAGAAGACTATCGCCGCGCTCGACAAGGAGCGCACGACGCTGGCGGCACTCGAGGAAGAGTGGCTGGAACTGGAGATGCTGCGCGAAGAGATGGAGGGGTAGGCTTGCCTGCACGTTCTATGCGCTTATATTATGCGCATGGAATAGAGAGGCTGCCGTGCTCCAATCAACTGCGAAACCGCAACGCAAATCGGTAAACACCTCGATCGATTCGAGATTGATCGAGGAGGCCAAGGCATTGGGTATCAATATGTCCCGCGCCGCCGAGCAAGGAATCGCCAAGGCAATTTCTGCCGAGAAGATCCGTCGCTGGCAGGAGGAGAACAAGGAAGCGCTCGAAAGCTCTAACGAATACGTCAAGCGTAACGGTCTGCCTTTGGCCAAGTACCGGCTGTTTTGATGGCTCGCTACGATTTCTACCGAAGCACGGGAAGCGACGGTTATCTCCTCGATGTCCAGTCCGACATACTAGAACAGCTCGATACCAACGTCGTCGTTCCCCTTCTGCCCCCCAACATCGCACCGCTGCCGGCACGCAGGCTGAACCCGATCTTCAGGATCGATGGCAAGGAACACGTTATGATCACTCAGTTCATTTCGGCTGTGACGGCTTCCGAATTGCGGGCGGCAGAAGGAAACCTTGGCAGGCATCATGACGAGATCGTCGCCGCTCTCGACATGCTTTTTCAGGGATTTTGAGCAGCGGCGCCATTGCGCCACCGCTGCTGCCATCACCCCGACGTCTTCGCCGCCCAGGCCTTCAGCGCCTCGTCAAAAACCTTCTCGCCCGGGATGCCCTTTTCCATGGTGAGCAGGGCGCGGCGTCCGGTCTTGTAGACCACCGGCACGTCGATCCAGGCCTGGCCTCTCAGCAGCGTCAGGTTGGCGTCCTCGTCGGCCTTGGTGTCGTTGAGCGCGACGAGGAAGAAGCCGTCGGCGATCTTGGCCGGGATGCCGATCAGTGGGCTGCCGGCATCCTGCTCGGAGCTCTTCATGGCGATGCGCAAGATGTTGTCGACGCCGCCGCCGTCGAACCCTTCCGGCGTCAGGAAGATCATCTCGATGATGTGGCTGGCGGGCAGCGTCTGGTCGGTGTTGCGCCGGATCGTCATGCGCAGCTGGATATTCTTGCCCGGGATCGTCGCCTCGGCGCGGATCGCCGGTTCCGGCGGCAGGTCGCCGCCGGGCGATTCCTGCACAAGCGACCACACGATGCTGCCGGGCTCGGCCGTGCCCTGCTGCGTGCTGGTGCGCTCCTCATAGAAGATCGCCTTCTGCCCGACTGGCACCGTCGCCTCGGCGGTCGCAGGCGCCGGCGCAGCCGGTGTCGCGCCCGCGGGCGGCGGCGTTGCCGCGTTAGCCGCCGGAGGCGTGGTTCCGGCTCCGGGCGGCGTTGGATTGGCCGCGTCGGTCGCCGGCGCTCCGGCGGCAGGCGTCTCAGGCGTCGGCGTGGCCGGAGCAGGCGTGGCCGGAGCGACCGCTGCCGGAGCAGGCGGGGTCGTCGCCGGCGTAGCCGGCGGCCGCGAGGTCAGCGCCGCGACGGATTCGCCTTCGCCGATCGTGGGCTGTCCGCCGGCCGGGCCGGGATCGGTCTCCTTGCCCTCGGGCGTCAGTCGTTGCGTGAACTTGTTGGTGTCGGCCGCCTCGCCGGTGCCGGACGCAGCCGGCGCGGCCGCCGTCTCCGTCGCCGGCTTGGCCGGAGCCGGCTTGACCAGCGGCTCTGTCGAGGCCGTCTTGCTGCCACCGCCGCCAAGGCCGAAGAGCGACCCGAACGCATTCTTGTTCAGCCATATGCCGTAGCCGCCGCCGGCCAGCACCAGGAGCGCGACGACGGCGGCGATCAAGCCGCCATAGCTGCGCTTGCGCTTTTGCGGCTGTGGCCGCAGGCGCTGGAAGGTATCGGCCGCCGGCTGCTCGTCATTGGCAAAGACATCGCTGCCGTCATCGGCATCGTCCATGCCCGCCAGGCTTACATCGTCTTCGCGCGGCGACGGCATCGGCGGCGGCGCCTTCTGCCAGGCTGGCTCCGCCTTTGGCGCGGTCTGCCAGTTCGGCTCGGTCCTTGCCGTGTTCTGCCAGGCTGGCTCGTCCTTCGCAGGGGCTTGGCGCGGGGGTTCCGCCTTCGGCCCGCTTTGCCAGCTGGGTTCGGTCCTGGCGGGCGCGGGCGACGGCCTGAACGGCTCGGACTTGAACGGATCCGGCTTGGCGGGTTCCGGCGCCACCGGCTGGCGGGAATGGCTCGGCTGGTTCTTGTTGCGGTCGATGGAGGAGAAAATATGCTCCAGCTCCGCCAGCGGATCCTCAGCCGGAACGCGTTTGACATACTCGCGCTCGACACTGGAAATGGCGTCTTCCAGCGAGCGCTTCTGCTTGCTGACGACATCGGGCGCAAGCGGCGGGGAATACTCGGCCAGTTTCTTTGCCAGCACGGCGCGGGCGCCGTCGTATATCTGCTTGCGCATCTCGAACGAAGGGTCGGCCTTCTTGTCGAGCTGCTTTTTCAGAACACTAACGAAATCTGCCATGCGTCAGGTGACCTGCATTCTTTTCCCGCCGGCCGCAAATCAGCCATAGCGCCGGGAAGGGCTGTGAAACTAGTCTTGAAATGGGTCGGTCACAAGTATTGTGTCGTCCCGCTCGGGGCTGGTGGAGAGCAACGCCACGGGGGCACCGATCAGCTCCTCGATATGGCGGACATATTTGACGGCTTGCGCCGGCAAATCGTTCCAGCTTCTGGCGCCGGCCGTGGTTCCCTTCCAGCCTTCGAGCGTCTCGTAGACGGGCTCGACCCGCGCTTGCGCGCCCTGGCTGGCCGGCAGGTAATCGATCGTCTCGCCGTCGAGGCGATAGCCCGTGCAGACCTTGATCTCGTCGAGCCCGTCGAGCACGTCGAGCTTGGTAAGAGCGATGCCCTTGATGCCGTTGACAGCGACCGCCTGGCGCACCAGCACGGCGTCGAACCAGCCGCAGCGGCGCTTGCGGCCGGTGACGACACCGAACTCGTGGCCGCGCGTGCCGAGGAACTCGCCGATCTCGTTCTTCTGCTCGGTCGGGAACGGCCCTTCGCCGACGCGCGTCGTATAGGCCTTGGTGATGCCGAGCACATAGCCGATGACGCCGGGGCCTACGCCCGAACCGGCTGCGGCCTGCCCGGCCACGGTGTTGGACGAGGTGACGAAGGGATAGGTGCCGTGGTCGATGTCGAGCAGCGTGCCCTGCGCGCCCTCGAACAGGATGCGTTCGCCGGCGCGGCGCCTGTCGTCGAGCACCTTCCAGACGCGGTCCATGTAAGGCAGGATCTCGGCGGCCACCGAGGTCAGTTCCTGCATGATCGCCTCATGCGTCGCTTCCGCATGACCGAGCCCGCGGCGCAGCGCATTGTGATGCGTCAGCAGCCTGTCGACCTTCAAGGGCAGCGTTTCCAGATCCGCCAAATCCATCACCCGCACCGCGCGCCGGCCCACCTTGTCCTCATAGGCGGGGCCGATGCCGCGTCGTGTCGTGCCAATCTTGGTTCCTGAATTCGAGGCTGCGTCTTCGCGCAATCCGTCCAGCTCCCGGTGCAGGGACAGGATAAGCGCGGTGTTTTCGGCTATTTTCAGGCGTTCCGGCGTGACCTCCACGCCCTGCTCCTTGAGCTTCTTGGCTTCGGCGACGAAGGCATGCGGATCAAACACCACGCCGTTGCCGATGATCGAAAGCTTGCCCTGTCTGACCACGCCGGAGGGCAGCAGCGACAGCTTGTAGACCTTGCCGTCGACGACCAGCGTATGGCCGGCATTGTGGCCGCCCTGGAAGCGCACGACCACATCGGCCCGTTCCGACAGCCAGTCGACGATCTTGCCCTTGCCTTCGTCACCCCATTGCGAGCCGACGACCACCACATTGGCCATGTTCTTTTCCCTTGAAATGCCGCGCGGGCGGCCTGAAACGACAGGCCTCTATAGCGTCAAGCGGAGGCTGGCGCGACCCTTTCTTTGCCGCCGAAACCATCGTTGGAGCATGACCCGAACCGAAGGTCGGCGAACCCAAAAAGCGGGAACCGGCTTCCGCAAGTGACCATGTCCCTCAAGGACTTGGATCAAAATGACGCCAACGCCGAGACGTCAACCTGGTCCAGGCACAACAAATTCCGGCTTTCGCATCATTTACTTGCCGCCGCCGCCACTCTAGGCCGGGCCGAACCCTCGAGCACCCGCAGGGCCGGAACCTTCATGCACCGAGCCGCCTATCTGTTCCTTCTGTCGACCATGCTCTTGTGGGGCGGCAATTCGGTGGCGGGCAAGCTTGCCGTCGGCCATGTCTCGCCGATGACGCTGGTGTTCCTGCGCTGGGTGATGGCGGTGCTGATCCTGCTGCCCATCGGCTGGCGGACGCTGCGTGAGGATTGGCCCGAGGTGCGCAGGCACTGGAGGCTGCTTGCCGGGCTCGGCGCTTGCGGCTTCACCATCTTCAACGTCATCTTCTATACGGCGCTTAACTACACGACCGCCATCAATGTCTCGATCGAGCAGGCAGCCATCCCGATCGTCATCATCCTTGCCAATTTCGTGCTGTTCAGGCTGCGCGTGCAGCCTCTGCAGATCGTCGGCGTCGTGCTCACCATCGCCGGCGTTGCGCTGACGGCAAGTCATGGCGACCTCGGCCAGTTGCTGAAGCTCGAGCTCAATTTCGGCGACGCCATCATGCTTGTGGCGGTGCTTTGCTACAGCCTCTATTCGGTGGGACTGCGCCTCAGGCCGGCAATCCGCTGGCAAAGTTTCATGCTGGCGCTGTCGATCGCCGCGCTGCTGGTCTCGCTGCCCTTCTTCGTCTGGGAGGTCGCGTCTGGCCGCGTCATCGTGCCGGACGCCCGTGGCTGGGCGCTCACGCTCTACACGGCGCTTGGCGCTTCGCTCGTCTCGCAGGTCCTCTACATCAAGGGCAACGAATTGATCGGCGCCAACCGCGCCGGCCTGTTCATCAATCTGGTGCCGATCTTCGGCACGTTGCTTTCGGTGCTGATCGTCGGCGAGCAGTTTCAGGCTTATCAGGCCTTCGCGCTGGCGCTTGTCCTCGGCGGCATTGCGCTTGCCGAGTACAGCGGCAGCCGAGCAGTGCTGCAGACGGGGTGAATATCTCAACTTCCCGGCAAGCGGCCATCGGGTGACGGCCATCTCATGAATGCCCCGCCTGCTGATGCAAGCGGGGCGTTTTCACGTCCGGACGTTACTCGCCGCCGACGTCGAAGCGCAGCCGCTTCGCCGAGTCGATCGACTTGTGCGCGCGTACTTGCTCCAGCACACTTTCCGGGAAGGGCGCATCGAGATAAAGCAGCGCTATCGCATCGCCGCCCGGTCGGTTGCGGCCGAGCTGGAAGTTGGCGATGTTGACGCCGTTCTCGCCGCACACGGTGCCAAGCAGGCCGATGATGCCGGGCGCATCGGCATTGGTGGTGTAGAGCATGTGCTGGCCGACCTCGGCATCGAGATTGATGCCCTTGATCTGGATAAAGCGCGGCTTGTGGTCGGAGAAACAGGTGCCGGCGATCGAACGCGTCATATGCTCGGTCTTGACCGTGAGCTTGATATAGCCGTCGAACACGCCCGACTTGTCGCGCTTGACCTCGGCGACGATAATGCCGCGCTCCTTCACCATGATCGGCGCCGACACCATGTTGACGTCGGAGACCTGCGGCCGGATGAGGCCGGCAAGGGCAGCGCTCACCAGCGCGCGCGTGTTCATCGTCGCGGTCGAGCCGTCGAACAGTATCTCGACCTCCTTGATCGGATCCTCGGTGACCTGGCCGACAAAGGCGCCGAGCACTTCGGCAAGCTTGACGAAGGGTTTCAGCCGCGGCGCCTCCTCGGCTGTGATCGAAGGCATGTTGATGGCGTTGGAGACCGCGCCCTTGATCAGGTAGTCGCTCATCTGCTCTGCAACCTGCAGCGCGACATTCTCCTGCGCCTCGGTGGTCGAGGCGCCGAGATGCGGCGTTGCCACGACATTCTCCATGCCGAACAGCGGGTTGTTCTCGGCCGGCTCGACCTCGAACACGTCGATGCCGGCCCCGGCCACCTTGCCGCTCTTCAGCGCCGCGACCAGGTCCGCCTCGACGATCAATCCGCCGCGGGCGCAATTGATGATGCGCACGCCGTCCTTCATCTTGGCGATCGCAGCCGCATCGATGATGTTGCGCGTCTTGTCGGTCAGCGGCGTGTGTAGCGTGATGAAGTCGGCGCGGGCGAAGAGCTCGTCGAGCTCGACTTTCTGGACGCCGAGCTCCTCGGCGCGGCTGTCGGACAGGAACGGGTCGAAGGCGATCACATGCATCTTCAGGCCGACGCCGCGCGTGGCGACGATCGAGCCGATATTGCCGCAGCCGATCACGCCCAGCGTCTTGCTGGTGATCTCGACACCCATGAAGCGGTTCTTTTCCCACTTGCCGGAATGGGTCGAGGCATTGGCTTCCGGTATCTGCCGCGCCAGCGCGAAGATCATCGCCACCGCATGCTCGGCCGTGGTGATCGAATTGCCGAAGGGCGTGTTCATCACGATGATGCCCTTGCGGCTGGCGGCCGGGATATCGACATTGTCGACGCCGATACCGGCGCGGCCGACGACCTTGAGCCTGGTTGCCGCATTGATCAGCTTCTCGGTTACCTTGGTCGCCGAGCGGATAGCGAGGCCGTCATACTGGCCGATCACCTCGGCGAGCTTTTCCTTGTCTTTGCCGAGATCGGGCAAATAGTCGACGTCGATGCCGCGATCCTTGAAGATCTGCACGGCGGTGGTGGAAAGTTTGTCCGAAACGAGAACGCGGGGCGCCATTGCGGCCTCCTTGACGTGGGAATGGATATGTCGGGAACTGGCGGCCCGCGGGCCGCCATGAAACTCAGGCCGCTGCCTTGAGCGACGCCTTCTGCGTGGCGAAGGCCCAGTCGAGCCAGGGCAGCAACGCTTCGAGATCGGCGGTCTCGACGGTGGCGCCGCACCAGATGCGCAGGCCGGGCGGGGCATCGCGGTAGGAGCCGATGTCGTAGGCGACGCCTTCCTTGTCGAGCGCGGACACGATCCCCTTGGCGAAAGCCGCCTGGCTATCGGCGTCGAGCGCCGCCACTTGCGCGTCGGTGAAGGAGAGGCACACTGATGTGTTCGAGCGCGTCGCCGGATCGACGGCGAGGTGGCCGAGCCACGTCGACTTCTCAGCGAACCGGTCGAGCACCGCGGCATTCGCGTCCGCGCGGGCGATCAACGCTTCCAGGCCGCCGATCGACTTCGCCCAGCGGAGCGCATCGAGATAATCCTCCACGCACAGCATCGACGGCGTGTTGATGGTCTCGCCCTTGAAGATGCCCTCGATCAGCTTGCCGCCCGAGGTCAGGCGGAAGATTTTCGGCAGCGGCCAGGCCGGCTTGTAGGTCTCCAGCCGCTCGACGGCGCGGGGCGACAGGATCAGCATGCCATGCGCGCCCTCGCCGCCCAGCACCTTCTGCCAGGAGAAGGTGACGACATCGAGCTTCTCGAAGTCGAGCCGCTGCGCGAACGCCGCCGAGGTCGCGTCGCAGATGGTCAGACCCTTGCGGTTCGCCGGAATGAAATCGCCGTTCGGCACGCGCACGCCCGAGGTTGTGCCGTTCCAGGTGAAGACCACGTCGCGGTCGAAGTCGACCTGCGTCAGGTCGGGCAGTTGACCGTAGCCGGCCTCGAACTTGCGAACATCGGCGAGCTTGAGCTGCTTGACGACATCGGTCACCCAGCCCGAGCCGAAGCTCTCCCAGGCGACCATGTCGACGCCGCGCTCGCCTAGCAGCGACCAGAGCGCCATCTCGACCGCGCCGGTGTCCGACGCCGGCACGATGCCGATGCGATAATCTGTGGGAACCTTGAGGATTTCGCGCGTTAGCTCGATAGCCTGCTCGAGCTTCGCCTTGCCGATCTTGGCGCGGTGCGAGCGCCCGAGCGCGGCGGCTTTCAGCGCCTCGACCGACCAGCCGGGGCGTTTTGCGCAGGGACCTGAAGAGAAATTGGGGTTTGCCGGACGGAGTCCGGGCTTGGTAAGCGTCGTCATCGTGGTCTATCCTTCCAGATAGTGGCCCCTCGTTGGGGAGGGGTGGCCCACGGACGGCGATATGCGCTCAGAGCTTCGGCGTCAAGAGCAAAGTTTTTGTCGCGGACGGGATATTCGCTCCAACTCGCGCTCGATCCGAAAGGAGAACGGCGGGCCCTTAGGACCCGCCGTCGAAACCTCTCAGCCTGCGTGGCTCACCAGAGATCGTAACGCAGCCCAAGCTTGATCTGATGATTGCTGATGCCCTTGTGGACAGGGAAGGAATTCAGGCTTGCGGCCGTGACATATTCGGCCTCGGGCGCGGAGAAATACTGATAGCCAAGGTCGATCAGAACATTCTTCGAGACCTGGTAGGCAAGGCCGGCGTTCAATGTGTAGGCCAAGGAATATTTTGTTTTGCTGCTGCGCCGAGAGAAGTCGTCGCTTGCATCCCCGTTGTCGGTGAAATAATCCGCCGAAAGACTGTATTTGCTTTGAACGATACCAATACCCGCGCCGATATAGGGCGTGATGCCGACATATGTGCCAAGATCGACATAGCCGTTCAATATGCCTGAGAAGGCATAGTTCTTGAGGTTTCCATCTCCCACGGTCGCCGTTGCCGGTGCCACCACGGTTGCTGTGTCGTCATAGCTGAAGCTGGCTTTGTTGCCGGGCAGGTAGCCGAGGTTGATGTCGGCGCGAAGGTAATCGTTGAAATGATATCCGAAGCCGATGCTCGCGAAATACGCGTCCTCGCTCTCGCTAAAACTTTCGCTGGCGATCGTCGACGGGAAGGTGAAATCCCCGTTCTTGAAGCTCTTGTTCGCCAGATACGAGACATCGCCGCGCAGGTACCAGCCCGAGCCGATCTCGACCGGCTGATAGTCCGGCGCCTGATCGACATAGATCGGCGGATCGTAATCGGCCGCAAGCGCCGGCGTCATCGGCAACAGGATGATTGCGGCAAGCGCTGACGCGATACGCGATCTGGATATCATGGTCCCCGGCTCCTGAAATTGGCGCCAACCGCGAACGCGGGCGCCGTTTCAAGGAGCCATTGTTAACCATAGTGGTTAAGTGGCGGTTAAGGATAACGGCCGGTTACCGAATTGATTTCAATCAACATTTATCAGCGACGCATAAACGAAAGCCGCCCGGCTAGCGCCGGGCGGCTTTGAAATTCCAGGATTCAGGAAGCGATTACTTGGTGTAGATCGGTTCCGGTTCCGGCACGTAGGGCTCCGGCGGCGGGGCGCAATCGGACTGGCCGCCGAACTGGTAGCGGAGACCGCCGCGTACCTCATGCACGTTGATGCCACGGTCGTAGCCAGGGCCGACATTGCTGTCCGAAGCGTATTCGAACATCTTGCCGCCATTGATGTGGCTGTAGCGGTAGCCGACGTCCAGCTTGACGCGATCGGTCAGACAGTAGGAGGCGCCGGCCATAAGGGCATAGGCGAAGCGCCAGCCCTTGCCGCCGCGATGAAAGAAGTCTCCGTCGAGATCGCTGTTGTGAAGCGTGTCCCACTTGACCCAGGCGCCGCCGATGCCGGCGCCGACGTAAGGTGTAACCCCATGCCATGTGCCGATGTCGATATAGGCATTGGCCAACAGCAGCAGGGCCGAGTAGGAGGAAGTGTCGACAGAAGTACAAGGCACCCCGCCGGCGCAGAAGCCGTCGGTTGAGCCGCGGAAGTTCGATTTGCCCATCCAGTCGGCCGTGAGATCGGTGCGGAAATACTGGTTCACCTGGTAGCCGACGCCGGCGCCGGCAGATAACGCACCCTTGAGAGAACCGCTGGCGAAGCTGCCTTGGGTCTGAGGTGCGGCACCATAAGTGATGTAATCGCCGCCGCCGAAGCGCGACCAGTGATAGTCGATGTCGCCGCGGATGTACCAGCCGCCTACATCGACGGGCTGCACTTCGGCGATGGGCGGCGGTGCCGGCTCGACGGGAGGCGGTTCCGCGAGATCGGCGGCGAGAGCCGGTCCGGCTATCCCCGCGAACAGCGCGGCAAGCAATGCCATTCTTGCTGTCTTGAACATTCTGTCACCCCTAAGAAGCCTCGGGACGACTCCCGCCCGAAGATGATTGACCTCGGGTTTGGATAATGAATTGCAAAGGTTAAAAGCCGTTTAACCGTACCGATTAACCACGAATCTATACAATTTTAGAGGGTAGGTCGTTGTCCGATCGGCCCGCCCGGCGACCAAAAGCCCGCCTGGCAGCGGGCTTGCGGATTTAGAGGAACTGCGGGACGGCGTTCAGGCGGCGCTGCGGGTGTCCTGCAGGATGCCAACGATATCGTTGACGACCGCTTCGACCAGCTGTGGATCATCGCCCTCGGCCATGACCCGGATGAGCGGCTCGGTGCCGGAGGGACGGATCACCAGGCGGCCGGCTTTGCCAAGCCGGTTGCGCGCATCCTCGATGGCCGCCTTGACCGCAGCTTCCTCCAGCGGCTTGCCGCCGGAGATGCGGACATTCTTCAAGAGCTGCGGCACCGGCTCAAACTTCTTCGACAATTCGCTGACCGGCCGGTTCTGCCGCTTGATGCAGGCCAGCACCTGCAGCGCCGAGACCAGGCCGTCGCCGGTGGTCGAGAAATCGGACAGCACGATATGGCCGGACTGCTCGCCGCCGACATTCAAGCCATGTGCGCGCATGTGCTCGACCACATAGCGGTCGCCGACCTTGGTGCGGTGCAGCTGCAGCTTCATGTCGCCAAGAAAGCGTTCCAGCCCGAGATTGGACATTACGGTGGAGACGACGCCGCCGCCGGCCAACCGCCCGCTCTGGTGCCAGGACTCGGCGATCAGAGCCATGATCTGGTCGCCGTCGACGATGGTGCCGTTCTCGTCGACGATGACGACGCGGTCGGCGTCGCCGTCGAGCGCGATGCCGATATCGGCGCGGACCTCGTGCACCTTCTTCTGCAGGCCGGCCGGATGGGTCGAGCCGCACTCCTTGTTGATGTTGAAGCCGTTCGGCTCGACATTGATCGCCACCACCTCGGCGCCGAGCTCCCACAGCGCCTCGGGCGCCACCTTGTAGGACGCGCCGTTGGCGCAGTCGACGACGATCCTCAGCCCAGAAAGCGACATCGAGCGCGGCAGCGTGCGCTTGGCGAATTCGATATATCGGTCATGCACGCCGTCGACGCGCTTGGCGCGGCCGAGCCCATCGGAATCGGCGAGCGCCAGCTCGATGTCCTTGTCGAGCATGCCTTCGATGCGTTCCTCGATCTCGTCGGAAAGCTTGTAGCCGTCGGGACCGAACAGCTTGATGCCGTTGTCGTAGTAAGGATTGTGCGAGGCCGAGATCATCACCCCGATGTCGGCGCGCAGCGAGCGCACCAGCATGGCGACCGCGGGCGTCGGTATTGGGCCGAGCAGGAACACGTCCATCCCGGCGGCGCACAGGCCCGCCACCATGGCGTTCTCGATCATGTAGCCGGAAAGCCGCGTGTCCTTGCCGAGCACGACACGGTGTCGATGATTGCCGCGCTGGAAGGAGAGCCCGGCGGCCATGCCGACGCGCATGGCGACCTCGGCCGTCATCGGAAATTTGTTGGCGCGTCCGCGGATACCGTCGGTGCCGAAATACTGACCTGCCATGTGTCTCAAAGTCCCCGTCGGTTTTTCAGCCGCCCGTTTTGCCACAAATTGAGCCGCATCCGATCATCAAATTTCGTGATTGTATATTACCAATTCTTAGAAAAACATTGTAGCGGGCGATGCAAGCGATTCGACAGCCTGTCACCACCTTTGACGTGGCGGCGCTATACCTGCCGGTGCGAGGCTTGTCGGCGCCCTGTTCCCGGCAAAGCCTGGCTGGCGGCGAACCGGCAGGCAATTCATCACCTTATCGCGAATAACACACTTTGTGAGAGCGCCTGTGCCGGAAGCATCTGGCGCAACCGGACATTGAGAGCTATTGATTTGGCATAGGGACACTTATTGGCGGCAGCAAGGGAGAAAACGCCATGCTTATTCATAGACTTGCAGCTTTGACGGGTATCGCCGTCGCAACCTTGTTCCTGGCGGCGCCGGCCAACGCGCTGACCATGGCCGAGTGCAGCACCAAGTATAACGCGGCCAAGGATGCGGGAACGCTCGCCGGCCAGACCTGGAACCAGTTCCGCAAGGCCCAGTGCGGCAGCGACGCCACCGCGACCGACACCAAGGCCGCGACCGATACGAATGCCGCCGACACCAAGCCCGCCAAGAAGACGAAGGCGGCCGCCGCTGCCGACGACGCGGCCAAGGGCCTGAGCTCCAAGGAGTGCAGCACCAAATACCAGGCCGCAAAATCCGCCGGCACGCTCAACGGCATGAAGTGGAACGACTTCCGCAAGGCCGAGTGCGGCCCTGGCGCAACCGCTGCGGCTGCCACCGCCCCCGCCACCAAAACCGCCACGACGACCAAGACCTCGACCGCCGCTGCCGATGGCGGCAAGGGCCTGACCATGGCCGAGTGCAGCACCAAGTACCAGGCTGCGAAGACCGCCAACAAGCTGAACGGCATGAAGTGGAACGACTTCCGCAAGGCCGAATGCGGCGCAGGTGCCGACGATGACGACACCGTGCCTGCGCCGACTGAGGCGACTTTCACGAAGGAACCGGCCAAGCCGACTGTGACCGCCCCGAAGGGCGTCACTTTCCCGGCCGCCATCTCGCCGAAATTCGCCAACGAGACCCCGGCCAAGGGCCGCATGCATACCTGCCTCGAGCAGTACTATGCCAACAAGGATGCCAACACGCTGAACGGCCTGAAGTGGATCCAGAAAGGCGGCGGCTTCTACAGCCTGTGCAACGCCAAGCTGAAGAGCTGATCGCCTAATTATTCGAAGGAAAAAGGCCCGCGCGTCGCAAGATGCGCGGGCCTTTTGTTGCAGGCGAAAACGCCCGCGGCCTTGCTCGCATCTGCATATGGCGGGACTGTCGGTATCGTCGATTTGCCCACACTGCCCATCGCCAGGTTTTGTCGGGAGCTCGCAAAGATTCCAGTTGAACATATATGGAACAAACAGTATACAAAAGATGTCCAACTTATCATCAATCAGGAGGGTCTCAATGTTCAGTTTGAAATTGGCGGCGTTGGCTGTGACGGCATTGGTCGCTTGGAACGCCTCACCTGCGAGCGCGCTGACGATGAAGGAATGCAGCGAGACCTATCGGGCGGCCAAGGAAGGCGGCACTCTGAACGGCATGGACTGGGCCGCTTTCCGCAAGGAGAAATGCGCGACGTCCGCCGCGGAGAGCGTCAGCGCGGATCCGGTCACATCCGCGGAGCAGCAGAAAACGGAAACCAGCGCGGCGGTCGTCCCCACGGTAGCGCCGGCGGGCGTGACATTCCCAACCACCCTCGCCGCCGAGTTCAAGACCGAAAAGCCCGCTAAGGCCCGGATGAAGACCTGCCTGCAGGGTTACCACAACAACAAGGAAGCGGGTACGTTGAACGGCCTTCGCTGGATCCAGAAAGGCGGCGGTTACTACAGCCTCTGCAATGCGCGGCTGAAAGCTGAATCATAAAAATCAAATACGGCGGATAAAGCGGTTCACCGTTTTTCCCGCAGACGTTGAGCCATCATCCTCGGGAGTATCTGGGATCTGCTGTTGGGCGATATCTACGCGCCAGGACGAGGGAAGCCTTGCCTCGTCTCCAATGCAAACAAAAACGCCGCGGAGCAAGCCGCGGCGTTTCTCGATCAGTCTTTCGCGCACTACCTCAGCTTGACGGCTGCGGCTCCATGCCGCCTTCGGGCTCGGGGCCCTTCTTGCGGCGGCCGCCGGTGCCGGCCTTCGGCACGGCCGAGCCGCGGCTGGGCGGGGTGTCGTCGCCGAGGTCGCGGGCGGGCTTGTTGCCCGCGATCAGCTGCTTGATCTCGTCGCCGGACAGCGTCTCGTATTCGAGCAGTCCTTCGGCGAGCGCGATCCACTCCTTCTTCTTCTTGGTCAAGATGGTCTTGGCGGTCGAATAGGCGTCGTCGATCAGGCGCCGCACCTCGGCGTCGATGATCTGCGCCGTCTCTTCCGAGATGTTCTGGGTGCGCGCCACCGAATGGCCGAGGAAGACCTCTTCCTGGTTGTCGCCATAGGCGACGTGGCCGAGCTTGTCGGAGAAGCCCCAGCGCGTGACCATGGCGCGCGCCAGCTTGGTCGCCTGCTCGATATCGGAGGAGGCGCCCGACGTGATGTTCTCCTTGCCGAACTTGAACTCTTCGGCGACGCGGCCGCCCATCATGATCGCAAGCCGCGAGATCATGTACTTGTAGCTCATCGAATACCGGTCGCCTTCCGGCAACTGCATGACCATGCCGAGCGCGCGGCCGCGCGGGATGATGGTTGCCTTGTGCAGCGGATCGGCCGACGGCACGTTGAGCGCCAGGATCGCGTGCCCGGCCTCGTGATAGGCGGTCAGCTCCTTCTCGGCCTGCGTCATCGCCGACGAGCGGCGCTCGGCGCCCATCATGATCTTGTCCTTGGCGTCCTCGAACTCGGCCATGGTGACGAGCCGCTTGTTGCGGCGCGCCGCCATCAGCGCGGATTCGTTGACGAGGTTCATCAGATCGGCGCCGGAAAAGCCCGGGGTGCCGCGCGCAACCACCTTGAGGTCGACATTGGGCGCCAGCGGCACGTTGCGCACATGCACCTTGAGGATCTTCTCGCGGCCGACGATGTCGGGGTTCGGCACCACGACCTGGCGATCGAAACGGCCGGGCCTCAGCAGCGCCGGGTCGAGCACGTCGGGCCGGTTGGTGGCGGCGATGAGGATGATGCTCTCGTTGGACTCGAAACCGTCCATCTCGACCAGAAGCTGGTTCAGCGTCTGCTCGCGTTCGTCATTGCCGCCGCCGAGGCCGGCGCCGCGATGGCGGCCGACCGCATCGATTTCGTCGATGAAGATGATGCAGGGCGCGTTCTTCTTGGCCTGGTCGAACATGTCGCGCACGCGGCTTGCGCCTACGCCGACGAACATCTCGACGAAATCCGAGCCGGAAATGGTGAAGAACGGCACGTTGGCTTCACCGGCAACCGAGCGGGCGAGCAGCGTCTTGCCGGTGCCGGGCGGGCCGACCAGGAGCACGCCGCGCGGGATCTTGCCGCCGAGGCGCTGGAACTTCTGCGGATCGCGCAGGAACTCGACGATTTCTTCGAGATCTTCCTTGGCCTCGTCGACGCCGGCGACGTCCTGGAAGGTGACGCGGCCATGCGCCTCGGTCAAAAGCTTGGCCTTCGACTTGCCGAAGCCCATGGCGCGCCCGGAGCCCGATTGCATCTGGCGCATGAAGAATATCCACACGCCGAGGATCAGGATCATCGGCAACCACGAGATCAGATAGCCGAACAGCGAATTGGAGCCGTCGGTCTCGGGCTTTGCGGTGATGGTGACGTTTTTGTCCTGCAGCCTGGAGACTAGCGACGGGTCGCCGGGCGAATAGGTCTGAAAGCCGTTGGCGTTGTCCGTGTAGTTGCCGAAGATGCGGGCGCCGGCGATGGTCACGCTTTTGACCCGGCCCGACGCGACGTCCTGCAGGAACTGCGAATAGGCGATATCCGTGGTGGCGCCGCGCGTCTGCGGCGTCTGGAAAAGATTGAACAGGGCTATGAGCAGGACCGCTATGATCGCCCAGAGCGCGAGGTTGCGATAATTCGGATTCATCTATTGTCCCGTTGGCGTCCGCGCGCGGACCCGCGATGATGGATTAGCTTGGGCCTAACATAGGGAGAGCGCCCCCCCTTGCCAAGCAGAACAGCACGTATCGGTTAAGCTTTCGCCCACCCTCAACCACCATCATGGCGGCGGAATGGCAGTGCCGGCAACGGCGGCGCGCCGACCAGGGCCGCCGCGGCGGCGGCGGGCTCGATGTCGAAGGACGGCAGGAAGCGCGCGAAAGGAGCCACCGCCGGAGCGATCGAGACCGATCGCGAGCCGGCATTGCCGCCCGCAAAACCAAGGCATTCGCTGGCGGACCACAGCGCGGGCTCCGCGGCAAGCGCGGCGCGCGAAAGGCTCGGCGGGATATCCTCACTCAAGGGCGCTTTCCCGGCGGCGGCCGCCCCCAGCGGCGCGATCACCAAGTCGCCAGGCCCGTCTTTCAAAGTGATGCGCCGCCGATTGTCCCAGAGCCGGTTGTGCTGCGGTGGCGCGGCGGCAGGCAGGCCGCGGTTCTCGCGGCGAAGGAAAATGCCGGTTCGTCGCGCGTCGATAACCGTCCGCGACAATGTGGCGCGAAACGGAGCGGACCGCAGGCGCGAAAGCAGCGCAGCGCAGCGCGTCTCGTCGGCAAGAAACGAGACGCCGCCGATGGTGGCCAACAGGATGCGCAGCGCATGGATGGCGGCTTGGCCATCCTCATGTCCGGCAAACTTGCGATCGAGGCGGATGAGGCCCGGAACCGGCCTGGCGGCAAAGGCGTCGATGAGCATGGCGGCGCGGCGGCCGATTTCCCGGCGCTCGAGAGCCGCCTGGCCCGCCCGTACCAGCGCCTGCGCGACACGCTGTTCGCCGTCGCCCTGAGCGAGCTTCGCCCGCACGCGCGGCCGCTCGAAGCGGGCATCGGCATTGGTCGGATCCTCGATCCAGCCGATGTCGCGAGCCCGCAGCATCTCGCGCAGTGCCGCGCGCCTTGTGCCAAGCAGCGGCCGGACGATCCATGTCCGCCAGTCGAACAGCGTGGCGGGCGCCATGCCGGCGAGGCCCCGGCCCTCATCGTCGCGCGCCTGCCGCATCAGCACCGTCTCGGCCTGGTCGTCGGCGGTGTGGCCGGTCAGGATCAGCTTGATGCCTTCGGCGCCGGCAGCTTCGGCAAGCAGCCGGTAGCGCGCCTCGCGCGCGGCGGCCGCCAGACCGGTCGCGGGCTTGTCGCCGCGCCAGGCAAGAATGCGATGCGCGATGCCGCGCTCGGCGCAGAAGCGTTGAACGAGCCGCGCCTCAGTGGCCGAGTCCGGCCTCAGGCCATGATCGATGGTCACCGCGAGCAGCCTGGCGGCCGATGCCGTCCGGTCGAGGTGATCTTTGAGGAGAAGGAGAAGGGCGGTCGAGTCGCTGCCGCCGGACACGGCAGCAATGGCGCCGGTCGAAAGATCCAGGTCGGAGAAAAGGCAGTCCAAAAGGTCAGGTTTGCTGTCGGGCGTCAGCACGACGCCAGGGCCCTTTCCTGCTTGATGCGTTCCTTGAGGGCGCCGGAAACATCGGGATAGCGCTTGCCGATTTCACTGAAGGTGGCGCAGGCGACGTCGTTCTGCTTCAGGCCGACCAGCGAAACGCCGAGCTTGAGCAGCATGTCGGGCGCCTTCTTCGCCTTCGGATAGTCCTTGCTGGCGGCGAGGAAGACTTCGGCCGCGTCACGGTATTTCTGCTGCCCGAGCAGAGACTCGCCTAGCCAGTAATGCGCATCAGCCGCCTTGGCGTCCTTGGGGAAGCGGGAAATATGGTCGCGAAAACCCTGCTCGGCGGTCGGATAATCGCCCGACAGGATGAATTGGTAGGAATTGCGATAGAGCTCGTCGGGATTGTTGGTCGACGGCAGTGCCGCCACTTCGGTGCCGCCGGACTTGCTCTTCTTGGCCGGCGTCTCGGCGGAAGGAGCGTTTGCCGTGGCCGCGGGAGCTTCCGCCGGCGCGCTGGCCTGCGGGCCGGTCTCGGCATTGACCACGTTGCCGTTCTTGTCGACGGTGATGGTGCCGAAATTCTTCGGCGGCGCGCCGGTGATCAGCTTGCCGGGATCGCCGGTCTGCGATTCCACGATGACGTCGCCAACGCTTTTGCCGCCGTTTTGCGCACCGGTGCCAGCCGGCGGCTGCGTCGCCGGGGCCTGGGCGACGCTATTGTCGGCTCCGGCGTCGCCGGTGCCGGATTGACCGGTGCCGGCATCGCCGAGATTGGTGTTGCCGTTATTGTTGTCCTGGGGCGCGGCTTCCGATTTCTTCTGCCCGGCCGGCTTGGCGCCTCCTTGGCCCTCGAGCTGCTGGAAACGGAACTCATTGTCTTCCTGCTGCTTGCGGATCTGTTCCTGCATCTGCAGGATCTGGAAATTCATCTCCTCGATCTTGCCGTTCAGCTGGCGCAGTTGGTCTTCCAGGCCAGTCACGCCGGCGCCGCCCTCCTGTTGTGCGACCTGCGCCTGTTCCGGCTTCTTCTTGTCGCCGAAGATGCCGAGCGTGGGCAGATGGAAGGTGAACCCGCTGTCGGCGGCCGGCCCGGCACTGTCGGCCGGCGCGGCAAGGCTTGGGAGGCTTGATACGAGCAGCAGCGCAAGCGTGCCGCTCAGGACCGTTCTGAAGTGCATTCTGTCTCTCGCGGTGGGTGTTGGCCTGATGCGCCTTTCCAAATCAAACAAGGGAGGAAGCGCCCTCGCGCTCATAGCAGGACGCGAGACTTCGGCCAAATTTTGTTTCGGTTTGTTGCAAAGGAAAAAGGCGGCCCTGAGGCCGCCTTTCATTTTTGGGATGTTGTATTTTTGTCGCCTGGGACGCCGAGCGCCGTTACCGAAAATCGACCCCGATCTTCGGTATCATGCGTCAGGAGCCGGCGCCGGAAAGCGTGGTGACGGCGCGGCGGTTCTGCGACCAGCAGGAGATGTCGTCGCAGACCGCGACCGGACGCTCCTTGCCGTAAGAGATCGTCTTCAAGCGGCCGGCGGAGACGCCCTTGGAGACAAGGAAGTCGCGGGTGGCGGCGGCGCGGCGGGCGCCCAGTGCCAGATTGTACTCACGCGTGCCGCGCTCGTCGGCATGGCCTTCGATGACGATCGCATACTGGCGGTACTGGTTCAGCCACTGCGCCTGGCGGGCCAGCGTGGTCTGTGCGTCGGCGCGGATCGACGAGGAATCGGTATCGAAGAAGATGCGGTCGCCGATGTTGACGGTGAAGTCCTGCGCCGAACCGGGCGTCGCGGCGCCGGCACCGTTGAGGCCGAGATCGGCCGCGCTGTTCGGGGTTTTCTTCGAGGCGCAACCGGTAATGGCGAGCGCCATCACGAGAGCGATCATCGCTGGGTTTCTGGTAAGTGCTGCGATACGGCCCATGCCGCCTCTCCTTCGCATATGAGTGATTTCGTTGATCACCCAGTAACCACGTTTGGGTTAACCGGCATTCAAGAAACACGGTTAATTTTTGGTTTCGAGCCGCCCCCGCGGCTCTTCTGGTCCCACGCATTTACCAAGGGCAAGACTGCGCGCGGACACTAGGCAGAAATGCGGCCAAAACGCGACCAAGGGGGAAAGCAGGATTTTGAGCCGCCCGCTTTCTTCATTTCTTCAATTCTTCAATTCCCCAGTTCCCCGCCCCTCACTCAAGCAACGGCGACCAAGCCGGGTCCGAAGCATAGTTCGCCGTCGGAATCTGCTGCTCGTTGCGGCCGGTGAGATCGACCGAGACCAGCTTGGGGCCGCCGGCGGAGTCGCGGAAGAACATCAGCACGCGGCCGTTCGGCGCCCAGGTCGGACCCTCCTGCTGGAAGCCGGAGGACAGGATGC
This sequence comes from Mesorhizobium sp. Ca11, assembly GCF_020165275.1. Lineage (NCBI taxonomy): Bacteria > Pseudomonadati > Pseudomonadota > Alphaproteobacteria > Hyphomicrobiales > Phyllobacteriaceae > Mesorhizobium > Mesorhizobium sp. Ca11. Next base: position 130,052 of record NZ_JAIUHU010000012.1, on the reverse strand, counting down.
GCTCGCCCGAGCCGTCGGTCTTCATGACGCCGATCTGGAACTCGCCGCCGCTCTGCTTGGTGAAAGCGATGAGATCGCCGCGCGGCGACCAGACGGGCGTCGAATAGACGCCGTCGCCGAAGGATATGCGGTGCGGATTGGAGCCGTCCGCGCCCATGACATAGATCTGCGAACGGCCGCTGCCGCCGCCGCGGTCGGAGGTGAAGACGATCTGCGAGCCGTCCGGCGAATAGGAGGGAGAAGTGTCGATCGCGGTCGAATCGGTGAGCCGCGTCGTCGAGCGGCTCCTCAGATCCATGGCGAAGATGTTGGAGTTGCCGTCGTCGCGCAGCAGGCTCATGATCACCTTCTGGCCGTCGGGCGAGAAGCGCGGTGCGAAGGTCATGCCGGGGAAGTTGCCCACCAGCTCGCGCTGTCCGGTCTCGATCTGCAGCAGATACACTTTCGGCTGCCCGCTTTCATAGGACATGTAGGTGATTTCCTGCCGGTTCGGCGAAAAACGCGGCGTCAGAACGATCGCGCGGCCGTCCGACAGGTAGCGTATATTGGCGCCGTCCTGGTCCATGATGGCGAGCCGCTTCTTGCGGGCGTTCTTGGCGCCGGACTCGTCGACGAAGACCACGCGCGTGTCGAAATAGCCCTTTTCGCCGGTGATCCGCTCATAGATGGCGTCGGCGATGATATGGGCGACGCGCCTGGTGTTGGCGTCGTTGGCGAAGAACTGCTCGCCCGCCATCTGCTGGCCCGCAAACGTATCCCACAACCGGTACTGGGCGCGGATGCGGCCGTCGGCTTCCTTGCCGACGCTGCCGGTGACCAGCGCCTGCGCGTTGATTACCTTCCAGTCGTCGAAGCGCGGCGTGGCGTCCGGACCGGAAATCTTTTCGATGAAAGCGCTCTTGTCGATCGGCGCGAACAGGCCGGAGCGCTTCAGGTCGGCGGTTACGATCTCGGTGATCTGCGCGCCCAGCGCATCATTCGACTGAAAATCCGTGATGGCGATCGGCAGCGGTTCGACATTGCCCTTGTTGACGTTGATCTCGACGAGAGCCCATGCCGGCGCGGCGGCGCCAACGATAGAACCCAGTGCTATTGTCGCGACCATCAGGAGCGGCTTGAGGGTGAATTTCATATCTTCTCGCTTCTCTTCGCTGATTGTGCGGAGGGCAGGCCTCAGAGGCCAAGCATTTCCCTCGGATCGAAAGTGACCTTGATCTGCGCCCAGATGTCCTGTTTTCCGGGAGGAACCTGCAGGCCGGCCATGTTGCATTTCTGGATAGCGCGCACCGCGCTTTCGTCGACCTGGCGGTTTCCGCTCGATTTCTCGACGACAGGCCGGCCGTCCAGCTTGCCTGAGGCGTCGAGGTTGAACGAGATCACGGCGATGAGATCGTCCGAGGCTTCCATGCCCGCCGGGAAGGTCCAGCAACCCGCAAGCTGATCGCGCAGGGCCCCTTCCTCCGACTTCGACAGCTTCTGGCCCTGGTCCTTTTCGCCGCCGAGCGAGGCCTGCTGCGTCGAGCGCTTGGCGCCGCCGCCGGACGGCTTCTGCTTGTCCAGCAGGGCGGAAATCTCATCGGCATTGAACTGCTTGTCGTCCGATTTCGGCTTGGAAGACGCTTCCTTCACCGGCTTGTCGGCGTCCTTGCGGTCCGGCGCCTTGGCGCTTTCGGCCTGGGCCGGCTGCGGCTTCGGCCGCGCTTCCGGCGCAGGCGCGGAGTCCGGAAGCTTGGCCTCGTCGGTGGGTTGCTGCTGGGCGATCGCCTCGGCGACGGCGTCAGGCTTCACCTCGTCCTTCGAAATAGCGGCGGTCGTGTCCTTCGGCGGCGTCGGTGTCGGCTGCTTGGCCGGCGTCGGCTTGGGCTCCGTCTGCTTGACCGGCTCGGGCTTGACCTCTTCCTTCGGCGTCGGCGTCGGCGCAACTTCCGTCGCCGGGGTCGGCTTCGGCTTTTCCTGCGGCTTCGGCACGTCCTCGACCGCCGGCTTCTCGGTCGGCGTCGGCGCGGGCGGCGGCGCCGCCGTCTTCTCGACCGGCTTCGGCTTGGCTTCGTCCGTCACCGGCTTGTCGGTATCGATGGTGTTCTCGCCGACCTTCTGTGCATTGGGCACGACGTCCGGCCGCTTGGTCGGCAGCGGCGCCGGTTTTTCATGCATCACCGACTTCTTGTCACCTTGCAGCGTCTGCGGCACGGCTTCCATAGGCACGATGTCGACCGCCACCGACTCCACGTCGGCCGCGGGCATTGCAGGTGGCGACGACAGCGTGAACAGCCCGAAGGCCAGCGCCACCGTATGCAAGATCACCGATGAGGTGAGGCCGGTCCGCATTTGGCGTCTACTGATCCTGTTCCTGCAGCGAGACCAGGCCGATATTCTTGTAGCCGGCCGCCGAAATGCGGGCCATCACCTTCATTGCCGTGCCGTAGTCGGTCGACTTGTCGCCGCGGATGAAGATGCGTTCGTCGTAACCGGTCTTCGAGATCGCCTGCAGCTTGGCTACCAGCTCCTCGATCGGGATCTCGGTCTCCTGCAGGAAAATCTTGCCCGTCGAGTCAATCGAGACGGTGATCGGCTGCGTGTCGACATTCATCGCCTTGGCCTGCGTGTCCGGCAGGTCGATTGGAACGCCGACGGTGAGCAGCGGCGCCGCGACCATGAAGATGATCAACAGCACCAGCATCACGTCGACCATCGGCGTGACGTTGATCTCGGACATCAGGGCATGGTGACGGCCGCGCCGCCTATGGCCGCGTCCGCCTCGCCCCGAGCCACTTGCGCCTGCAGCAGACATCCCCATTGTCGATCCTCAGCCCTTCTGCGCTACTTTTTCATCGATTTGGCGCGAGAGTATGGCGGAGAACTCGTCCGCGAAGCCTTCCATGCGCATGCCGATCTTGTTCGCGTCCGATGACAGCTTGTTGTAGGCGATGACCGCGGGAATGGCCGCGAGCAGGCCGATCGCGGTGGCGAGCAGCGCCTCGGCGATACCGGGTGCCACCACCGAAAGGCTGGTGTTCTTCGAGGCGGCGATCGCCTGGAACGACGTCATGATGCCGATGACGGTGCCGAACAGCCCGATGAAGGGTGCGGCCGAGCCGGTGGTGGCGAGGAAGCCGAGCCGACCCTCCAGCTTCTCCATCTCGCGCGTCAGCGCCAGGTCCATCGCCTTGTCGATGCGGGTCTGCAGCGCCAGCGCCGATTTCGCGCCCTTTTCGAAACTCTTCTTCCATTCGCGCATGGCAGCGACGAAGATCGCGCCCATCCCCGTGGTCTTGCGATCGGCCAGCGTGCGGTAGAGATCCTCCAGCGACTGGCCCGACCAGAACACCTGCTCGAAGCGGTTGAGCGCCAGCCGCATGCGGCTATAGGCGACGAGCTTGTCGATGATGATCGCCCAGGTCCAGATCGAGGCGCAGAGCAGGCCGATCATGACCAGCTTGACCACCCAGCCGGCCTGCATGAATAGGGCCCAGAGCGACAGATGCGCGCCCGGTTCGGCGAGTGCGATATTTTCCATGACTTACGTCCTTAAGATTTTCCGGGCATCGCTGGCGGCTGGCCCATGGGCATTCCTTTGGTCCGATCGCGCGAAGCTAGAAGCTTGCGGGATAGCCCCGAATGCACCGTTTCGCGGCCTTTTCGAGGCAAATATTGGTGAAAGGAAGGCGCACGGATTGCGCCAAACTTCGCCAATTCCTTCATGAACCGTTATGGTTAAGGATGGGTTAGGGGATCAGGCGCGGCGCATTGCCGCGCATGGCTGGCGCGGCCGGCAACCGGAGCCGTCCGGTTGAAGCCTTCAAGGTGGGCCTCGCGTGGAAGCTTCAGGCTTCTGCCTTCGGCATGAAAGCCGCGATCCATTCCTTTGGGAAACGCTTTGGCCGGCCGCTTTCGCCGACGATCGCCGCTTCGACCTTGGCCTCGACCAGCACATCGCCGCCACGCTTCAATTGCTGGCCCATGAAGATGCGGGCGCCGGAAATATCGTCGGTGCGCGTGTCGATGGTGAGGATATCGTCCATGCGCGCCGGCGAACGGAAGTCGATCTCCATGCGCCGCACCACCCAGACGATGCGCTCGCCATGCTTGCCGTCCAGGAGTTCGGTGTGGTGGACGCCGGTCAGCCTCAGATAGTCGGAGCGGCCGCGTTCGAGGAATTCGAGATAGCGCGCATGATAGACGACGCCGGAGAAATCCGTGTCGGCATAGTAGACCCTCGCCATCAGCCGGTGGCCGAACTCCGTCAGCGCTCCGGAAAGCCCGGCGCCGAGCGCCGCCGATTCACCATGATCGTCCATCGCGCTTTCCTTTTCAGGCCCGAACAGGCACCTAAAGCCCTCCGGCTTTAGGCATTTTTCTATGCGTGTCGTTGTCCCAAAAACCGCTGCACACTTTGGGCGACACGCACTGTTTTCGCGCGGGAACGGGATGGCACTGTTGGGCACGATGATCAAGACCTTGATGGTGGCGCTGCTTGCGCTTGGCCCGTTGGCGTTGCCCGCCGCAGCGGCGACCTTCTCGATGAAGCGCGGCCTCAATCTCGACCAGTGGGTCACCTGGCCGGTCGAGGACACATGGGGCGAGCGCCAGGCGATCCTGCCTTACCCGGAATGGCGTAAGTTCCTTAAGGAGGACGACCTCAAGGCGCTCAAGGGCGCCGGCCTCGACTTCCTGCGCATGCCGGTCGATCCCTCGCCCTTTCTTTCGGACCGCACCACGGACCTTCGCGACGACCTCTATGCCAGCGTGCTGGATTCCGCTCGCATGATCAACCGTGCCGGCCTGAAGGTGATCGTCGACCTGCATCTGATCCCCGCCGGCGGCAATCGCAAGATCGGCATGAGCGAGGTGGTGCATGATCCGGCCGCCTTCGATGCCTATGCCGAGCTGGTGCGCAAGATGGCGCGGACGCTCGCCAACGAGGATCCGAAGCTTGTCGCGCTGGAACTGATGAACGAGCCGCTGGCCGATTGTGAGGCGAACGGCACCAACCTTTGGCCCGACCGCCAGAAGCAGCTGTTCGCCGCCGCGCGCGCCTCCGCCACCAGACTGACGCTGATCCTGACCGGCGGCTGCTATTCGAACGCGGAGTCGCTGGCCAGGATCGACCCCAAGACGATCGCCGATGACAACATCATCTGGACCTTCCATTCCTACGATCCGTTCCTTTTGACACATCAGGGCGCAAGCTGGGCCGGCGACTTCATCCCCTACGTAACCGGCCTGCCCTATCCGTTGACGGCTGTGCCGAAGGCGCAACTCGACATGGCGCTGGACGCGATCCGCGACCGGATCAGGGCCGAGGCGCCCTGGGCGCGGCGAAGCGGCCTGCTTAGCTATCTCGACGAGCAGGTGGCGACGACGGACAGTCCTGAAAAGCTGCGCGGCGTGATGGATGCGCCGTTCGCGACGGTCGACGCCTGGGCGAAGGCCAACGGGATCAAGCCGCAGGACATCACGCTCGGTGAATTCGGCATGATCCGCAAGGAATACGGCAACAGCTTCGTCATGCCGGCTGTATATCGCGCAGCCTATGTGCGCGACATGATCGCCCGCGCCGAGGCGCATGGCTTTTCCTGGTCGGTGTGGAGCTATGGCGGCGCCTTCGGCGTCATCGACGCCTTCGACGGCGAGAAGGCGGAACCGGACGTGATGGAGGTGATCAGGTCGCTGCGCTGAGGCGGCGGGCCGGGGCGGCACGCCTCAGCCCAGATCGATCTGCAGGATCTCCGGCCGCACCCCGAGACGAACCGGCAGAATGCTGAAGCCCAGCCCGCCCGACACGATCAAGTTGCGGTCATTCTCCACGACATGGCCGTAGGCGAAGCGGTTGCCATAGTCCGAAGGCACGACCGGCGAATAACCAAACAGCCGCACCTGTCCGCCATGCGTGTGGCCGGACAAGGTGAGCGATACCCGCGAGGGCACCTTTGGAAAGATGTCCGGTTCATGTGCAAGCAGGATGATCGGCTCGCTCCCCTGGATCTTGTCCAAGGTGCCCGGGAGATCGTCGAAGCCCTGGAAACTGTCGCGTCCCTTGGCCTTGTTCGGCAGCAGCGCGAGTTGATCGGCTAGCCCGGCGATCCAGAAGCCATGCCCGTCCTTTTCCAGCCGCACGACGTCGTTTTCCAGCACCGGGATGCCGACATGCTCGAGCGCCTTGCGCGACTGGGTCGGGCCGGCTTCCGCTCGCTGCGCGAAGAAATCGGTCCACCAGTCGTGATTGCCGAGGATCGACAGCACGCCGAGCGGCGCCTTCAGCCCCGACAATGCCTCGGCCCACTCCTCCACCCGCACCCGGCCCGTCACCAGCTTTGTCCCGGCGGTATAGTCACCGAGCAGCACGATCAGATCCGGCTGCAACGCGTTGGCCTCCTGGGCAAGCGCTGCGATCCGTTCCGGCGTCATCCAGGGCCGGCAGGAGTGGATATCGGCAAGCGCGACGACGCGCAGCTTGAGCCCGGCCGGCCAGTGCGGCGGCGTCAATGTGTAGCGCTTCACATGGGTGAGCAGCATCGGCTCGATGCCGACCGCATAGGCGCTGAGCGACACCATGGCGAAGGCCGAGCCGCCGACAAGGCGCAGGAAAGCGCGTCTGGTGATCATAGGTCGCCCCAAGCCCTAGGACTGCGTCAGATAGCCTATCTTAAAGGATGCAATTGCGCCCTCAGTCGGGCCGAGGCGCGCAGATTCTGCGCAGATGGGCCATTGCGCCGCCGAAACGGCGAACAAATCTGCGTTACTCTTCCTGAAACAGGCTGATCTGCTGCTGGGCGATGTCCTTCGGCGGGTCGAGGCCGAGATGGCGCCAGGCGTTGGCGGTCAGCACGCGACCGCGCGGCGTGCGCTGGATGAAGCCCTGCTGGATCAGGTAAGGCTCGATGATATCCTCGATCGCGTCGCGCGGCTCGGAGAGCCCGGCGGCGATTGTCTCGATGCCGACCGGCCCGCCGCCGAAATTGCGCGCGATCATCGACAGATAGCGGCGATCGAGCGCGTCGAGGCCGAGCGCATCGACCTCCAGCCTGGTCAGCGCCTCGTCGGCGATCCTCCTGTCGACATGACCGTCCCCGGCGACTGAAGCAAAATCGCGCACCCGGCGCAGCAGCCGGCCGGCGATGCGCGGCGTGCCGCGCGCGCGGCGCGCGATCTCCACCGCCCCATCGTCGCCGAGCGGCATCGACAGGATGCGGGCGCCGCGGCGCACGATCTGCTCCAGCTCCTCGACCGTATAGAAATTGAGCCGCACCGGAATGCCGAAACGGTCGCGCAACGGATTGGTCAGCAGGCCGAGCCTCGTCGTTGCCGCGACCAGCGTGAAACGGGCAAGGTCGATCTTGACCGAGCGCGCCGCCGGCCCCTCGCCGATGATGAGATCGAGCTGGAAATCCTCCATTGCCGGATAGAGGATTTCCTCGACCGCCGGATTGAGGCGATGGATCTCGTCGATGAAAAGGACGTCGCGCTCCTCGAGATTGGTGAGCAGCGCGGCGAGATCGCCGGCCTTGGCGATAACCGGACCCGAGGTCGAGCGGAAATTGACGCCGAGCTCGCGCGCCATGATCTGCGCCAGCGTCGTCTTGCCGAGTCCCGGCGGCCCGACGAACAGCACATGGTCGAGCGCCTCGCCGCGGCTCTTGGCGGCATCGACGAAGACCTTGAGATTGGCGCGCACCGCCGCCTGGCCGACGAACTCATCGAGCGACTGCGGCCGCAGCGTCTGGTCGGCATCCTCGCCGCGCTTGTCGGGAGCAATGAGGCGAGGCGAAAGGGTCATGCCGCCTTCCTTGCATAGGACCGATGGCGGGACAAGCGTCGCTTCACCGCGCCAGTTCCTTCAGGCCGAAACGGATGAGCTTGGACGCATCCGCACCCTCGCCGGCTGATTTCAGCGCCGCGGCAACCGCGTTCGCCGCGATGTCTCGCGAATAGCCGAGATTGACGAGCGCCGAGACCGCATCGGTGATCGGTGCGGCCGCGACACCTTCGCCAAGCTCCTGCTTGAGCCCGATCGTACCGCTGGCCGCGCCCGCATAGGCAGGCGCCTTGGTGCGCAATTCGGTGACGATGCGCTCGGCCACCTTCTTGCCGACGCCGGGCGCGCGCGAAACCATGGCGATGTCGCGCAGCGCGATCGCGTTGGCGAGGTCGGCCGGCGCCAGCGTCGATAGGATGGCCAGCGCCACTTTGGCGCCGACGCCCTGGACATTATTCATCAAGAGGCGAAACCACTCGCGCTCCAGCCCGCTCTGGAAGCCATAGAGCCGGATCATGTCCTCGCGCACATAGGTCTCGATGAACAGCACCACCGCCTCGCCGGGCGAGGGCAAGGCGGCCAGCGTGCGCGCCGAGCAGTGCGCGACATAGCCGACGCCATGCACGTCGATGATGCAGGAATCCTCATCGATCTCGTCCAGCGTGCCTTTCAGCTTGCCGATCATGATTGTCCCCTCACGCCAGCGCGGCCATGCGGTAGGCTGTGCTCGGGCGGTGATGCGCATGGCAGATGGCGATGGCCAGAGCGTCGGCGGCGTCGTCGGTGTCGAAGACAGCCTTCGGCATCAGCACCTTCACCATCATGTGGATCTGCTTCTTCTCGCCGTGGCCGACGCCGATAACTGCCTTCTTGACGGCATTGGGGGCATATTCGGCCACCACCAGCCCGGCGCGCGCCGGCACCAGCATGGCGATGCCGCGCGCCTGGCCGAGCTTCAGCGTCGCCGTCGCATCCTTGTTGACGAAGGTCTGCTCGACCGCTGCCTCCTGCGGCATGGCCTGGTGCAGCACCTCGGCCAAGCCGTCATGCAGCTGGCACAGTCTTGTCGCCAGCGACTCCTTCTCGTCGGACCGCACCGTGCCGGATGCGATGAAGCGCAGCGAATTGCCCACGCTGTCGATAATGCCCCAGCCGGTGCGCCTCAGGCCCGGATCGATGCCGATGATGCGAATCGCTTCCCCCATGCGCCAAGTCTAGCCGTGGCGGCAAGCGATGTCAGCAAAATGTGAACAAACCGGAAACAATTGCAATCTCGGCTATGCGCCGTTTCCGTACAACAGCGAGATGCCTAATTCGTCACGCGGCGGATGGTTTTCGACAGTCGCGTGAGAAATGCCGGCCTGGACGATGCGACCAGCTTCCACGCCAGGACTGCATTGCCCATGCGCCGCGGCAGGATTCCGATGCAAAGGAACCAGGCCGCCAGAGCAGCCCGCCGCCGCCAGGATGCGTTCATTTCCAGGCTGGCGGCGGCGCCCGCTCTTGCCAGTCCCAGCCGGGAGTCGGTGGCGACCGGATGCTGGGGCTCGTCGACGCAGAGCGAAGCCAGCCGCTCTTCCAGATGCACTGGATCGCGAAGGCCGGCATCCGGCGGCACGGTCAAGCCGATCTCGGCCGCCCGGCCGGACAAGGCCTCGAGGCGCCGGAAATCATGCTGCACGCGCCAGCGCGCTCGCTCGGCAAGCTTTTCGGCAAAGATCGAATGATTGGAGCCGTGGATGCGGTAGGCGCCAAGGCAGGTATCGATGGATTTCACCTCTCCGTGCAGCGGCGCCAGCGTTGCGAGATAGCCGTCGGCGCCTTGCCGGAAATCGCTTTCAGGCATCGGCATTATCGTTTCCAGGGCCTCGCGGTCGAACGCCAGCCCGCTTGTTACCGTCGTACGGTACCGCCCTTTGCGCAGCAATTCCGGCACGACGTCGCCTGAATCGAACGGCTGTTCCGGTGGTGGAAAGACATCCTTGATATGCTGGTCCTCATCAACGAGATGCAATCTGAATTGCGCCTGGGCGACATCCGCATCCCACTCGTCCAACACCTCTGAAACGGCGTTCGGATAGAGATAGTCGTCGGCGTCGAGGAAAAGGACGATCTCCCCGGTGCTCGCCTCGAACCCGGTATTGAACGCAGCCGCATGTCCGCCATTCCTGCGCCTCAGGCACGGACGGATTTTGTCGCCGTAGGATTCGATTACGGCCACCGATGCATCCGTCGATGCGTCGTCGACGACCACGACCTCGACATTTCGGTGGTCCTGCTCCAACGCGCTGTCGATGGCGCGTCCTAGAAACTGTTCGTAATTGTAGTTGGGGATGATGATCGATACCGGGATGCGGTCCAATGGCGAATGCACGGGATCAAGCCTCGCAATCTGCTTTGGTCACAGTGACGGTGGTTTTCTTGCAGAACCGGCTCGGGTCGACCCGGCTGCGGCGAACGGCTCCAACTAGGGGCCTATCGCTTCAAGGCAAGTGTGATCTTTCCCGCGAAGGCCGGCATGGCCTTCAATACGGCGATGGCTGCCGCAGGTTCGACGAGCGGCCGGAGTCGCAAGCGTTGAACTTGCAGCCAAAGCCACGGCCAAATTACCGCCCAATCAAGGATATGCCGCTACCGCTATCGTTTTTTTTGCAAACGCGGTTTCAGCCGCGCGCGAACGCCGTATTCAAAAGGCTGATCTGGTCGGACACCGGGTTGGCACGCCGACCGGGCGCGTGCGTCTCGCTGATGACGCCGCCATAGATTTCCTCGTCCATGCGCCGCACCAGCGACTGCAGGCGCAGCGAGCGCGTCACGAGGTCCAGAAAATCCTTGGGGAGCTCGTTCCAGCCAAGCGCCTCGTCATGCGCGGAGGCGGTGTCGAGACGCACCTTGGATTTCTCCGAAGCCACTTGGTCGCGCGTCATCTCGCCGGAATTCGCCGCCCGCTGCAAAAGCAGCCATGAGGCGACCTGCATAAGCCTTGTGGTCAGCCGCATCGATTCGGCCGCATAGAGCGTCGCTGCCGTGCGCGACAATTTCTTGGCTTCGAGCCTGCCCTTGCCATCGAGATATTCGGCGGCCTGTTCGACCAGCCCCATGCCTTCCTGGTAAAGCGGCTTGAAGGATTGGGAGAAAACCCGGCGCTCCGCCAGTTTTATGGTTTTCGCGCTGCCCTTCGAAGGCTCGTTCATCGATACGCCCCTGCACTGCCGCAAGCCGATTCGGCATCCTTGCCGACGCGGCCCGCACCCTAAATGACTGAGGCTTGAAAATGCGCTTCGATGCCAATGAAGGCAAGCGCATGTTTAACAAACGGTTAACGCCGGGCCGCTTCCGGCCATCCGCAAGCGGATGGCATCAGCCAGCCGGCAGCGGATAAAAAAAGAGCCGCGGATAAGGCGGCTCTCAGGAGTTTAACAGGGAGGCGTCAAACAAAGTGGCTCCAACCACTCGGTAAGAATCCAGCAAAACTGGATGGGTGTAGTAAACGCCTGTAAAGCTTAATGAACCCTTAACGCGGCGGCGATTTTTTAAGCGAACGCGCGTTCCTGTGCCGGAACAGGACAGCGGCTTCGCCGCCCGGATCGTCCGAGCACCGGATTTCGGGCGCCGATCATGGCGCCGTAACATGTTTGTTGCTGCCGCGGCATCGTTCCGAAACACGCGCCACGCAAAAGGCCGCTCCACAAAGGCGGCGCGCAAATCCGTGCCGCTTGAAATCAGGCAGGATATCCGGAGCAAACCATGGATTGGTATTCGATCGTTAAATTTCTTCACGTCGTCTCGGCTATTTTGTGGGTCGGCGGCGGCTTCGTGCTGTTCCTGCTCGGCGTGCTGGCCGAGCGCGCCGGCAACATCGAGGACAAGCTGCTGGCTATACGCGCCAGCGGACAGCTCGGCGGCCGGTTCTTCGCGCCGATGTCGATGCTGACGCTGGTCTTTGGCCTCATCATGTGCGGCTTCTGGGTCGGCTTTGCCGACCTGTGGATCGTCATCGGCCTCGTCGGCTATGCCACGACCTTCTCGATCGGCATGCTGATCTTCAAGCCGACCGGCGAGCGCATGGGCGCCATGATCGCCGAGCAGGGCGTGACGCCGGCCGCCCTCTCCATCGGCCAGCGCATGATGAACTGGGCGCGCCTCGATTATGCGGTGATGCTGGTGATCATCGCCGACATGGTGCTGAAGCCCACTCTGCACGACGTCGGCATTCTTGCCGGCATGGCGATGGTGGTCGCGCTGGGCGCCGCGCTCGCCTTCGGCGGCAGCCGCCAGATGGTACCGAGCGCCGCGTGACATTAAGGCGCTCGCTCGAAGGCGCGTTGAGATTCAGGTCAGGCCGAGTCGAAAGTGGTGATTTCCGAGAACGGGAGCGGAGCGTACTTTAAGTACGTGAGCACCGGAAGCGCAGGAAATCGCCATTTGCAGGCCGGCCTCACCTGAATATCGACGCGCCTCACATCAGACCGGCAATGCCGTCCCAAAGCAGCTTGACGGCGACCACCGCGACGGTGGCGTAGGTGAACGGATAGAAGATCTCCGGCCGCATGCGGCGCACCAGCCACGCACCGGCGATGGTCGACAGCGGCGCCAGCGGCATCAGCACCGCCGAAGCGGTGAGATTGGCGGTGTCGAACTGGCCGAGCGCGAAATAGGGGATGAGCTTCAGCGCATTGGTGGCGGCAAAGAAGATCGCCGCCGTTCCCGACAGCACTTTCGGATCGAGCCGAATCGGCAGCGCATAGACCTGGAAGGGCGGGCCGCCGACATGGGCGACGAAGCTGGTGAAGCCGGCGACAGCGCCCCAGAAGGCGGCGGCAATGCGGTTCGGTTCCGCCACATGATCGGCGCCGTGACGGAACTGCAGGTAGATCCAGCGCAGCACGAACACCAGCGCGACGGCGCCGACGATCAGCCGCACCATCTCCTCTGTGACCAACGCCGCCGTCAACCAGCCGAGCCCGATGCCGATGACGGCGCCGGGCATCATGTCAACCAGCATCCTGCGGTCGTAGACGCCCCACCAGGTCCACACTGAAACCACGTCCATCAGGCACAGGATCGGCAGCAGGATGGCGGCCGCCTGAACCGGCGGGATGGTCAGAGCCATCAACGGCACGCCGACGAAACCGACAGCGCCGCCGAAGCCGCCTTTCGACAGGCCGACAAGGATCACCGCCGGAATGGCAGCAGCATAGAACCACGGGTCGCTGAGCAGGCCTGACATCGGCAAAGGTTGGAGGGGGCGGGAATTCAGCCATAGCGCAGAACGGCGCCGCCGGGATAGTCATTAATGCCGGCATCCGCTATTGCCAGCCCGATATCGACGTGCGCGACGATGCTCGACCGGTCCTCATGCGCCGCATAGCCGACTGTTCAAGCCGCTCCCTTTGCTCTATGCCGCAATGCAACCATCTTCGCCCGGCATAGGCGAAACCGGGATCGAAGGCCAATGAACGAAGCAACTCCTCCCAACCGCTGCCGCATCGTGCTGATCGCGCCGCCGCTCGTGCCGGCGGAGCAAATCTGCGCGGCGTTCGACGGTGGCGACGTCGCCTCGTTGATCCTGCCCGACAACGGCATGGACGATGCCTCCTTCCAGGCCTTCGCCGAAAGGATCGTGCCGATCGCTCAAAGTGCCGGCGTCGCCGTCATCATCGCCGGCGACAGCCGCATCGCCGGGCGCGTCCAGGCCGATGGCATCCATGTCGAAGTGAAGCCCGCGGAACTCGCCGAGACGATCGAGCGGGTGGCCGGCAAGATGATGGTCGGCGCCGGCGGCGCCAAGACGCGCGACGAGGCGCTGGAGCTCGGCGAGGAGCGGCCCGACTATATGTTCTTCGGCCGTTTCGGCTATGACAACAAGCCGGAGCCGCACCACCGCAACCTCGCCCTGGGCGAATGGTGGGCGGAGATGATTTCGATCCCCTGCATCGTCATGGCCGGCTCCGAGCTTGCCTCGGTCGAGACGGTGGCCGCGACCGGCGCCGAGTTCGTAGCGCTGTCCAGCGCCGTCTTTGCCGACGGACGCGACCCGCGCGCCGCGATCGCTGCCGCCAACGCGTTGCTCGATGAAACCGCGCCGCGTTTCGAGGACTGACATGCGCCTGCGTGGCCTTTGCCTGACGGTTCTGGCCGGCTTGTTGGCGCAGGCCGCGATGGCGGCTGAGACCGTCCCGCTGCCGCAGCCGCGGCCGGAGACGAGCGCACCGGACAAGAGCGCATCCGACGCAACCAAGCCGGATGCAAGCACGCCGGATACTGGCACGCCGGATAAGGGCATGCCGGATAAGGGCAAACTGGACACGGCCGCGCCGGACGCCGGCGAGCCGGATCCGAACAGGTTCGGCACCGGCGCGCATATCGACAAGCCGATCCAAAACACCTTGCCGCAACCGGCGACCATGACGCCGCCGTCGGCCGACGCCGTCAATCCCGACCGCTTCGGCGCCAAGCAACCGGACGCCGCCTATGGCGCCTTCCAGCGCGGGCTTTACAAGACCGCCTACAACCTCGCCATGGGGCGCGCCAAAAACGGCGATCCGGCGGCCGAGACGCTCGTGGCCGAAATCCTGTCGCGTGGGCTGGGTGTGCCGCTCAATCCGGCCGAGGCCGCGAAATGGTATGCGCTGGCCGCCGAACAGGGCGTGCCGGAGGCTCAGTTCCAATACGCGCTGGCGCTGTTGGACGGCCGTTATGTGAAGAAGGATGAAAAGGCCGCTTTCGCGCTGATGCAGGCCGCGGCCGAGGCCGGCAACCGGCTTGCCCAGTTCAACTTCGCCCAGTTGCTCGTCCAGCAGGATCCCGGCGACGACGGCCTTGTGAAGGCCGCCGCCTATTACGAACGCGCCGCCGCCACCGGACTTGCCGATGCGCAATATGCGCTGGCGCAGCTCTACGCCAATGGCGTCGGTGGCAAGCCGCATGACGACGCCCAGGCGCGTCTTCTCCTGGCACAGGCCGCAAGACAGAACTACGACACCGCGCAGATCGACCTCGCCGCCTGGATGATCGAGGGGCGCGGCGGCGGGCGCGATCTGAAATCGGGCTTTGCCTGGATGAAACGGGCGGCGGAAGGCGGCAACGTCGCCGCCCAGAACCGTCTCGCCAAGCTCTATATGAGCGGCATCGGCACCGATCCGGACCTGATCCTTGCCGGCGCCTGGTACATCGTCGCCCGCCGCGCCGGGCTGATCGATCCGCAGATGGACGATTTCCTGCAGGGCCTCGACGACGAACAGACCACGCAGGCGCTGCAGAAGGCAAATCGCCTGCCTTGACGCATGGCGTCACGGACAGCATGTCCGGGCCGCCTTGGGCTCCCTCCCTTGCCTCCCCGGGCAATTTGTGGTCTTGGAGGCGCCAAATCGCGACCCGCGCCAGAAAAATCTCATTCCGGATCAGTTCATCATGGCCAAGATCAGTGGCAACGAAATCCGTCCCGGCTATGTCATCGAGCATGATGGCGGGCTTTGGGTGGCGGTCAAGACCAACACTGTCAAGCCGGGCAAGGGCGGCGCCTACAATCAGGTCGAGCTGAAGAACCTGATCAACGGCACCAAGCTCAACGAGCGCTTCCGCTCGGCCGAGACCGTCGAGCAAATCCGGCTCGATCTGAAGGATTTTTCGTTCCTCTACGAGCAGGGCGACGCGCTGGTCTTCATGGATACCGAAAGCTACGAGCAGCTTGAGCTGGCGAAAGACTTCGTCGGCGAGCGCGCCGCCTTCCTGCAAGACGGCATGACGGTGACGGTGCAGCTTTACGAGGAGCGCCCGATCGGCATTTCGCTGCCCGACCAGGTGACGCTGGCCATCACCGAGGCCGACCCGGTGGTGCGGGGCCAGACGGCCGCCTCCTCCTACAAGCCGGCGGTGCTGGAGAACGGCATCCGCGTGCTGGTGCCGCCCTTCATCTCGGCCGGCGAGCGCATCATCGTCGACACCAACGAAATCACCTACGTGCGCCGCGCGGATTAACGGCAAGAAAGCAGGAAGAAAAAATGGCGCGTTCCGCTCTCCTCAACGTCATGGTCCAGGCCGCGATGAAGGCCGGCCGCTCGTTGTCGCGCGACTTCGGCGAGGTGCAGAACCTGCAGGTCTCGATGAAGGGCCCGGGCGACTATGTCAGCCAGGCCGACCGCAAGGCCGAAGAGATCGTCTTCGCCGAGCTTTCCAAGGCGCGGCCGGGCTATGCCTTCCTGATGGAGGAGCGCGGCGCCGTCGAAGGCGAGGACGCTCAGCACCGCTGGCTCGTCGATCCGCTCGACGGCACCACCAACTTCCTGCACGGCATTCCGCTCTTCTCGGTGTCGATCGCGCTCGAGCGCCAGGGCCAGATCGTCGCCGGTGTCGTCTACAATCCGGCGATGGACGAACTCTACACGGCCGAGCGCGGCGGCGGCGCCTTCATGAACGACCGGCGGTTGCGTGTTGCCGGCCGCTCCAAGCTGACCGACGCGGTGATCGGCTGCGGCGTGCCGCATCTCGGCCGCGGCCAGCACGGCAATTTCCTGATCGAGCTGCGCAACGTCATGGCCGAAGTCTCCGGCGTCCGCCGCCTTGGCTCCGCCGCGCTCGACCTTGCCTATGTCGCAGCTGGACGCATGGATGGTTTCTGGGAAACCGGCCTGTCGTCCTGGGACGTCGCCGCCGGCATCCTTCTGGTGCGCGAAGCCGGCGGCTTCGTCTCCGACATGGATGGCGGACAGGACATGCTGGACAGCGGCGAGGTCGTCGCCGGCAACGAGCTCATCCAGCGCGCGTTGCTGAAAACCGTGAAGAAGCCATTGGCTGCTCGCTGACCAATGCATGTCGCCCAGAACTGTGCAGCGGTTCTGGGACAAAGACATCAAAACGAAGACTTAAAGCGCGTCGCCTCAATCCGGTCCAACGCGACGCGCTTTAAGGCGTTCTTTGCGTCGAAAGGACGCGCGGCTTGGGTCGCAAAACCGCAACCGAAGCTTGAAATACTGGTCCGCGACTGCCCAGATTAGGCGTTGCAGGATCATTCATGAACGACGCGCATCCAGATACACAGCTTGAGATCCCCTTTGTCGGGCGCTGGCACTACTCGCGCGCCGAAATGATCGCCGACGGCATCGTTCACGCGGTGGGCATCGTGCTGGCGATCGCCGCCGGCTCGACTTTCCTGGCCCTGGCCGCCTTTCACTCCGGCCCCGGCGAATATGTCGCCGCGGTGTTCTATGTGGTGTCGCTGCTCACCGTGCTCTCGGTTTCGCTGGCCTATAATCTGTGGCCGGTCTCGTGGCCGGCGAAATGGATCCTGCGCCGCTTCGACCATGCCGCGATCTATCTCCTGATCGCCGCGACCTACACGCCCTTCCTCGCCCAGCTCGACAACTCGCCGCTGGCGCTGACCATGATCGTCATCGTGTGGAGCGCGGCAGCGGCCGGCATCGCCATCAAGATGTTCTTGCCCGGCCGCTACGACCGGCTGGCGATCGTCTTCTATCTCGCCATCGGCTGGAGCGGCGTCGTGCTGGCCGGACCGCTGGTCGCGACGCTGCCGACGACCTCGGTCGCGCTGCTCGTCGCCGGCGGCATCGTCTATTCCTGCGGCGTCGTCTTCTTCGCCTGGAAGGGCCTGCGCTTTCACAATGCCGTCTGGCACGGCTTCGTCGTCGCCGGCGCCGGCCTCCATCTGGCCGCCATGGTTGACTGCCTCGTCGTTAACCGGTTTTAGCCCTGTGGCGCGGGCCTATCGGCCATATTGCCAAGCGCCATTCAATTTGGTCACAATTCCGTTTAGAGTCGCGGCAATTCTGCGGCGGTGGCATCGGAAACGGGGCACGGATGGCTTTTCTCAGATCCTTCGGCAGGCGATCGGACGTCCTGGTCTATGATCCGCACAAGCTGTCGAGCCCGCAGGTCTTCCTGCTCACCATGGTGATCTTCCTGATCATCGTCGCTTTCATCGCCGCCATCCTCACCCGCCAGATCTCGACCGCCTTCTCCAGCAATCCGGGGCTCAACGGATTGATCGTCGGCGTGCTGGCGGTCGGCATCCTGCTTGCCTTCGCCCAGGTCGGGCGGCTGTTCCGCGAGGTGCGCTGGGTCAATTCCTTCCGCGCCGGCTCCGAAACCACCGAGCCGGTGCTTTTGGCGCCGATGAAGGCGATGATCGGCCGCTCGTCGACGATCGCGTTTTCGACCTCGTCGATGCGCACCATGCTGGACTCCATCGCCACCCGCCTCGACGAGAGCCGCGACACCTCGCGCTATCTGGTCGGCCTGCTTGTGTTCCTCGGCCTGCTCGGCACCTTCTGGGGCCTGCTCAACACCATCGCCTCGATCCGCGAGACGATAGAGGCGCTGGACCCGGGCACCGGCGATGCTGCCGCCGTGCTCGACGCGCTCAAGCAAGGCCTGTCGGCGCCGCTCGCCGGCATGGGCACCGCGTTCTCGTCCTCGCTGTTCGGCCTTTCCGGCTCGCTGGTGCTCGGCTTCCTCGACCTGCAGGCCGGCCGCGCCCAGACCCGCTTCTACACCGAGCTTGAGAACTGGCTGTCTTCGGTCACCGATCTGTCGTCGGACATAGTTGTGTCCGAGACGTCGAAAGCAGCCGAGTCCTCCGAGGACATCCGGCTCTTGTCGGAGCGGCTGCGCAGCCTGCAGGAGAATGGCGGCGGCTCCAATCCGCGCGTCGCCACCGCCATGGCCAATCTTGCCGACGGCATCTCGGGGTTGGTGAAGAACATGCGCTCCGAGCAGCAGATCATGCGCGACTGGGTCGAAGCCCAGTCCGACGAGCAGAAGGCCATGCGCAACACGCTGGAAAAGATCGCCGACGCGCTGAAGAAGCAAGGGGTCCACTGACGTGGCGCTGGCAAGACGGCGCGCCGACCGCCGCATCGACTATTGGCCAGGCTTTGTCGACGCATTGTCGACGCTGCTGCTTGCGATCATGTTCCTGCTTACCGTTTTCGTGCTGGCGCAGTTCCTGCTCAGCCGCGAGATCTCCGGCAAGGACGCGGTGCTGAACCGCCTCAACTCGCAGATCAACGAGCTGACCCAGCTGCTCGCCCTGGAACGCACGAACAGTCAGGACAAGGAGGATTCGCTCGCCAACCTGCAGGCGTCGCTGTCGGCGGCGCAAGCCGAAAAGAGCCGGCTCGAACAACTGCTGGCGCAGGGCGCCGGCGCCGGCGACGCGGCCAACAAACGAGCTGACCAGCTTTCGGGCGAGCTCAGCAACCAGCGCCAGATCAGCCAGCAGGCGCTGAGCCAGGTCGAGATCCTCAACCAGCAGATCGCGGCGCTGCGCAAGCAGATCGGCGCCCTGGAAGACGCGCTCAACGTCTCCGAGCAGCGCGACCGCGACTCCAACACCAAGATCGCCGATCTCGGCCGCCGCCTGAACGTCGCGCTGGCGCAGCGCGTGCAGGAGCTCAACCGCTATCGTTCCGACTTCTTCGGCCGGCTGCGCGAGATCCTCGCCGACCGCGAGAACATCCGTATCGTCGGCGACCGCTTCGTCTTCCAGTCGGAGGTGCTGTTCCCGACCGGCTCCGACGTGATCAACGACGCCGGCAAGGTCGAGATGAAGAAGCTCGCCGACGCCATCATCGAATTGCAGAAGGAAATCCCGCCCGAGATCAGCTGGGTGCTGCGCGTCGACGGCCATACCGACAACAAGCCGCTGTCCGGCACCGGCCGCTATCGCGACAATTGGGAATTGTCGACCGCCCGCGCCACCTCGGTGGTGAAGTTCCTGATCGAGAACGGCGTGCCGGCCAACCGGCTGGTGGCCGCCGGCTTCGGCGAGTTCCAGCCGCTAGATCCCGCCGACACCGACGAGGCGCGCAGCAAGAATCGCCGCATTGAACTGAAGCTCACCGAACGGTGAGCTATTATCACGCCAAGTCACGGGAAGTTGTTCGTCGGCTGAATACTTAGAGCACCAAGTCGCCGCGACAAGCGCCGAAAACATTATCTTTTTTTAATTACACATCGCAAATCGACGCACCTAACTTGCCGCGCAGGGCCGGGGTCCGCCGGCGATGCCCCGCATCGCGACGCGACGGAACCGGACGGCCCGTAAGGTCGGAAGACGAAGCGGCGCGGCCGCTCTCTTCCTGGTAGGAGGATGCGCCGCCATGCGCGTTTCAACATCTCTCAAGACTGCAACCCTCGCTGCGGTTCTGATCGCGGCTCCGCTCGCCGGCGCCTATGCGGCCGGACATCACAGGGGCGGCGCCCTGGACACGCCCGATCCGACCGTTATGACCGGACCACGCGTGACGAGCCTGATCGAGCAGATCCAGGGCGTGAACCAGGGCATCACCGACGCCCGCGAAGCGAACAGCATCTCGGCCTCGGAAGCGCAGCACCTGCATATGCGCGCCGCGCATATCAGCCAGGCCGCGGAACATGTCGCGGCTTCGGATCACGGCAGGATACCGTCCGCGCAATACCATGAGCTGCTGCGCAGGCTCGACAATGTCGACCAGAGACTGATGAACGACACCGGCAGCGGCATCATGATGGGCGATGGTTCCGACGGCGGGAATTACCCGAACGGCTAGAGCATTTGCTCCGATCGCAGAGGAAGGGACGACCTGGCGCCCGCGGGACCTAGCCCCGAGGGCGCCCTTTTTCGATCGCGCCCTGCTTCGATTACAGGCCGAGCCAAAGCGCGATGATGGCGAGCACCGCCGGCGCCGTCTGGATGAACAGGATCTTGCGGCTGACGGTCGCGGTGCCGTAGAGGCCGGCGATGGCGACGCAGAGCAGGAAGAACATCTTGATCTGGAACCCGCCGGCGCCGAGATAGAGGCCCCAGATCAGGCCCGCGGCGAGAAAGCCGTTATAGAGTCCCTGATTTGCGGCAAGCACCTTCGAGGCGCTGGCGAATTCCGGCGTCAGCCTGAACGCCTTGCGGCCGCGCGGCGTATCCCACAGCACCATCTCCAGATAGAGGATATAGCAGTGGATCAGCGCCACCAGCCCGACCAGGATATCGCCGATCATTGTCCCCTCCGTCCTTCGGACAAGTATTGACCACACGTCGACGCCGCCGCGCAAGATAGGCTGACCCTGGATCGCCAACCAGGGTTGCCAAGCTTCGCGCCTTGGTATCTTTTCGCGCCAGCCCCTTTGCAGCCGGAACCCGCCATGTCCTTCCAGAAACTCGACCAACTCGGCCACAAGCTCGAAGCGCTGGAGCATGCCTTGGCGATCCTCGGCGCCGACGAAGCAACGCATATGGCGGTCGGCGGCGGCGAGAAGCGCGCCGAGGCGATGTCCTCGCTTGCCGGCATGCTGCACCGCCAGGCCACCGCGCCCGAGATCGGCGACTGGATTTCAGTGGCCGAAGCCGAGCCGCTCGGCGAAGAGCAGCAGGCGGCGGTGCGGGAACTGCGCCGCCAATATACCAACCTCACCTGTCTGCCGGTCGAATTCGTCGAGCGCCAGACGGTGGCGCGCATGCGCTCCGAGCAGCTTTGGCGCGACCTGCGCGCCAAGAATGACTGGGCCGGCTTCCTGCCGGCGCTGGAAGGCGTCGTGACCCTGGTGCGCGAGGAAGCGGCGCTGCGCGCCGACGCCCTCGGCTTAGCCCCCTATGACGCGCTGATGGAACAGTACGATCCCGGCAACCGCGCCGCCGACATCACGCCGGTGTTTGCCGAGCTGAAGGCCTTCCTGCGCGACTTCCTGCCGCATGCGCTGGCCGTGCAGGATGCCCGGCTGGCGAAGCACCCGCTGAAGCCGCTCTCCGGCAGCTATGCCGTCGAGCGCCAGCGCGAGCTTGGCCTTGCCATGATGGCGGCCGTCGGCTTCGACCTCACCCACGGCTCGCTCTCGGTATCGCATCATCCCTTCTGCGGCGGCGTGCCGACCGATGTGCGCATCACCACCCGATACAAGACCTCCGACTTCCTGTCGGCGCTGATGGGCGTGCTGCACGAGACCGGCCACGCCCTCTACGAGCAGAACCTGCCGAAGGCTTGGTCGCACTGGCCGCTCGGTAAGGCGCGCGGCATGGCCGTGCATGAGAGCCAGAGCCTGTTTGTCGAAAAGCAGATCGGCCGCAACCCGGCCTTCTGGCGCTGGGCGCTGCCGGTGGTCGAGAAACATCTCGGCGAAGCCTGGTCGATCGACGACATCCTGCCGCATGTCCACCATGTCGAGCGCGGCCTGATCCGCGTCGACGCCGACGAAGTCACCTATCCGCTGCATGTCATCCTGCGCTACGAACTCGAACAGGAGCTCGTGTCCGGCCAGCTGGAGGTCGCCGACCTGCCCCAGGCCTGGGATGCCAAGATGCGCGATTATCTCGGGCTCTCGACCATCGATAATCCGGCTGACGGCCCGATGCAGGACGTGCATTGGCCGGGTGCCGCCTTCGGCTATTTCCCCTCCTATACGCTAGGCGCCATGATGGCCGCGCAGCAATGGGCGGCTCTGACAAGGGAGCATCCGTCCGCCGACCAGGATCTCGCCAAGGGCGATTTCACCGCCATCAACGAGTGGCGTCGCGCAAAGATCTGGTCGCAGGGCTCGCGCTGGTCGACGCCGGACCTGCTCGAGCGCGCCACCGGCGAGAAGCTCAACGCTGCTTACTTCACCGAGCACTTGAGGAGGCGCTACGGCAACTGACCCGCGGGTCGAAACCGGCTGGGTGCGGCGTGCCTACTCCGCCGCGCCCTTGAAGGCGCTGGCTCCGGTCTCGAACTGCAGCTTGGCGAGCCGCGTGTAGATGCCGCCCTTGGCGACCAGGCTCTGATGCGTGCCTTCCTCAACGATGCGCCCGCCGTCCATGACGAGGATGCGGTCGGCCTTGAGCACCGTCGCCAGCCGGTGCGCGATGACGATGGTGGTGCGGCCGCGCATCAGCCGCTCCAGCGCTCTTTGCACCAGCGTCTCGCTCTCGGCGTCGAGCGCCGAGGTCGCTTCGTCGAGCAGAAGGATCGGCGCGTCGCGCAGGATGGCGCGGGCGATCGCGATGCGCTGGCGCTGCCCGCCGGACAGCGTCACGCCGCGCTCGCCGACCTGGCTGTCATAGCCCTTGTCGAGCCTGGCGATGAATTCGTCGGCAAGCGCTGCCTTGGCCGCGGCCTCGATCTCGGCACCGCTGGCGCCCTGCCTGCCGAAGCCGATATTGTCGCGGACGCTCGCCGCGAAGATGGTCACGTCCTGTGGCACGATCGCGGTGCGTTGGCGGATCGCGGCCGGATCGGCCTCGCGCACGTCGACGCCGTCAATGACGACGCGGCCGGTCTCGGGATCGTAGAAGCGCAGGATCAGTGAGAAGACAGTGCTTTTTCCCGCACCCGAAGGCCCGACGATCGCCACTGTCTCGCCTGGCTTCACCTGGAAGCTCAATCCATGCACCGCAGCGCGGTCCGGCCGCGCCGGATAGGAGAAGGACACGTCGTCGAAGCTGATCGCGCCCTTGGCCGTTGCCGGCAAGGGAAGCGGATCGACCGGCGGCCGGATCGCCGGCGTCTCTGCCAGGATCTCCGTCAGCCGCTCGGCGGCGCCCGCCGCCTGCGACAGCTCGCTCCAGACCTCCGACAGCGCGCCGAGCGCGCCGGCGGCAAACACCGAATAGAGCAGGAACTGGCCGAGCGTGCCCGGCGACAGCGTGCCGGCAAGCACGTCGCGCGAACCGAACCACAGCACCGCGACTACCGAGGAGAAGATCATGAAGATGGCGAAGAAGGTGAGGAACGAGCGCGCGAACACCGATGCGCGCGCCGCCTCGAAGGCGGCGTCGACAGCATCCGCAAAACGGCCGGTGACGAGCTTTTCGTTGGTGAAGGCCTGCAGCGTGCGCACCGCGCCGATCTGCTCGCTGGCATAGGCGGTGGCCTCGGCGAGCGTGTCCTGCGCTTGCCGGGACTTGCGCCGCACCGAGCGGCCGAAGGCGACCAGCGGCAGCACGATCACCGGAATGGCTGCAATGACCAGGCCGGAAAGTTTCGGGCTCGTGACCACCATCATCGCCACCGCGCCGAGGCCGAGGATGAGATTGCGCAACGCGACCGAGGCGGTTGCGCCGACCGCCGACTTCACCTGCGTGGTGTCGGCGGCAAGCCGCGACACGATCTCGCCCGAATGCGCGCGATCGAAA
Source organism: Mesorhizobium sp. Ca11 (assembly GCF_020165275.1). Taxonomy (NCBI): domain Bacteria; kingdom Pseudomonadati; phylum Pseudomonadota; class Alphaproteobacteria; order Hyphomicrobiales; family Phyllobacteriaceae; genus Mesorhizobium; species Mesorhizobium sp. Ca11. Next base: position 106,197 of record NZ_JAIUHU010000012.1, on the reverse strand, counting down.
AACGCCGGCGACAGCGTGGTGACATGCGAAAAGACGTCGCGGCGAATGTCGGCCACGACCCGCTCGCCGAGCGTGATGACGAAATAGTAGCGGCTGGCCGAAGCGGCAGCCAGCAAAGCCGCCATCAGAACCAGCGCCGCGAAATATTCCGCGATGAAGGTGGAGCTAGCGGCCTGGAAACCATGGTCGATCATGCGCCGCACGGCCATCGGCAAGGCAAGCGTCGTCACCGCCGCCACGATCAGTGAGATGACGGCGCCCATCACCAGCTTCCGGTAGCGGGTAACGTACGGAAAGAGGCTGCGGAGCGGCCGGACCGAGCGTCTGCGCTCGCTTGCGCTGCCACCGATTTCCGCCATGAGCGTTTCCTCTGGCCGCTTGGCGGGACCGCGCTTCAATATGCGCCCGCCGCGGCCTTGTGATTCAATTCCGGCTGATGTATAGGCTCGCCGACCGTTTTAGAAGCCGTGGCTTTTCATTAGCTGCGGCTTCGAGTTTTAAAAAGGGGCGCATCGACGCAGGCCTTCAGGCCCGTTGCCAGCGCCGGCAGCCAGGAAACACGACAATGAAGGCCGATATCCATCCCGACTACCACACCATCAAGGTCGTCATGACCGATGGCACCGAATACCAGACCCGTTCGACCTGGGGCAAGGAAGGCGACACGATGAACCTCGACATCGACCCGACCACGCACCCGGCCTGGACCGGCGGCCAGCAGACCCTGCTCGACCGCGGCGGCCGCCTCTCAAAGTTCAAGAAGCGTTTCGAGGGTTTCGGCCTCTAAGCCGGATACATCGGCAGATTTCGAGAAACCCGCCTTCGAGGCGGGTTTTTTGTTGCCAGTTTCGTTCTTCTCCCCGTTCTACGGGGAGAAGGTGCCCGAAGGGCGGATGAGGGGCAGCGCCGGCGCTTGAAAGTTCAAGGTTCCTCGCCCCACGAAGTGGGGAGAGGTGGCTCGGCGAAGCCGAGACGGAGAGGGGAGCGCCCTACGAGGCCCCCGCTCCGTCCGCTTCGCGGACACCTCTCCCCCGCCCCTGGCGGGGGCGAGGAACCCAAGCCTTACGACGCTGCGGAAATCGTTCCTACTCCCCCACCAGCTCCCTCAGCGCCATTCGCTTGTAGGCCTCAACCAGCCTGTCGCCCTCGTCCCGCTCGACCGAGATAGCCAGCCGCACCGCGGCCTCGCCCATCTGCCAGACGAGAAACGCGGCCGTCTCCAATTCGATCGGATCGGCATCGGGGCGAACCCGCTTCAGCACCGAGAGCAGGAAGTCGGCATTGGCGCGACTGTCGGCGAGCTCCAGTTCGCGCAGCGCCTTGTCGGCTTGCGTGCCCGACCAGATGTCGCGCATCACCGGCTCGGCCAGGAACAGCTGGTAGTAGATATCGACCAGTTCCGAAAACGACCTGCGCAGGCCTTCAGCATCGCTGACATCCTTCAGCGCCGCGGAAATGCAGGCCTGGCTTTCGGCCGTGTAGCGCTCGGCCAGCGCCCAGACGATCGCCCGCTTGTCCGGGAAGAACTGGTAGAGCGAGCCGATCGACACGCCGGCCCGTTCCGCCACCTCGCCCATGCGCATGGCGTCGCTGCCCTGCTCGGCAATCAGCGCCGAGGCGGCGGAGAGCATGCGTTCGACCCGCTCGCGGCTGCGTTGCTGGCTCGGCGACCGGCGCGGCGCAGCAATGTCCGCCTGGTTTGGCCTCGCGGCGGTTTTCTCATCCATGGCTCTCTCTCCTTGGGCGATTTCTCGGAAACCGGCTTGACTCACAAAATACGAGGGTTTATCACGTTCTGCAAATGTGAGGATTACTCGTATTTCGAAATCGAGCAGAACCCGGCATCTGGAGCAACTGAGATGATGAAACTTCTTCCCACCCTCACCTTTGTCGCCGCGATCGGCTCCGGCGTCGTCGGCGGCGTCTTCTTCGCCTTCTCGAATTTCGTCATGGCAGCACTTGCCCGGCTGCCCATCCCAAGCGGCATCGCGGCGATGAATTCGATCAACGTCACGGTGATCACGCCGACCTTCATGACGGCGCTGTTCGGCACCGGCCTCATCTGCCTCGTGCTGATTGCCGGCGTTTTCTTCGGCTGGAGCCAGTCCGGCTCCTACTGGCTGCTTGCCGGTGCCGTGATCTATTTCGTCGGCAATCCGATCGTGACCATGGTCTTCAACGTGCCGCTCAATGACGCCTTAGCCGCCGTCGATCCTGCCAGCGCCAACGGCGCCGCCGTGTGGGCAAACCATCTGAGCGAGTGGGTGATGTGGAATCACGTCCGCACCGTCACTGCGATAGTCGCGATGGCTTGCTTCATCATGGCATTGATCTGAAAAACGGCAGCCCGCGAATGCAACCCCCGAAGGTTGCGTCCAACTTTCGGGGAGTTCATCAGGCGGGGTCTTTTTTGCGATCCTTGCGATCGGCGTGGCCGAGGTCGCGGTCGGGATCGATGACATCGCGAACCAGCTGCTTGAGCTTTGCCGCGTCCGGAAAACCGCCGTCGCGCTTGCGCTCCCAGACAAGCACGTCGTTGCAGGAAATGGTGAAGATGCCGCCGGTGCCCGGCACCAGCGTCACTTCGCCGAGATCGGTGCCGAAGGTCGAGAGCAGCTCCTGCGCCATCCAGCCGGCCCGCAACAGCCACTGGCACTGCGTGCAATAGGTGATGCGGATGATTGGCAGCGGCTTCTCGCTCATATCGTATCGCGTGGCCGGTCAGGCCGCGCTGAGCTTGGCCATCGTCTCGTCGTCGACCTCGAAATTGGCGTAGACGCTCTGCACGTCGTCATCGTCCTCGAGCGTGGCGACCAGCTTCATCAGCGACTGCGCCCGCTCTTCGTCGACCGGGACGTTGTTCTGCGGCTGCCAGATCGGCTTGACCGATTCCGCCTCGCCGAGCGCGGTCTCGAGCGACTTCGAAACGTCGCCGAGATTCTCAAAGGCGCAATAGATGGTGTGGCCTTCCTCGTCCGATTCCACGTCATCGGCGCCGGCCTCGATCGCGGCTTCCATCACCTTGTCGGCGCTGCCGGCCGAGGCCGGGTAATAGATCTCGCCGACGCGGTTCCACATGAACGACACCGAGCCGGTTTCGCCGAGCGCTCCGCCGGCCTTGGTGAAGGCGGCGCGCACATTGGAGGCCGAGCGGTTGCGGTTGTCGGTCAGCACTTCCACGATCAGCGCCACGCCGCCGGGGCCGTAGCCTTCGTAGCGCACCGCCTCGTAGTTCTCGCCGTCGCCCGTGGACGCCTTGTTGATGGCACGCTGGATGTTATCCTTCGGCATCGACACCGCCTTGGCGTTCTGCACGGCAAGGCGCAGCCTGGGGTTCATCGCCGGATCCGGCGTGCCGGTCTTGGCGGCGACGGTGATTTCGCGCGCCAGCTTGGAAAACATTTTCGACCGCACCGCGTCCTGACGGCCCTTGCGGTGCATGATGTTCTTGAACTGCGAATGGCCAGCCATGGCACCCCTGTCGTGTTCGGCTAGAGCATTTCGAAGCGAGGTGTCGTCACCGCGTCTTCGGCAAAATGCTCGAATTCAAATTTTCAGAACGCCCCGGGCATGCCTGCGAAGGCACGTGGCGCTCTTTGTCGGAATGGCCGGCTTATAGATAAATCGGCTCAATTCGTCCAGACGCGCCATCACGCCAAGGCCGAAGAGAGCCGTTCACCCCTCCAGATCGGACTTCAGCCGATCGAGAATGCTGATGGCGTGGCCGGCATACTGGCTGATCCAGCGGTCGTGGATCTGCTGGATCGGCAGCGCATTGAGATGGTTCCAGCGTTCGCGCCCCTCACGCTTCGCCACCACCAGATCGGCCTCCTCCAGCACTTTCAGGTGCATCATCACCGTGCAGCGGTCCATGTCCGGGAACGCCTCGCACAGCGCGCCGGTGGTCTGCGGCTCATCCTTCAGGCGATCCAGCAATTCGCGCCGGCGCGCATGCGCCAAGGCCTTGAAAACATGGTCGTCGGAGGTTTGGCTTGACATGTTATATTTCTATAACATATCGTTTCAAGCAGCAAGGAAGGAGCTGTGGATATGTCCCTTGGTTTCAGGATTTCCGGACGCATCGGCAAACCGATCGGCGAGGTCTTCGATGCCGTCGTGAACCCGACAAAGCTCAGCGGCTATTTCACCACCATCGGCGGCGCTTCGGCGCCGCTTGTGTCGGGCACCACCGTCACCTGGTGGAAGTCTGTACCGGTCGAAGTCGACGAGGTGACGAAGGACGAGCGCATCGTGCTGCGCTGGGACGCGACAGACGCCGACGGCAAGCCCGCCTACAAGACCCGTATCGAAATGAATTTCGAGCCGCTGGAAGACGGCGGCACTTTCGTCACCATCGCCGAGTCCGGCTGGCATGAAGGCGAGGCCGGCCTGAAGAAATCCTACCTCAATTGCGAGGGCTGGTCGCAGATGCTGGCCTGCATGAAGGCCTATCTCGAATACGGCATCAATCTGCGCGACGGCTACTATCGCAGCGAGCTGCGCGGCGAGCCGGCCAACGAGACCAACATCTGAGCCCGACATTCAGGTCCGGATATCCGGCAGGAGGAGGTCGCCCGATGACAAAAGCAACGCCATTCCTGATGTTCGAGGGAAAGGCCGAGGAGGCCGTGAGCCTCTATTGCGAGACCATTTCCGAGAGCCGTGTGCTCGACATCACGCGCTATGGCTCGGGCGAGGACGGGGCGGAAGGAACGCTCAAGCTGGCGCGCGCATTGATCGGCGGCGTCGAGGTCAGGATCTACAACAGCCCCGTCCACCACGCCTTTACCTTCACGCCGTCCTTTTCCTTCTTTGTTGACTGCTCGTCCGAAGAGGAGCTCGAGCGGATCGTCGGCGTTCTTTCCAAGGACGGCGGCTTCCTGATGCCGACCGGCAATTATGGTTTCAGCCAGCGTTTCGCCTGGCTCAACGACCGCTTCGGCGTCTCCTGGCAGATCAACCTGCCGTAACGACATCCAACGCAACCGAGAGGATCGGCAATGAACACCGAGATCACAGGCGGCATCAACATCGCCATGAAGGTGCCGTCGCACCAATACGAGGCAACGATCGCCTTCTATCGCGATGTTGTGGGGTTGAAGCCGTTTACGGCGAAGGCGCCGGCGATCGGTTTCGAACTTGGTCCCAATCGCCTCTGGATCGACGAGGCGCCGATGATGAGCCAGGCCGAAATCTGGCTGGAGCTTTTCACACCGGACTTCAAGAGCGCGGCCTCCCATCTTGCAAAGGCCGGTGTCGTGCGCTGCGACGCAATAGAACCTCTGGGTGAAGGCTTTCGTGGCGGCTGGATCACTAACCCGGCCAACATCATTCACCTCGTGCGGGAGCCGGACGCCTGGTGAATCCCGCCGGAAAGGAGAACCGTATGGAGCTCAGAGAATCTCCCATCGCCGAAACCGCCATGCTGATCCGTCGGCCGGTCGCCGAGGTGTTCGAAGCGATCGTCGATCCGGCGGTCACCACGAAATTCTGGTTTACGCATTCCAGCGGTCGCCTGAATGAGGGCAAGCCGGTCGAATGGGAATGGCGCATGTATGGCGTCTCGACCAAGGTCGAGGTGAGCGAGATCGTCCCCAACGAGAAGATCATCATGCAGTGGAGCGATCCGCCGACCACCGTCGTCTGGACATTCACCAAAATGCCGGATGAAGCGACCTTCCTCGAAATCCGCAATTTCGCCTTCGCCGGTTCCGCCGACGAACAGGTCAAGCAGGCGGTCGAATCCACCGGCGGCTTCGCGCTGGTGCTTGCCGGCGCCAAGGCATGGCTGGAACAGGGCCTGACGCTCGGCCTGATCGGCGACCGTCACCCGAAGGGTGTTTCGGCCTAGCGGCTCGCCGGCGTGGTGGCGAGCCTCAGTGCCCCTCGCCCGACCTCTGCCTCTTACGCCGTCGCGCCAGCATGTTGAGGCCTTCGACCAGCGCGGAAAAGCCCATGGCGGCGTAGATGTATCCCTTGGGCACATGATAGCCCATGCCGTCGGCGATCAGCGTCATGCCGATCATCAAAAGGAAGCCGAGCGCCAGCATGACGATAGAGGGGTTCCTGGCGATGAAATTGGCAAGCGGCGTCGCCGCCAGCATCATCGCGCTCACCGCCACGATCACCGCGATATACATGATGGCGATCTCGTCGGTCATGCCGACGGCAGTGATGATGGAATCGATCGAGAACACGAGGTCGAGCAGGAGGATCTGGAAGATCGCTCCGGCAAGGCTCATCTGCAGCGTGCCGCCGACCATCGTGTCCTGATGATCCTGCGGGTCGACCGTGTGATGGATTTCCTTGGTCGCCTTCCAGACCAGAAACAGGCCGCCGGCGATCAGGATCAGGTCGCGCCAGGAAAAGCCGTGGCCGAGGGCGGTAAACACTGGCGTCGTCAATTGCACGATGATCGAGATCGTGGCGAGCAGGATCAGTCGCATGATCAGCGCCGCCGAAATGCCCAGCCGGCGTGCGCGGGCGCGCTGCGCCTCCGGCAGCTTGTTGGTCAGGATCGAGATGAAGATCAGGTTGTCGATGCCGAGCACAATCTCGAGCACCACCAGCGTCAAAAGCGCGACCCACGCAGTCGGATCGGAAACAAAATGAAAGTGCGGCGCCAGAAATTCGACAAGCTGCATGAAGGTCGTCCCCTCTACGATCTAGAGCAGTTTCGCGGGCTTCGTCGCCAGTTAGGTATTGATTTCGCTTATATCAATGTCACGACCAGAAGGACGGCGCCGTTTCTTCCAGCCGCGGTCCGCGACGAAACGGCGCGATTTTTTCGGCAAGCCCGGTGCGGTCCGAAATATCGACGCCGACGCCGCAGAGCGTCGCAGGCCCTGAGGACGCCTCGAAACGGCCCTTCGGTACCTTGGAAAGGAACCGGTTCAGCGGTTCTTCCTTGTCCATGCCGAGCGAGGAATCATAATCGCCGCACATGCCGGCGTCCGAAATATAGGCGGTGCCACCATTGAGGATCTGATGGTCGGCGGTCGGCTGATGCGTATGCGTGCCGACCACCAGGCTGGCGCGACCGTCGACGAAATGCGCGAAGCACATCTTCTCCGAGGTCGCCTCGGCGTGGAAATCGATGATGGCTGCATCGGCCTGCTCACCGAGGGGGCAGGCGGCAAGCTCACGCTCGCCGGCCTGGAAAGGGTCGTCGAGCTCGGGATGCATGAAGACGCGGCCCATGATGTTGGCGACCAGCACGCGCGCGCCATTGCGCGCGATGTAAACGCCCGAGCCGCGGCCCGGCGTGCCCCTCGGGAAATTGGAGGGACGCAGGAAGCGCTCCTCGCGCGGCGCGAAGATCAGCGCATCGCGCTGGTCCCAGACATGGTTGCCGGTGGTGACGACATCCGCGCCGGCCGCGAGCGTCTCGCGGAAGATCTCCTCGGTGATGCCGAAGCCGCCGGCGGCGTTCTCGCCATTGACGATGACGAAGTCGAGCTTGAAGTCGGAAATCAGCCCCGGCAGCTGTTCCCAGACTGCCGTGCGCCCTGTTTTGCCAACCATGTCGCCGAGGAAGAGAAGTCTCATACGATCCCGAGCCGAAGTCTGCCAAGCTGCATGACTTCCGCGAAGACCATCAGCCTCGCCGACTATCTATAATTGCGGCGTGAACCGGCGCAACCCGCTCTCGGTCAGTATTTCCGGAATGATGACGTCATGGTTCTCATCCGGCACCCGCTCGACTTGCTGACAATCGAAGGCGATGCCGATCAGCCTCGGCGTGATGCCCTTGTCGGCCAGCCTGGCAATGGCGCGGTCGTAATAGCCGGCGCCGTAGCCGATACGGTGGCCGCGGCCGTCGAAGGCGGCGAGCGGCACCAGCATGAGCGTCGGGTCGAGCACTTCCGCCTCTTCATGCGGCCCGACCGTGCCGAATCCCATCTCGACCATCGGCGCGCCGCGCACCAGCTCGCGAAAGACGATCGTGGTCTTGTCGAGGATCGCCGGCAGGCAGAGCCTTGCGCCCTTCTCGCGCAGCGCGAACATCAGCGGCCGCACATCGACCTCGGAGCGCATCGGCCAGAAGCCGGAGACGACCCGACCGGGTTCAAAGTCGATTTTTTCCTTCGCGGTCTCGGCCATTTCGAGCGCGATCTCGACGCGCCAGAACTCGTCGAGCGCATCGCGGCGCGCCAGCGCCTCCTTGCGAAGCTGTTTTTTCAGGTCTTTGGAAGGTGACATGCGCCGACGCTAGAAAGGGTCAGATTTGGATGGAGATTTAGGAGCGACGCTTTCTAGCGCAATTCCAGCAAAGTGCGCCGCGGTTTTCCTGGAATGCGTCAAACAGAGAGAAGACGCTTGTCTCCCGAAAACAGGAGAGCGACGATCCACGCAACCGGTGGAGAGGTCGATCCCGGGTGCCTACAAAGTAGGTGGGCGCCGTGTGAGAAAACCCACGGGTCTTCCCAGGGACAGCTCCCTAAGGATCGATAAGGCCCCGGGGATAAGTTTCTCCTGCCGGGAAGCGCAGACCGCCGTCGACAAATATAGGCCGATGATTAGCCGTGCGCCAGAGAAACGGGTCACCATTTGCGCATAATTCGTCTTGCGGACCGTCCCGATGGGAAGCTGTCCGGCAACCGCCCTTGCGCGGCCCGTCCAGCCTCCTTACGGTCCGCCGCACGGACAGGAGAAAAGATGCGTTTCGAAGGCACTGCGGCCTATGTCGCCGACAAGGATCTGATGGTTGCGGTCAATGCCGCGATCGCGCTGGAGCGGCCCTTGCTGGTCAAGGGCGAGCCCGGCACCGGCAAGACCGAGCTTGCCCGCCAGGTGGCTTCGGCGCTCGGGCTGGAGTTCATCGAATGGAACGTCAAATCGACCACCAAGGCGCAACAGGGCCTCTACGAATATGACGCCGTCTCGCGGCTGCGCGACAGCCAACTCGGCGACGAGCGCTTCAACGACATCGCCAATTACATCAAGCGCGGCAAGCTGTGGGATGCCTTCGCTGCGCAGAAAAAAGTCGTGCTTTTGATCGACGAAATCGACAAGGCCGACATCGAATTCCCCAACGACCTCCTGCAGGAGCTCGATCGGATGGAGTTCTTCGTCTACGAGACCGGCGAGACGATCCGCGCCGAGTTCCGGCCCATCGTCATCATCACCTCGAACAATGAGAAGGAACTGCCGGACGCCTTCCTGCGCCGCTGCTTCTTCCACTATATCCGCTTCCCCGACATCGACACGCTGCACCGGATCGTCGAGGTGCATTACCCCGGCATCAAGCAGAATTTGGTGCGGGCGGCACTGAGCCAGTTCTACGAGATCCGCGATGTGCCGGGCCTGAAGAAGAAGCCGTCGACCTCCGAAGCGCTCGACTGGATCCGCCTGCTGGTCGCCGACGACATCGCGCCCGAGGACCTGCGCGCCGATCCCAAGAACATGCTGCCGAAGCTGCACGGCGCGCTGCTCAAGAACGAGCAGGACGTGCACCTGTTCGAGCGGCTGGCCTTCATGGCCAGACGGCAGCAATAGCGCTTTCCCCGTCCGTGGACCGTTGCCGGCAATCGGTCGCTGCCGCAGCTTCAGACCAAAGCACTGGAGGAGAAAAGATGTCCGAGATCGCCATTCGCCCGTTCGTGCAGTCCGACCACGCCGACTGGCGGCGCTTGTGGACTGCCTACCTCACCTTCTACGAGACCAAGCTGCCGGACGAGGTCTACGACGTCACCTGGAAGCGTTTGTTCACGGCAGGCGAATTCGAGCCGAAAGGTTTCATCGCCACGTTCGACGGCAAGGCGGTTGGGCTGACCCACTACCTCTACCATCGCTCCTGCTGGTCACTGGTCAACAACTGCTACCTGCAGGATCTGTTCGCCGATCCGGAGGTGCGCGGCAAAGGCGTGGGCGCGGCGCTGATCAAAGCGGTGCGGGACGAGGCCGGCAAGATCGGCGTCAAGAATGTCTACTGGATGACGCACGAGACCAACGCCACGGCGCGCCGGCTCTACGACCATGTGGCAAGGCGAACCGGATTCATCGAGTACGATTTGCTATAAGGGACTGATGTTCATCCCCTTCTTCCTAGAACTGAAGGCCGCGCGGGTTCCTGTTTCGCTCAGGGAATATCTGTCGCTGCTGGAAGGGCTGGAGGCCGGGCTGGTCGACTATGACGTCGAGGCTTTCTACTACCTCGCGCGCTCGGCCCTGGTGAAGGATGAGCGTCATATCGATCGTTTCGACCAGGTCTTCGCGCATGTCTTCAAGGGTGTCGAGGCGCTCGGCGGCCCGAATGCCGTCGATGTCGTCAACATCCCCGAGGAATGGCTGCGCCGTTTGGCGGAAAAGCACCTGACCGAGGAGGAAAAGAAGCTGGTCGAAGCGCTGGGCGGTTTCGACAAGCTGATGGAGACCTTGAAGCAGCGCCTCGAGGAGCAAAAGGGGCGCCACCAGGGCGGTTCGAAATGGATCGGCACCGGCGGCACCTCGCCCTTCGGCGCCTATGGCTACAACCCCGAAGGGGTTCGCATCGGCCAGCATGACAGCCGGCATCGCCGCGCGGTGAAGGTCTGGGACAAGCGCGAATTCCGGAACTTCGACGACACCGTCGAGCTCGGCACCCGCAACATCAAGGTGGCACTGAAGCGGCTGCGCCGCTGGGTGCGCGAGGGCGCCGAGGAAGAGTTCGACCTGCCCGGCACTATCCACGCCACCGCCGAGCATGGCTATCTCGACGTCAAGACGCGGCCCGAGCGGCGCAATGCCGTGAAGCTTCTGATGTTCTTCGATGTCGGCGGCTCAATGGATGACCATATACGCGGCGTCGAGGAACTGTTTTCCGCCGCGCGCGCCGAGTTCCGCCAGCTCGAATATTTCTACTTCCACAATTGCCTTTACGAGCGCGTCTGGAAGGACAATCGCCGGCGGCTGGCCGAGACAATCCCGACCTTCGACCTCATTCACAAATACGGGCCGGACTACAAGGTGATCGTTGTCGGCGACGCCTCGATGAGCCCTTACGAGATTGCCCATCCGGGCGGCTCGGTCGAGCACTGGAATCCGGAGGCCGGAAGCGTGTGGCTGGCCCGCCTGCTGCAGCAATGGCCGAACGCGATATGGCTCAATCCCGAAGCTGAGAAGAACTGGCGCTACACGCACTCGATCCAGTTGATCGGCGACATCTTCGGCGGCCGCATGTTCCCGCTGACATTGGCCGGGCTTGAAGCTGCGACCAGGCAGTTGTCGCGCAAGCACTAGCTCGCTTTCGCTGGCGGCATTTGTAACAGATGCCTATGTTTGTGCGAATAACCGTTGCAAGCAACAACGAGCCGCCAAGGCCGAGGAGATTTCATGGACACTCACGCCTATCCCGTCACCCGCACCGATGCCGAGTGGCGCGCCCGGCTGACCCCGGAGCAATATGCCGTGATGCGCAACCACGGCACCGAGCGCCCCGGCAGTTGCGCCCTACTCTACGAAAAGCGCGCCGGCACCTTCTATTGCGTCGGCTGCGACCAGCCGCTGTTCGAATCCAAGCTGAAGTTCGAGAGCGGCACCGGCTGGCCGAGCTTCAACGATCCGGTCCCGGGCTCGATCGAGACCACCGTCGACCGCAGCTACGGCATGGTCCGCACCGAATGCCATTGCGCCCGCTGCGGCAGCCATCTCGGCCATGTCTTCGAGGACGGCCCGCCGCCGACCGGCCTGCGCTACTGCATCAATGGCGTGGCGCTGCGCTTCGAGCCTGCGGTCTGATCTGGGCTTCCAGTCTTCGCAAAGGGCGGCCCCGGCCGCCCTTTTTCATGCTCCATCCGGCTCTACACAACGACCGTTGTGATCAGCCAGAGCGCGGAACCGAGCATCATCAGCTGCGCCTTGAAGCCCCCGGCCTTCTCCGCGGTCCGCCAGACAGCGACCGTCAGGAAAATGGTGTAGGGGACGGGGAGGAAATGCACCGCCAGCACCAGCCAGAGCGGCAGCTTCAACCCGAGCAGGACCAGCGCCAGCGCCGAAGAGGCGATGCTCAGAATGGTACCGACCAGCAGCATATCGCGCCAGAACAGCCGATCGAGCGGAACCTGGCCTCTCCAGCGCGAACGGAAAAAATCCCTCATCGCCCGCGACCTATCGCTGCCCGAGAATTTCGGTCACGGCTTCTTCGAAGCGTGAGCATTCCCGCACCAGCCAGTCGCTCATGGCCGGCCAATTGTCCTCGGCGTAGCAGTTCACCCGCCACATCGAGTTGATGCCGAGACCTTCGCAGCTCTGCTCGGGCCTGAGCTTCAGCCTGGCCTCGATCGCCGGCTGGAACGGCTTCAACCGCGACCAGGACTCCGTGGCGCCGAACTTCTCGTTGCGCCCGAAGAAGACGCCGACATGGTTCTGCGCCGGCGCGACATACATCGAAAGAACCAAAGCGAAATCCGGCAGCCCGCGCTGCCAGAACCATGGCCCGCGCCGAGCGAGCCTTTGCCTTTCTTGCGGGTGCCGTTCGGCGAACAGCGCCCAGAAGCCGCGATGGCGGAACTCCGAGGCGCGACGGCCGCCGAAGTCGAATTCGTTCATGGCCGGTCTCCGGCCATGAGGCTTACGCCATGCCGAGAGCGGCCTTGTAGAGATCGAGGATGGACTCCTCTTCCTGGCGCTCGGCCTGATCCTTCTTGCGCAACCGCACGATGGTGCGGATCGCCTTGGTGTCGAAGCCAGTGCCCTTGGCTTCGGCATAGACATCCTTGATGTCGTCGGAGATCGTCTTCTTCTCTTCCTCGAGCCGCTCGATACGCTCGATGATGGTGCGCAGCTGGCCGGCGGCTACAGTCTGGCTGGTCTCGGTGATTTCGTCGGCCATTTTTCTCTCCGCGTCTTCTGGAGCAGTGGCGATTCCCGCCACGGCAAATTGGAGCGGGTTCCCTGCCCGAGCGGGCGCGGCGGGTCAAGACACTTGTCGAGCGCCTGTGGACGGCTGCGCACATCCAAAGGTGTGCCGAGATTCAGGTCAGGCCGAGTCGAAAACGATGGATTCCGAGAACCGGAGCGGAGCGTACTTAAGGACGTGAGCACCGGAAGCGCAGGAAGCCGGCGTTTGCAGGCCGGCCTCACCTGAATATCGGCACACCTTATTTGAATGCGATCAACAGATCCTTCGCGTCGATCTGATCGCCGGCCTTCACCAGCACCTCGGCGATCTCGCCGTCGCGTTCGGCATGCAGCGCGGTTTCCATCTTCATGGCCTCGATCGACAAGAGCACGTCGCCCGCCTTGACCGCCTGTCCGGCCGCCACGGCAAGCGCCGACACGACGCCGGGCATCGGCGCGCCGACATGCCCCTCATTGCCGGGCTCGGCCTTGCGGCGCGCCTTGGCGGCGGAAGCGCCATGCGCCCTGTCCGGCACCTTGACGCGGCGCGGCTGGCCGTTGAGCTCGAAGAACACGGTGACCATGCCCTTGTCGTCGACTTCGCCGAACGCCTGGCAGCGAACCACCAGCGTCTTGCCCTTCTCGATATCGAGGAAGATCTCGTCTTCCGGCTTCATGCCGTAGAAATAGGTCGGCGTTGGCAGCACGCTCACCGGCCCGTAGGTCTCCTGCGCCGCGGCGAAATCAGTGAACACCTTCGGGTACATCAGCCAGGAGGCGAATTCATACTCCGAGAGCTTGCGGTCGAGCTTGCCCTCGATGTCCTTGCGGCTAGCCTTGAGGTCGGCTGCTTTTAGCAGCGAGCCGGGCCGCACGGTGATCGGCTTTTCGCCCTTCAGCGCCTTCTTCTGCAGCGCCGCCGGCCAACCGCCGGGCGACTGGCCGAGATCGCCACGCAGCATCGACACGACCGAATCGGGGAAGGCGATGTCCTTGGCCGGGTTCTCGACATCGGCGACGGTGAGATCCTGGCTGACCATCATCAGCGCCATGTCGCCGACCACCTTGGACGAGGGCGTCACCTTGACGATGTCGCCGAACATCAGGTTGACGTCGTGATAGGCCTGCGCCACCTCATGCCAGCGCGTCTCGAGCCCGAGCGAGCGCGCCTGTTCCTTGAGGTTGGTGAACTGGCCGCCCGGCATCTCGTGCAGGTAGACCTCCGAGGCAGGTCCCTTGAGATCGCTCTCGAAGGCTGCGTACTGGTTGCGCACCGCTTCCCAGTAGAAGGAAATGCGGCGGATCCATTGCGGATCGAGACCGGGGTCGCGCTCGGTGCCCTTCAGTGCCTCGACGATCGAGCCGAGGCAGGGCTGCGAGGTGTTGCCGGAGAAGGAATCCATCGCTGCGTCGATAGCGTCGGCGCCGCTCTCCACCGCTGCCAGCACCGTCGCCGCCGACAGCCCTGACGTGTCGTGCGTGTGGAAATGGATCGGCAGGTCGGTCGCCTCGCGCAGCGCCTTGAACAGCACGCGCGCCGCGGCCGGCTTCAACAGGCCGGCCATGTCCTTGACGGCGATGATATGCGCGCCGGCCGCCTCCAGCTCCTTGGCCAGCCCGACATAGTATTTCAAATCGTACTTCGCCCGCGCCGGATCGAGGATGTCGCCGGTGTAGCACATCGCCGCTTCGACCAGCTTGCCCTCGGCGCCGACCGCATCCATGGCGACGCGCATGTTCTCGACCCAGTTAAGGCAGTCGAAGACGCGGAACAGATCGACACCGCCGGCTGCCGCTTGGGCGACGAAATGCTGGACGACATTATCGGGATAGTTGGTGTAGCCGACGCCGTTGGCGCCGCGCAGAAGCATCTGCAGCAGAAGATTGGGCGCGGCCTCGCGCACTTTGCTCAGACGCTCCCACGGGTCCTCGGTGAGGAAGCGCATGGCGACGTCGAAGGTCGCGCCGCCCCAGCATTCCAGCGAGAGCAATTGCGGCAGCGCCCGCGCATAGGTGCCGGCGATGCCGGCGATGTCATAGGTGCGCATGCGCGTGGCGAGCAGCGACTGGTGGCCGTCGCGCATCGTCGTATCGGTGACCAGCACCTGGCGCTCCCCGCGCATCCAGGCCGCGAATTTCTCGGGGCCAAGCGCATCGAGCCTCTGCTTGCTGCCGTCCGGAACATGGCCGTTGAGATAGGGCACCACGGGTGCGGCCGCATTCGCCTTCGGCATTGGCCGCCCGCGCGTCTCGGGGTGGCCGTTGACGCTGACATCGGCCAGGTAGTTGAGCAGCTTGGTGGCGCGGTCCTGCCGCTTCACCTGCTCGAACAGCTCCGGCGTCGTGTCGATGAACCTCGTCGTGTAGGAATTGTCGGCGAAGCGCGGGTGGTTGATGATCGCTTCGAGGAAGGTGAGGTTGGTCGCGACGCCGCGGATGCGGAACTCGCGCAGCGCCCGGTTCATGCGCGAGATCGCCTCGCCGGGCGTCGGCGCCCAGGCCGTCACCTTTTCGAGCAGCGGATCGTAGAAGCGGGTGATGACCGCGCCCGAATAGGCGGTGCCGCCGTCGAGCCGGATGCCGAAGCCGGCCGCCTCGCGATAGGCGGTGATGCGGCCATAATCCGGAATGAAATTGTGCTCCGGATCCTCGGTGGTGATGCGGCACTGCAGCGCGTGGCCGTTCAGCCTGATGTCCTTCTGCGCCGGCACGCCCGATTGCTTCGTGCCGATGGCGAAGCCATCGAGGATGTGGATCTGCGCCTTGACGATGTCGATGCCGGTCACCTGCTCGGTAACGGTGTGCTCGACCTGGATGCGCGGATTGACCTCGATGAAATAGAACTTGCCGGTGTCGGCGTCCTGCAGAAACTCGACCGTGCCGGCGCCGATATAGCTGGTCTCGCGCGCGATCTTGAGCGCATAGCCGCAAAGCTCCTGGCGCAGCTCCTCGCTGAGATAGGGGGCCGGCGCACGCTCCACGACCTTCTGGTTGCGGCGCTGGATCGAGCAGTCGCGCTCGAACAGATGCACGGCATTGCCATGCGTGTCGCCCAGCACCTGCACCTCGACATGGCGGGCGCGCTCGATCAGCTTTTCGAGATAGACCTCGTCCTTGCCGAAGGCGGCTTTGGCCTCGCGCTTGCCTTCCATCACCTCGCGCGCGAGGTCGGCCTCGGCGCGGATGGCGCGCATGCCCCGGCCGCCGCCGCCCCACGAGGCCTTGAGCATCACCGGATAGCCTATTTGCGCGGCGAGCTTCTTGACCTCGTCCATGTCGTCCGGCAGCGGATCGGTTGCCGGGACGACCGGGACGCCGACTTCAATCGCCAGGTTGCGCGCGGCGACCTTGTTGCCGAGCCGGCGCATCGTTTCCGGCTTCGGGCCGATGAAGGTGACGCCTGCCTCGGCGCAGGCCTCGGCGAATTCCGGACTTTCCGACAGCAGGCCGTAGCCGGGATGGATGGCGTCGGCGCCCGACAGCCTGGCGACCCGGATCACCTCCTCGATCGACAGGTAGCTCTCGATCGGCCCCATGTCCTTGGCCAGATGCGGTCCGCGGCCGACCTGATAGCTCTCGTCGGCTTTGAAGCGGTGCAGCGAATATTTGTCCTCCTCCGCCCAGATCGCCACGGTTTTGAGGCCGAGCTCGTTGGCCGCGCGGAACACGCGGATGGCGATTTCGGACCGGTTGGCGACGAGGATCTTCGTGATGGCCAAGGAGTAGGCTCCAGCAGCGGAAGGGAGATGAACCGGCGCAATGATTAACGTGAAAATGCTGCAGCGCAAACAAATTTGCGCGACAGCTAAAACGATTTAAGTCGCCTGTTTGCGCCAAATCGTCATTGCTGTTCTTCGAACACAGATCATGGGTGGTGGACGGGTATGGCCCGAGGCGCGGCGCGGAGCTTCCGGTTGGCCTCGCCCGCAAACGAAAATGCCCGGCGCGAGCGCCGGGCATCCCCGAAAAGTCGGCTTGAGTTTGCCGGCTTATTTCTCGAAGTAGCTGTACTTGCCGTCGTCGCCCTTCTTCCATTCATAGATGACATAGTCAGGACGGGTGATGTCGCCCTTGCTGTCGTAGCCGATGTCACCGATGGCGGTCTTCCAGGTGTTGGCCCTGATCGTCTCCGCAACCTTCTGCGCGTCGTCAGCCGAGCCGGTCTTGGCGATGGCCTGGGCGATGATCTGCACCGCGGCATAGGAGTAGAGCGTGTAGGCTTCCGGCTCGAAGCCGTTGGCGCGGAACTTCTCGACCACTTCCTTGGCGGCCGGATTCTTGCGCGGATCCGGAGCGAAGGTATTGAGCGTGCCGGCAACGGCGTCGCCCGCGATCGAGGCCAATTCGTTGGAGACGATGCCGTCGCCCGAGAACAGCGGCGCCTTCAGGCCCTGATCGGCCGACTGACGGATGATCAGGCCGGCTTCGGTGTGCAGGCCGCCCCAGTAGATGAGCGTGACGCCGTTTTCCTTCATCTTGGCGATGAGGGCCGAGAAGTCCTTGTCGCCGACATTCACGCCTTCGTACAACACTTCCGTGATGCCGTTGGCGTTGAGGTTCTTCTTGGTCTCGTCGGCGAGGCCCTGACCATAAGGCGTCTTGTCGTGGATGATGGCGATCTTGGCATCCTTAAAGTTCTTGGCAATGTAGTCGCCAGCCACCTTGCCCTGCTGGTCGTCACGACCGCAGGTGCGGAAGGTGTTCCACATGCCGCGCTCGGTGAACTTCGGGTTGGTCGCGGCCGGCGTGATCTCGAGCATGCCGTTTTCCTGGTAGACTTCCGAGGCTGGGATCGACACGCCGGAGTTGAAGTGGCCGTCGACGAACTTGACGCCGTCGGCGACGAACTTGTTGGCGACCGAGATGCCCTGCTTGGGATCGGAGACATCGTCACCGATCTCGAGCTTGAGCTGCTGGCCGAGGATGCCGCCCGCCGCATTGATGTCGGCGACCGCCTGTTCCGCGCCCTTCTGCAACTGCGCGCCGAAGGCGGCGTTCGGGCCGGTGATCGGACCGGCGACGCCGATCAGGATGTCGGCCCACGCGCTGCCGCTGAACGCGACGAACGCGGTCAGCGCCACGGCGGACAAAAGTGATTTTTTCATTGAAACGCTCCCATTTACGGAGTGGGCGTGGATGATACTTTCATGCGATGCCCACCCTTATCGCAGAAAGCATAGAATGCCGATTTTCAGGCACTTGTCACGCCGATTCATCCCCGAAACGGCGTAATGGTGAACGTCAACCTTTCGGTTTCCAGCTTAACAAGGAAGCTCTTTCATAGAGCCAGTTATACTGCGTGACCATTTGGTTGGTGCGCGTGTATTGATAGCCGAGGAAGCCCAGTATCATCAGGACGATGGTGTCGACGATATAGTAATGCAGCGAGAACATCGTGCCGCCGAACAAGGCGTGATGGATGAACCTGACGCCGATACCGAGACCGAGCAGGAAGAAAAACAGCCGCAGATACGTGCTCCAGGTCTGAGCCGCCGCTTTGCCTGTCATCCATGCCGCCCCGCCGCCAAGCAGGCCTGTGACGAACAGAAACTGCCAGATCGAGGCTTCTTCGTAGATAATGCCCTGCATGATTGATGTCCCCAGATCTTAGCATGATCCCGAAAAGTTGCAGACTTTTCGGAGAAGATCATGCTTCAAGAACAAAACCTTAGAGCGAGATGGCGATCCTGGGAAAGTCATCGCGCTCTAATGATGTCCGCCTTCGAGATAGGCGGCGCGCACTTCCGGATTGGCGAGCAATTCCTTGCCGGTGCCGCTCATCGTCACATTGCCGTTGACCATGACATAACCGCGCGTGGCCAGCTTGAGCGCGCCGAAGGCGTTCTGCTCGACCAGGAACACGGTCAGCCCCTGCGTCTTGTTGAGCTCGCGGATGGCGTCGAAGATCTGCTTGACGATCAGCGGAGCGAGGCCCAGCGAGGGCTCGTCCAGCAACAAAAGCTTCGGCCGCGCCATCAGCGCGCGCCCGATCGACAGCATCTGCTGCTCGCCGCCCGACAGCGTGCCGCCGCGCTGGGCGATGCGCTCTTTCAGCCGCGGGAACAGCGTGAACACCCTCTCGACGTCCTCGTCATAATGCTTGAGGTTGTCGAGGCTGGCGCCCATCTGCAGATTTTCCATCACCGTCATGCGCGGAAAGATGCGTCTGCCTTCCGGGGATTGCGCGATGCGCAGGCGTGCGATCTCATGCGTCGGCATCTTGGTGATGTCGGTGCCGGCGAAGGTGATGGTTCCGGTGCGGGCGCGCGGCGCGCCGAAGATGGTCATCATCAGCGTCGACTTGCCGGCGCCGTTGGCACCGATCAGTGCCACGATCTCACCCTGGTCGACGCTGACATCGACGCCGTTCAGCGCCCGGATGTTGCCGTAGTAAGTCTCGACACCCTTGATGTCGAGCAGCGTTGTGCCGGCCATTATTTACGCCCTCCACGCTTGCCAGGTGCGGGCTTGGCCGCTGCGTCCTTGCCCTTCGAAGCGCTGTCGGCCTTCGCGGCCGGAGCCCCGGCGGTTGTTTTCTTCGGCGCGGCCTTCCCAGTGCTCCGCTTCGCGGCCGGCTTGGCTGTAGGCTTGCTGGCTATCGACGCAGCGCGCGCGTCGACTTGCGCCGCCTTCGAGGCGCCCTTCGAGACCGTGACCCGCTCGCCCTCATTCCCATGTTCGACCGAATCGGAAACCGGCCCCGCCATCATCGAGGCGGAATTTCCCGGCCCATGCGCGGAATCGGGGCCGGTATCTAGCTGCTCGATCACGTCCTCATCGCCGACCTCGGTCAGCACCGTCTCGACCTCCTCGTCGTCGACGCCGAGATAGGCAGCGATGACGCGCGGATCGGTGCGGACCGACGCCGGATTGCCGTCGGAGATCTTGCGGCCGTATTCGAGCACGACGACATGGTCGGAGATCTGCATCACCACCGACATGTCGTGCTCGATGAGCAGGATCGACGTGCCGGTGCTCTTGATGCCCATCAACAGCTCGTTGAGCGCCGCAGATTCCTTCGGATTGAGGCCGGCGGCCGGTTCGTCGAGGCACAGGAGCTCCGGCCCCGTGCACATGGCGCGCGCGATTTCCAGGCGCCGCTGCGCGCCATAGGGCAGGTCGCCGGCCGGATCGTCGGCGCGATCGACAAGATCGGCCTTCTCCAGCCAGTGCCTGGCGAGCTCGATCGACTCGGCCGAGGCCTGGCGATAGCTCGGAAAGCCGAACAGGCCGAGGAGAGTATAGCCCGAAGCCTTCATCAGCTTGTTGTGCTGCGCGACCAGGAGGTTCTCCAGCAGCGTCATGCCCGAGAACAGGCGGATGTTCTGGAAGGTGCGCGCCACCTTGGCGCGGGCCGGGATCTCGTGGTTGGGCAGGCGCTCGAGCAGATAGGTCGAGCCGTCCCCCCGGTTCAGCGTGATCATGCCTTCAGACGGCTTGTAGAAGCCGGTGATGCAGTTGAACACCGTGGTCTTGCCGGCGCCGTTCGGGCCGATCAGCGCGGTGATCTCGCCGCGCCTGGCCTGGAACGACAGGTCGCCAATGGCGACTAGGCCGCCGAACCTCATCGACAAATGCTCGACCTGCAGGATGAAATCGTTCGAGGAAGGGGTCGCGTTCATCAGCCGTGCCCCTCCTTGGTGAAGGAGCTTGAAACCGCTCTTCGCTCCTTCAGGAAGGCCGTCGGCTCGCGGCTGCCGACGAAGCCGCGCGGCTTCCACAGCATGACGATGACCATGGCCATGCCGAAAAGCAGCATGCGGTAGAGTTCAGGCGTGAAATCGGGACCGAAGACCCGCTTCAGGAAGTCGAGCTCCCGCAACGCTTCGGTGCCGCCGATCATCACCAGCGCCGCTACGGCGATGCCGACCAGCGAACCCATGCCGCCGAGCACGACGATGGCGAGGACAATCGCCGATTCCAGGAAGACGAAGGATTCGGGGCTGACGAAACCTTGCCTTGCGGCGAAGAACGAGCCGGCGAAGCCGCCAAACATGGCGCCGGTGGCGAACGCCGTCAGCTTGGTGGTGGTGGTGTTGATGCCGAGCGAGCGACAGGCGATCTCGTCCTCGCGCAGCGCTTCCCACGCCCTGCCGACCGGCAACCGCCGCAGCCTGATGGTAACGAAGGCGGTCAAAAGACAGAGTCCGAGGATCAGATAGTAAAGGAAGATCTTGTAATAGGCGCTCGATGTGGCGATGTGCAGCACCTTGGCGATGTAGTTCGGATCCGAGACGTTGAACGACATCAGGCCGAAGAAGGAGACCTTTGGAATGCCGGAAATGCCGGCCGAACCGTTTGTCACCTCGCGCCAGTTGATCAGGACGAGGCGGATGATCTCGCCAAAGGCAAGGGTGACGATCGCCAGATAGTCGCCGCGCAGCCGCAGCACCGGGAAGCCGAGCATGACGCCCCAGAAGGCGGCCATGCAGCCGGCGGCCGGGAGCAGGATCCAGAACGACAGGCCGAAATGCGTGCCGAGCAGCGCGTAGGCATACGCCCCGACGGCATAGAAGGCGACGTAGCCGAGATCGAGCAGGCCGGCGAGGCCGATGACGATGTTCAGCCCCCAGGCCAGCATCACATAGATCAGGATCTGGATGCCGAAATTGTCGACCCACTTCAAAGAGCCCTGAAACCCTCCCGCTATCGATCCTGTTACCAGCGCAAGCACCAGCACGACGATGATCGGATAGAGCGCCAGCGCGCTGATGCCCAACGCCGAGAAGTGGGCGTGGATGAAGGCCCGGAAATAATACATTACCCAGGCGACGGCATAAATGATCGCCAGCGCCCGCACAAAGCGCGCGTAGCCGGCAAGGTCGGGTCCGAGCAGCCCGTCAAGCGAGCCGGCCAGCACGAACAGCAGGGCTGCGACAACGACCGCGGCTACGAAATAAGGCATCCTGAAGAAGCGTGCCGCCATGGTGTCGGGCAGCAGGCCTGTGTCGATGTCGGCGATCTTCAGGCTGGCCACGAAGGGCTGGCCATAGGCGACATACAGGAAGCGGCCCCCGGCGGTGGCGATGACCACCAGGGCGAGCAGGCCCCAGCGCTGCACCAGAATCAGTTCGTTGGAGATATTCTGGTCGGTCCTGAGACCGATAAACAGCACGAACAGGCCGAGCGCGATGGCGCCTGCATAGAGCGCTTCGCGAAAAGCGCGCTGAACTGGAGTAGCGACGGCGTCGCGCTCCGAAGACACGGTAACGGCCATCAGGATCAGACCTTTTCGACTTCAGGCCGGCCGAGGATGCCGGAGGGCAGGAAGATGAGCACGATCGCCAGGATCGAGAAAGCGGCGACGTCCTTGTAGTCGATCGAGAAATAGGCCGACCACATGCTCTCGATGAAGCCGATGAGCAATCCTCCGAGCACCGCGCCGGGCAGCGAGCCGATGCCGCCAAGCACGGCCGCCGTGAAGGCTTTCACGCCCGGCACGAAGCCGTCCGAGAACACCACGACGCCGTAATACATCAGGAACAGCGTGCCGGCGACGGCGGCGAGAGCTGCGCCCATGATGAAGGTGATGGAGATGGTGCGGTCGACGTCGATACCGAGTAGTGCTGCCATCTTGCGATCTTGCTCGCAGGCGCGTTGCGCCCGCCCGAGCGCTGTCCGGTTGACGAGATACCAGAAAATCGCCAGCAGCACGATGGTGACGATCACGATGAGGATCTGCTTCAGCGAAACGCTCACACCATCAACAGTGTAGACTTGGCTGACCAGCGGCGGGATCGGCTTGTTGCGCGGGCCTTGCGTGACCTGCACGAAATTGGACAACGCGATCGACATGCCGATGGCGGTGATCAGCGGCGCCAGCCGGAACGAGCCGCGCAGCGGCCGGTAGGCCACCTTCTCGATCGTCCAGTTGTAGAGGCTGGTGAGAAGCATGGCGACGATCATCATGATCAGAAGCGCCACCACGACCGGCACCGAATAGAACAACGCGCCAAGGATCAGGAAGACGATGAGGGCGGTGAAGGCGCCGACCATGAAGATATCGCCATGGGCGAAATTGATCATGCCGATGATGCCGTAGACCATCGTGTAGCCGATTGCGATCAGGCCATAGATAGATCCCAGCGTCAGCCCATTGATAAGCTGCTGGACGAAATACTGCATATTTACGCGGCTCCCCTGGAATGTCGCCCGTTTCCGGGTCGCACTCCTTTTCGTATTTCCCCTAGTCGTAAAGTCTCGAGCCCGGATTGCAACGTGATTTTTCAATCGCCGGGCGTGTTTTGGAAGCACGCCGCCCGATTGTCCGTTTTTCGTACCCGGCCCCCTGGACTATCGCGGAACCTATCATTGGCACAACGCAATGTCTTTGACGATTCAGCCCTATAATGCCCACCCGCTCGAAGAAATCGCCGTCAAAATAAGTTGATGAGAAGATTTCTTGCGCGAACAGAGGCTGCCCATGTTGGGCGGCATGCCTTCCGTTGGGTGAGGCTGTGACGCTTATGTGACGACGAATCCATGCGCGAACGGATCGCGGTCGTCGATGAAGATGGTGTTCAGGCCCGTCATCCGTGCCCAGCCGCCGATCGAGGGGATGATCGCCGGCTTACCGGCCACGCTGACCTCCTTTTCGACCCTGCCTTTGAACAGCGAGCCGATGATCGATTCATGCACGAAACTGTCGCCGGCCCTGAGCTTGCCCTTGGCATGGAGCTGCGCCATGCGGGCCGAGGTGCCGGTGCCGCAAGGGCTGCGGTCGATCGCCTTGTCGCCGTAGAAGACGGCGTTGCGCGCGTCGGCCTCGGCATGTTTCGGCTTGCCCGTCCACAGCAGATGCGACAGCCGGTTGATGCCGGGGTTCTCCGGATGCACGAAGGAGTATTTCCCGTTGAGGCGCTGGCGCACAACCGGGCTCCAGGCGATGAGGTCGCCGGCCGAGTGATCGGCCATGTCCCGGTAATTCTTCTGCGGCTCGACGATGGCGTAGAAATTGCCGCCATAAGCGACGTCGACGCTGATCTCGCCGAGCACCGGGCAGTCGACGGTCAATCCTTCGGCATAGAGGAAGGACGGCACGTTGGTGATGCGCACCTCCTCGACATACTCGCCGACCTGTTTGTATTCGGCGATAACCAGGCCGGCCGGCGTGTCGAGCCTGAGCACGCCCGGCGTCTTCGGCTTCACCAACCCGTGCTCGATGGCCATGGTGACGGTGCCGATCGTGCCATGCCCGCACATCGGCAGGCAGCCCGAGGTCTCGATGAACAGGATGGCGATGTCGCAGTCCTCGCGCGTCGGCGGGTAGAGGATCGAGCCCGACATCACGTCATGGCCGCGCGGCTCGAACATCAGTCCGGTGCGGATCCAGTCATATTCGGCGAGAAAATGCGCCCGCCGCTCCATCATGGTCGCGCCCTCGAGCAACGGCCCGCCGCCGGCGACCAGGCGCACCGGATTGCCGCAGGTGTGGCCGTCGATGCAGAAGAAGGATTTTTTGGCCATGATGGACTCTTTTTCAGAAACGCTGCGGACTGAAGGGCGTGAGATCGAGCGGCGGAGTCTGCCCGAGAACGAGATCGCGGATCAAGCGGCCGGTCGCCGCCGACTGGGTCAGGCCGAGATGGCCGTGGCCGAAGGCATAATAGACGTTCGGCGCGCGCGCCGCGCCGATCACCGGCAGGGAATCCGGCAGCGAGGGGCGAAAACCCATCCACTCGCGGCCTCCCGACGGATCAAGCCCGGGCAGGAAACGCTTCGCCTTCTCCAGCATCGCCTTGGAACGGGCGAAATTTGGTGGCCGCTCGATGCCGCCGAGCTCGACGGCGCCGCCGACGCGCAAGCCGGTCTCGAGCGGCGTGATGACGAAGCCATGGCCGGAAAAGATCAGCTGCCGTTTCACGTCGAAGGCCGACACCGGCAGCGTCGTGTTATAGCCGCGCTCGGTTTCAAGCGGGATGCGGTCGCCGATATCCCTTGCCAGGAGATGAGACCAGGCGCCCGCGGCGATCAGAAGCGTCTTTGCCGCGCGCCTGCTGCCGTCGGCCAGAACGATCGTGGGGCCCTTTGCATCCTCTTCTATGCGCGCGACCCGCGCATGCTCGAAACGGGCGCCGAGCTTTTCCGCATAGGCCCAGATCGCCTTGCCGAGCAGCTTCGGGTCGGCGACCGTCTTCCAGCCCGGCACGAAGGTGCCCTTGACGAAGCGCGGCGAAAGACCCGGTTGAAGCGCCGCCATCTCTTCGCCCTCGACGTGGCGAAAGCCGATGCCGAAACGCTCGCGCTCGGCCCAGCCGGGCAGCGAGGCGCGGAACTCCGCCTCGCTCTCATAAAATTCCAGCGACCCATCCTCGCGCAGCATCGGCCGCGAGCCGGAGCGATCGAGCAGCTCCATCCATTCGGCTTGGGCGAGCTTCATCATGCCCGCCTGCGCCGCCAGACTCGCTTCGTAGTGCCTGGCGGCGCCCGCCCGCCAGAAGCGGATCAGCCAGGGCAGAAGTTTCGGCAGATAGGCCGGCGGGATGGCCAAAGGCCCGAGCGGGTCGGCGAGCCACTTCGGCAATTGCCGTATCATGCCTTTATGCGCCAGCGGCAGCACATCGGAGAAGGCGAAGGCGGCGGCATTGCCGGAGCTCGTCTCCTCGCAGATGCCGGTGCGGTCGAAGACGGTGACGCTGCGCCCCGCTTCCGAGAGCAGGGTTGCAGCGCAGATGCCGATGATGCCGCCGCCAATGATGGCGATGTCGTCCGCTTCTCCCCGTGCACCGGCAGAAGATGCCCCGGTGGCTGAGCGCCGCTCCTGTTCCCAGGATTTGGAATTTCGTTGCACGTCAGGGCTGTCCCTTATTCGGCCGCCGCCAAGCTGTCCGCCGATCGAGGAGACGTCTGCAGCGGCGGCAGCTTCGGCCGCACCGCCAGCGCATCCCGGACGATCTTTTCGACCGCCTTGCGGCGTTCACCCGACAGCGGCTGGCGCGGCATGCGCACGCGATCATTGGTATCGATCGCCAGCACTTCGGCAAGCTTGATGTTTTGGACCAGATAGGTCGAGACATCGAGGTCGAGCAAGGGCCGGAACCAGCGGTAGATCGCCAACGCCTCGTCGCGTCGGCCCTGTTGCATCAACTGGTAGATCGCGACCGTCTCGCGCGGGAAGGCGGTGACGAGGCCGGCGACCCAGCCGATGGCGCCGACCGACAGCGCCTCGAAGGCAAGGTTGTCGACGCCGGTGAAGAGGTCGTAGCGGTCGCCGAAGCGGTTGATGATCTCGGTCGATCGGCGGATGTCGTCGGAGGATTCCTTGATGGCGACGAAACGCTTGTCCGACGCCAGCTCCTCCATCAGATCGACGGTGACGTCGACGCGATAGGCGAGCCGGTTGGAATAGATCATGACCGGCAGGTCGCCTGCTTCGGCGACGGCGCGAAGGGCGGCGACCGTCTCTTGCGGGTCGGTGTGATAGATCGGGCTCGGCACCACCATCAGTCCGTCGGCGCCTTCCTTGGCGGAGCGTTTGGCGATAGCAGCCGCCTCACGCGTGCCGGGCTCGTTGACGGTCAAGAGCACCGGCTTCTTCCCGGCGACTTTCCGCGCCGCCTTCAGCACCTCGATCTTCTCGTCGGGCGACAGCATGGATCCTTCGCCGAGCGAACCGCACACAATGATGCCATCGCAGCCGGCCTCCATCTGCAGCCCGTAGCAGCGCTCCATCTCGGCATGGTCGAGACGGTCGTCGGCGGTGAATTTGGTCGTGACGGCGGGGAAAACTCCGGCCCACATGGCTATCTCTCCTCTGATATATCAGCCGTATATCTATTAAGAATTAGCCTGTCAACGCTGAATCACTTATGATATATGAAAAATATATCAGGAGCCCGCCATTGATCTCCCCGCTGATATCCATCGAGGCGAACGCGACCTTCGAGCCGGCGGCGACCAAGGCCTATCGCGCGCTTGAGTATATGATCGTCACGCTCGAGCTGGCGCCGTCGGGCTTCGTCACCGAAGGCGCGCTGATCGAGCGGCTGGGTCTCGGACGCACCCCCGTGCGCGAGGCTATCCAGCGGCTCGCCTGGGAAGGGCTTCTCGACATCAGACCCCGTGCCGGCATCGCGGTGGCGCCGCTTCACGCCGGCGACTGGCTGCGGGTGCTGGATGCGCGGCGCGGCATCGAGGTGGTGCTCGCCCGCTCGGCCGCCCGCTTCGTCACCCGCGAGGCCGCCGACCTGTTCCACGAAGCGGCCCTGGCCATGCAGAAGGCGGTGATCTCGAGCAATGTGCTTGCCTTCATCCAGGCCGACAAGGCGCTCGACGAAGCGCTGGCCATCGCCGCCGACAACCCCTTCGCGGCGCGTGTGGCAGGCCCCTTGCAGACCCACAGCCGCCGCTTCTGGTATCGCTACAAGGCCGATACCGGTCTCGCCGAATCGGCCGAGCACCACGTGGCGCTGATCCGTTCCATCCTCGACGGCGACGAGGAAGCCGCCGCCAAGGACGCCAAGAAGCTGATAGCGCTGCTGCGCGGTCATGCCGAGGTGGCCGCCACGCGCTGAGCAGGACCAGCGCCTGCTCGAGGCGCTTCAGCCACCCGGCTGCCCGACCGCGGTGGCCAGCGTGTCTTCCCACCCCTCGCCGGCGGCCAGGATGCAGCTCTGGCCTTTGACGTCCGTCATCAGGATGGTCCAGGTTCCGCCTGCCGAGACG
Organism: Mesorhizobium sp. Ca11; assembly: GCF_020165275.1. Taxonomy (NCBI): domain Bacteria; kingdom Pseudomonadati; phylum Pseudomonadota; class Alphaproteobacteria; order Hyphomicrobiales; family Phyllobacteriaceae; genus Mesorhizobium; species Mesorhizobium sp. Ca11. Next base: position 78,714 of record NZ_JAIUHU010000012.1, on the reverse strand, counting down.
AACACCTCGAAGATGGCGACTTGTCCGGCCACGCCATAGCCCAGCCGCTTCTCCTCGAATGCCTCCGCCAGCTTCGCGACCAGATAGTCATGGCCGCCGCAGATGACTTGCGCCCGCGCCGGAACTGCCGGCAGCGCCATCATGGCGCCAAGGGCCGCAAGCTTGACCCATTGAAACGAAAATTCGCGTGCCATGGGGCACCTCCTTTGCCGTCGCATTCCGGCAAAGGGAGGCACATTCGGCCGCCTCAGTGTGCCGGAAGGCTCCAGGCCGGATTGGACGTCTTCATCGCGTCACTCCTTCTGGCTTCCGGTCTGTCGTCGGGAGATCATGACTCCCTGAGATTCGATATGGTGAAGCTCCGCTCCGTAAACAAGCGGCGCCGCGGAGAGCGCCTTGCTTGGCGCCACTTGACGCCCGACCGTGGGAGCCGTTGTGGCGCGCACCCCGGCTCCCTGCCGGTTTCAGGCGCCCGGCATCGCCGCGGTGATCGTCGGGCTGTCCCAGCCCTCGCCGACGGAAAGCACGCAGCTCTGGCCTTTGGTATCGGAGGCGAGCACCGTCCAGCTTCCCTGGTCGGAGACAAAGATCTCGAGCACGACGTTCGGATTGATCAGGCCGCGCCCAGCCTCGGTTTCGTGGAACTTGTCGCCAAGCGCCTTGATGATGTCGGCGCGCGCCGCGCATTGCGCCGCCGCGCTCGCCGGCGCGGCTCCAACGGTCATCGCCGTCGCCGCCAATATTGCCGCCACAACAAATCGTGTCATCTGACACCTCCTCGCGCCAGACGAGAACCCCGGCTTGAACCGGCGCTGCTTGGTTGCCTGCACGCATGGCAGGAATAAAGCCTAAGGCAGATGGTGGTCTGTTGGTTCCATCACACGGCGATGGAATTATTAGAATATGCGGACGCACGCATGACGCGATGCGCCGGAATTCATGCGCCTGAAGTTGTGCTTCGCCTTCGTCCATAAAAAGAAAGCGCGGCTTGCGCCGCGCCTTCTCAATGTTGGTTTGGACGACCGTTCGGGCTAGTTCATCGTCGGGATGACAAACTCGGCGCCGTCCTTGATACCCGACGGCCAACGCGAGGTGACCGTCTTGGTCTTGGTATAGAAGCGGAACGCGTCCGGACCGTGCTGGTTGAGGTCGCCGAAGGACGACGCCTTCCAGCCGCCGAACGTGTAATAGGCGATCGGAACCGGGATCGGCACGTTGACGCCGACCATGCCGACCTGAACGCGGCTGGCGAAATCACGCGCGGCATCGCCGTCGCGGGTGAAGATGGCGACGCCGTTGCCCATCTCGTGGTCATTGGCGAGCTTGATGGCATCCTCGTAGCGCGGCGCGCGCACCACCGAGAGCACCGGCCCGAAGATCTCTTCCTTGTAGATGCGCATGTCGGCGGTCACGTTGTCGAACAGGCAGCCGCCCATATAGTAGCCGTTCTCATAGCCCTGCATCTTAAAGCCGCGGCCGTCGACGACGAGCTTGGCGCCTTCCTTGACGCCGATATCGACGTAACCCTTGACGCGCTCCAGCGCCTGCGCGGTCACCAGCGGACCGAAATCGGCGGAAGAGTCGGTCGAGGGGCCGACCTTGAGGCTCTCGACGCGAGGCACCAGCTTTTCCATCAGACGGTTGGCGGTGTCGTTGCCGACCGGGACAGCCACCGAGATCGCCATGCAGCGTTCGCCGGCCGAGCCGTAGCCGGCGCCGATCAGCGCATCGACAGTCTGGTCCATGTCGGCATCGGGCATGATGATCATGTGGTTCTTGGCGCCGCCGAAGCACTGTACGCGCTTGCCCGAGGCGGTGCCGCGCGAATAGATGTAATGCGCGATCGGCGTCGAGCCGACGAAGCCGATGGCCTTGATGTCCGGATCGTCGAGGATGGCGTCGACCACTTCCTTGTCGCCGTTGACGACGTTGAGGATCCCCTCGGGCAGGCCGGCCTCGATGAAGAGCTCGGCAATGCGCAACGGCACGCCCGGATCGCGCTCGGACGGCTTCAGGATGAAGGCGTTGCCGCAGGCGATGGCCGGGGCGATCTTCCACAACGGGATCATTGCGGGGAAGTTGAACGGGGTGATGCCGGCGACGACGCCGAGCGGCTGGCGCATCGAATAGACGTCGATGCCGGGGCCGGCGCCGTCGGTGAACTCGCCCTTCATCATGTGCGGCGCGCCGATGCAGACCTCGACCACTTCGAGGCCGCGCTGGATGTCCCCGCGCGCATCGGCAATGGTCTTGCCGTGCTCGCGCGCCAGGATGTCGGCCAGCTCGTCGTAGTCACGGGCGACCAGCTCGAGGAATTTCATCAGCACGCGCACGCGGCGCTGCGGGTTGGTGGCCGCCCATTTCGGCTGCGCCGCCTTGGCGTTCTCGACCGCGGCGCGCAGTTCCGCCTGTGAGGCCAGCGCCACCGTGCCGCGCACGGAGCCGTCCATCGGCTGCATCACATCCTGCTTGCGCCCGCTGGTGCCGGCGACACGCTTGCCGCCGATGAAATGACCGTATTCGATCATGCTTTTCTCTCCCTGTTCTGATGATGACCCATTGTCTGCCTTTGCGGCGGCGATGGCAACGCGAGCCAAAACGCAACCGTTGTGCGGAAAATAGACAACGATCCCGAGGTGTGCATTAATTGCCGCAAATGATGGATTGCCGAAAAGGCCGAAGCTTGCGTTCCTTCACACCCCCCTCTGGCCTGCCGGCCATCTCCCCCGCAAGGGGGGAGATCAGACGTCACGAAGGCTTTCGCCAATCACCAACGATTGAAAAGAAGCGCCATCAGAGAAGCTGCCAATCTCCCCCCTTGCGGGGGAGATGTCCGGCAGGACAGAGGGGGGTGGGCGGGAACGCGGCGCTGCCGGTTAAAACGGACCACTCCCATGAACTGGGATGACGTCCGCATCTTCCTTGCAGTCGCCCGCGCCGGCCAGATTCTCGGTGCGGCCAAGCGCCTGGAGCTCAACCACGCCACCGTCTCGCGCCGCATCGCCGCGCTCGAGGAGGCGCTCCGCACAAAGCTCTTCCGCCGCCTGACCACCGGCAGCGAGCTGACGCCGGCCGGCGAGCGCTTCCTCGACATAGCCGAGCGCATGGAGAGCGACATGATCGCCGCGCGCTCGACCATTGCCGGCGAGGGCGACGACGTTTCGGGCACGGTGCGCATCGGCGCGCCGGACGGATTTGGCGTCGCCTTCCTGGCAAAGCGGCTGGGCGAGCTGACTGCGCTGCACCGCGAGCTCACCATCCAGCTGGTGCCGGTGCCGCGCTCCTTCTCGCTGTCCAGGCGCGAGGCCGATATTGCGATCACCGTCGAGCGGCCGAGCGAAGGGCGGCTGGTGGCGGGCAAGCTGGTCGACTATACGCTCGGCCTCTTCGCCTCCCGCGCCTATGCCGAAGCCAACGGCCTGCCGAAAGCGCCGGCCGAGCTCGGCCGGCACACGCTGATCGGCTATGTGCCGGACCTCATCGTCAGCCCCTCGCTCGACTATGCTGCCGAATTCAGCCCCGAATGGCGCACCAGCTTTGCCATCTCCTCGGCGCTTGGCCAGGCCGAAGCGGTGCGCTCCGGCGCCGGCATCGGCATCCTCCACACTTTTGTCGCCCATTCGATGCCGGAGCTGGTGCCGGTCGACATCGTCGCGCCCATCCGCCGCGCCTACTGGCTGGTCTATCATGAATCGGTGCGGCCGCTGCGCCGCGTGCAGCTGGTCGCCAACTTCATTACCAAGGCCGTGGAACGCGAGCGCGGCCTTTTTGTCTAATCCGCGTCGAGCACGAACGAGCTCACGATCTTCTCGGCCTCGTCCGCAAGCGGCGCCCATTTCCGCTCCACCTCTTCGGAGTTGTCGCCCGCGACCCCGCAATCGACGAAGCCGTAATGCGAGCTGCGCAGCGTCAGCGCGATGCGGGAATGGCCGTAGAAGCTGACATTCTCGTCGGCATAGTGGAAATCCATCTCGGCTGTGCGCACCGGATAGCCGTCCGGAAAATGCGCCAACCTGTCCTGGCGGAAGGCGGCCGACTGATAGGCGACGCCGACCATGGTCTGCCAGTTGCTCACCTTCCAGTCTTCCTCCATGAACGCCCTGACATCGGGCGGATTGTCGGGAGCGGTCGGATCATAGGCATTTTCCGACACGCGGCAGGTGAGCCCTCCTTCGCCGGATTTGATCTTGAGCCGAATGGTGTTGTCAAAGGCGGTTTCGCTCGCCCATTGCTCGGGATAGGTCAGCGAAAAGCCGTGCTCCTTGTCGTGAACGGTTTTGTCCGCTGCCAGCGCCGGCGGGGCGCAGGTCAGATAGGCGGCCGCCGCAAAAAGAAAAAGACGCATCCAAAGTCCCCTCGCTGCGGCCGATCCTATCACAGGCAGTTGGTCGCCGCCGCCTTGCCAGCGCCAAGCTCTACCAGCAGCTGTTCGGCGACAGCTGGGTCGGGGAAGCGTTCCGAGGCAAGCCCGCCGAAGCAGATGCAAAGCCCCTCAGATAGGTTTGAGATACCGCTCCGGGCTGAGGTCGCGCGCGTTGATCTCCGGCACCCGGTTGGACATGATGTCGGCGAGCACCTTGGCCGAGCCGCAGGCCATGGTCCAGCCGAGCGTGCCATGGCCGGTGTTGAGATAGAGGTTGGCAACCTCGCTTTGCCCAATCAAGGGCGGTCCATCCGGCGTCATCGGCCGCAAGCCGCACCAGAAGCTCGCCGCCTTGAGATCGCCGCCGCCGGGGAAGAGATCGCCGACCGAGTGTTCGAGCGTGCGGCGGCGCGATTCCTGCAGGCGAAGGTCATAGCCCGAAATCTCCGCCGTGCCGCCGACCCGGATGCGGTCGCCGAGCCTGGTGATCGCCACCTTGTAGGTCTCGTCCATGACGGTCGACACAGGCGCGGCCTCGACATTGTCGATCGGCACGGTGATCGAATAGCCCTTGACCGGATAGACCGGTATGGGCCGCCCCAGCGAGCGCATGAACTGCGCCGAATAGCTGCCCATCGCCATCACGAAGGCGTCCGCGGATTTCCATCCGCCCTCCGTGAGGACGTTGGTGAGGCGATTGCGGTTCCTGACGATGCGCCGGATGGTCGAGCCATATTCGAAGGTCACGCCGCGCGCCACGCAAAGTTCCGCGAGCTTGTCGGTGAACATCTTGCAGTCGCCGGTCTCGTCGCCCGGCAGCCTGAGGCCGCCGACGAATTTCTCGCGCACCGCCGCAAGGGCCGGCTCGGCGGCGATACAGCCGTCGCGGTCGAGGATCTCGTAAGGCACACCGTATTTCTTCAGCACCTCGACGTCGCCGCCGGTGCCGTCGAGTTGCTTTTGCTTGCGGAACAGCTGCAGCGTGCCTTTGGTCCGTTCGTCGTAGGTGATGCCGGTCGCCTCGCGCAGCGCCTTCAGCGTGTCGCGGCTGTATTCGGCAAGCGGCACCATGCGCGACTTGTTGAGCGCGTAGCGCTCGGCCGTGCAGTTGCGCAGCATCTTGAGGAGCCAGGTCCACATGTTCGGGTCGAAGGCGGGCCGCACGACCAGAGGGCCGTACTTCATCAACAGCCATTTGACGGCTTTGACCGGGATACCGGGCCCGGCCCAAGGCGAGGCATAGCCCGGCGATACTTCGCCGGCATTGGCGAAGCTGGTTTCGAGCGCCGGCCCCGGTTGGCGATCGTAGACGGTCACTTCATGACCGGCCTCGGCGAGGAAGTAGGCGGTGGTGACCCCGATCACGCCGCCGCCCAGCACGATGACTTTCATTCAAGGCTCCCTCAAAGGCCGATCATGCCGCCCGAGGCATGGCCATTCCCTGTCTGCCGGATTTTGCGGCACCCGCCAAGGGCTGCGTTATCCGCCGATGTAACGGCGGTGAAAGCGCGCGCCCAGACTAGTCAATATCTCATAGCCGATGGTACCGGCATAGCCGGCCGCGTCGTCGACGCTTTGCGACGGACCGATGAGCTCGACGAGGTCGCCTTCGCCGAGCCTACCTGCCGAAAGCGCCGAAATGTCGAGGATGATCGAGTCCATCGACACGCGCCCGACGAAGGGCAGTCGCACGCCCTCGAACCAGGCGGCCGAAGCGGCGCGACGGTGCCAGCCGTCGCCATAGCCCAGCGAAATGGTCGCGAGATCGAGCGGTCCATCCGCCTGGTGGGTATGGCCATAGCCGATGCCGGCGCCGGCGTCGACCTGCCGCGTCTGCGCCACCTTGGCTTGCAGCCGTATGACCGGCAGCATCGGATTGGGTGTGTGTGGTGTCGGGTTGACGCCGTAAAGCGCGGCTCCCGGGCGGGCAAGGTCGTAGTGATAGGCCGGCCCGAGAAAGATGCCGGACGAGTTGGCCAAGGAGGCGGGCGCCGCGGGCAGCATCCTGCGCAGCCTTTCGAATTCGTGCCGCTGCCTCTCGTTCGCCGCCTGTTGCGGCTCGTCGGCGCGGGCGAGATGGCTCATGACAAAACGAATGTCGACGCCATCGAAGGCGCCGATCTCCCCCGCGACCGCCTCGACTTCCGCCGGCGCCATGCCGAGCCTTGCCATGCCGCTGTCGACCTGGATGGCGGCGGCAAGGCTCTGGCCCATGCCTCGCGCGGTCTCGCGCCAGGCCTTAAGCTGCATGGCGCTGTTGATGACCGGCCAAAGCCCGGCCGCCGCGGCTTCCGGTTCAGAATCCGGAGGCAGCCCGTTCAGCACGAAGATGTCCGGCCCCGGGCCGATCGCCTTGCGCAGCGCGATGCCCTCGCCGAGCAGTGCGACGAAGAAGATGCCGCAGCCCTCTTTCGCCAGCGCCGATGCCACTTGTGCGGCGCCAAGTCCGTATCCGTCGGCCTTGAGCACCCCGGCGCAGCGGACGCCGTCCAGCCGCGCCTTCAGCCGGCGGTAGTTTTCCCGGATGGCGCCGAGGTCGATCGTCAGGATCGCGCCGGCAGCCGCCTCGCTCACCGTCGAGCCACTCCTTGCATCATGTGCCGGAAACCCGCGTCCCGTGTCGTCGCTCATGGCGACCCCCGCTCATTGCATCGGCAATCAATACGGCCATGGGGCGGCCGCGACAACCGGGACAGATGGCGGCCACTCAGGGGACGAGATGCTGGAACGCCGCGACCACCTGCTCGTAGACCTTGCGCTTGAACGGCACGACCAGGTCGGGCAGCTCCCGCATCGGCCGCCAGGCCCATTCATCGAACTCGGCCTTATGGCCACCGGGAGGCGGATTGATCTCGATCTCGCCTTCGTCGCCCTCGAAGCGGTAGGCGAACCATTTCTGCGTCTGGCCGCGATAGCGGCCCTTGAAGGCGACGCCGACCAGATGCTCCGGCAGGTCGTAATTGATCCAGCGCGGCGCCTCAGCCAGCAGCGACACGCTGCGCATGCCGGTCTCCTCGTAGAGCTCGCGCCCGGCGGCCTCGATCGGCTCTTCGCCCTTGTCGATGCCGCCTTGTGGCATCTGCCAAAGCTGCGTCGTGCCGGCGAACTCGCTGTCCGGTTCGGCGATGCGGTGCCCAACCCAGACCAGACCTGCTTTGTTGAGGATCATCAGCCCGACGCACGGACGGTAAGGCAGCGTTTCGGGATCGATCGTCTTGGCCATATGTCAGCGTTCCAGCTGTCTTTGAGAATGGAGTTCGGCGAGGCGGGTAGGGTTAGCCTTTTTGCGGATCGATCGCCACAGCCGAGATCGGCACGATCTCGATGCCGCGCTTCTTCGCTTCGGCAATCCACGACGTCACCGTGTCGACGGTGATATCGAAGGCCGAACCGACGCCGACGGCGCTGCCCTTGGCCCGCGCCGTGGCTTCGAGGCTGTCCAGCTTCTTGAGGATTTCGCCGCGATCCTGGACGGCATCGATCGCCATGTCGCCGGCGACGAATGGCACGCCGTCCTTCAACGCCAGGTCAGGCGCCACACTGCGCGATGACGAGCCGTCATCGATGTAGGCAAGCCCCCGCTTACCGAGCTCGGCCATGAACGGTTCCATCGCCGCGGCGTCGGCCGAGAAGCGGGCGCCCATATAGTTCATGACCCCGGTATAGTTGGTCGTGCGCGACAGGGCCCAGTGCAGGCTCTTCAAATTCTCGTCCGGGCTGGCCGCGACAGTCAGCGTGTTGCGGCCGGGATTGACGTTGGGATAATCGAACGGCTCGAGCGGCACCTGCATGACGATCTCATGCCCGCTTTGCCTTGCCGTCTGCATCCAGCGGCCGATACTGTTGCCTTGCGGCGCGAAGGCCAACGTCACTTCGGCCGGCAGCTTGGCGATCGCCGCCTGCGTGCCGGTCTGCGAGACGGCGAGCCCGCCGATGACGATCGCCACCCGTGCCCCGCGCGCGCCCGACCAAGGCCGCGCATAAACGTCGAACGGCCGCCGGCCGTCGGCGCTGCGGATCGGCAGCGGTCCGGTGTCGGTGGCCTCGATCAGCGCCCTGTCCGGGATATGGGCGACCTTGAGGTTCTGGCCGAGCGTCGACGGATCGCGAATCACGATAGCGGCCTTCGGCGGGCCGTCGCCTTCTTCGGTCTGGACGTGGATGATCTGCGGGCCGCCGCTCTTCATCGGCGTGCTGGCCTGTGGCGCCGCCGCCGCCATCGGAGCCGGCGCGGGCGCCGCTGTCGCGGCAGGAGCAGCCTCGGCGGTGACCTTCGGCGTCGAAACGGCGACCTCTTCCGGCTTGCGGAACGGCCTTTCACGCAGCGCAATAGCGCCGGAAACACCGATCACGCCAAGCACGGCCAGCACCGCGATGAGCGAGCCGGAGCCGATGCCGTGCGAGGCTTTGCGCTGAGGCCGGAGCGTCTGTCCGAGCGGGCGTTCGATGTCCTTGCCGATCTCAGCCAAGTCGTGTTTCCCCGGAAGCACGCCAGGGTCACTTTTTCGTGACCTCTCGCGTAAGCTTCACAATCGCTGGCGCGATACCCCACACGCGTGGCGCCCCAACCGCAGTCCCCGAATCAAACTGCCGGAACCTCGCGGCCCCGGCAGCATTGCATTGCTTCGCGCAGCCGGCCAGAGCCGGATCGCATTACTGGTTCAGCACAGCCTTGTCCGGGTTCGGCGGGAACGACGGATCGGTCTTCTCGCCGCGCAGAAGCTGCTCGGCATAGATCAGTTGCAGGTCGTTCTTCGGATCCGGCGGCACATAGGCTGCCGAGCCCGAGCCGGTGGAGCTCTCGTCGGCGCCCTTGATGTGGCCCTTGAGGTCGGATTCGCCACGGGTCAGGTCGCGGCCCTGGAGATCCGGCGGCAGCGGCTGATCGACCTTGATGTCGGGCGTGATACCCTTGCCCTGGATCGACTTGCCCGACGGCGTGTAATAGAGCGCCGTGGTGAGTCTGAGCGCGCCGTTCTCGCCGAGCGGGATGATGGTCTGTACCGAGCCCTTGCCGAAGGACTGCGTGCCGACCACCGTGACGCGGCGCAGGTCCTGCAGCGCGCCGGCGACGATTTCCGAGGCGCTCGCCGAGCCGCCATTGACCAGCACGATCATCGGCTTGCCGTTGATGTCGTCGACCTGCTTCGGCTTGGCGTCGAAGCGGGTGACGTCCTTCGGATCGCGGCCGCGCGTCGAGACGATCTCGCCGCGCTTGAGGAAGGCGTCCGACACGCTGACCGCCTGGTCGAGCAGGCCGCCCGGATTGAGGCGCAGATCGAGCACATAGCCCTTCAGCTTGTCGTTCGGCACCTGCTTCTTGATGTTCTCGATGGCGTTCTCGAGATCGTCATAGGTCTTCTCGGTGAAGGAGGTGATCTTCATGTAGCCGATGTCGTTCTCGACCCGGTACTTCACCGCCTTGACCTTGATGATGTCGCGCACCACCGTCAGCTCGATCGGCTTGTCGGCGCCCTGGCGCAGGATGGTGAGCTTGATCGGCGTGTTGACCGGCCCGCGCATCTTCTCGACCGCGTCGTTGAGGGTGAGGCCGCGAACCTCCTCGCCGTCGATCTTGGCGATGTAATCGCCGGAAAGCACGCCCGCCTTGGCGGCCGGCGTGTCGTCGATCGGCGTGATCACCTTGACGAGGTCGTTTTCCATGGTGACCTCGATGCCGAGTCCGCCGAACTCGCCCTTTGTCTGCACGCGCATGTCCTGCGCCTGCTCGGCATTCATGTAGGAGGAGTGCGGGTCGAGCGAGGACAACATGCCGTTGATGGCGTTCTCGACCAGCGATTTATCGTCCGGCGGCGTCACATAATTGGCGCGCACGCGTTCGAAGATGTCGCCGAAGATCGCCAGCTGCTTATAGGTTTCCGAACCCGCAGCATTCGCCGCCGAACCCGGTGCGCCGTAGACCAGGCTCATTGCCGATGCGCCCATCAGCGCGCCGGCAAACAGAAGCGACAGTTTCCGCATCATTTCACGTCCTTCCAGAAAATCGGTCCGCCCACCATGGGGCCGGATCGACGGGTTTTCCATCCTTGCGGAACTCAACATAGAGTTCCAGCGCCGCATTTCCATTTCGCGAGGCCGAAGTGCTTGCCACCCGGGCCTCTCCCATCGCGCCGATCGGCTCTCCTGCGAGCACCGACTGTCCGGTCGCGACGCTGATTCTGCTCATCCCCGCCAGAACGACATGATACCCGTCGCCTGCGTTGAGGATCAAGAGTTGACCATAGGAGCGAAACGGCCCCGCATAAAGCACGTTTCCGTCCGCCGGCGCGGTGACGATGGCTCCCGATTGTGTCGCAACCATGTCGCCTTGCATCGCCGCGCCATTGCCATCGTCGGCGCCGAAACGCAGCTTGATCTTGCCGATGACAGGCAGCGCGATCTGGCCTTGCAATGCCGAAAACGGCGCCGATCCCGTGAGACGGTTCGCTTCCGGCACCGACAGCGCAGCGAGCTCGGTGGTCGAGGCCGTGGTGTCGTTGTCCGCCGATTTGCGCTCGCCCGCCTTGGCCTGGTCCTGCGCCTTGCGCGCCTTGTCGGCTTCGAGCGAGGCGATCAGGTCCTTGAGGCTGCTCGCCTTCGCCGCCAGCTGCTGCGAGTGCTGCTGCTCTGCCGCCATCGCGGCCTGGGTATCAGCCTGCAGTTTTTTCTTGGCTTCGAGCAGCATGGTGAGTCGCTTCTTCTCCGCCGTCTGGTCGGTGACGGCGGCGGTCAACCTGGCCCGCTCGGCCTCGATCGAGGCCGTCACACGCGTCTGCTCCTTGAGATCGGCCATCAGCCGGTCGGTCTGCTGGCGCAGTTCCGGCACCACGGCGCCGAGCAGGATGGCGCTGCGCACCGACGACAGCGCATCCTCGGGCTTGACCAGGATCGCCGGCGGCGGATTGAGCCCCATGCGCTGCAATGCGCCGAGCACTTCGGCCAACACGTCGCGCCGCGCCATCAGCGAGGCGCGCAGCTTATTTTGCTCGGCCTTCAGCCCTTCGAGCTTGGCGCCGATATCCTCGATGTCCTGACCGAGCTTCTGCTCCGTCATCGCCGACTGGATGAGCGCCGCGGTGATCGAAGCATAGTCCTTGCGCACCGAAGCGATGTCGGCGGCGAGCTTGCCCAGCCGCTCCGACGAGAGCGTGATCTCCTTGGAAACCTGCTCGTATTCGGCCCGGCTCTGATCCGGGTCGGGCGCAAGGTCAAGCGAATTTTCGGCCGCCTGGACCGGACCGAGCGCGACCAGGGCGGCGACAAGGGTCAAGCCGCAGCGGACGCGCCAGGCGCGCGTAATCGGGTACCAGCCTTCAGACATCAGGCCTCTAACCTATCCGCCGCTTCGTTAACGAACCATCAACCATGTTGGAAGCGCCGCTCAGAGCAATTCCGGGAAAAGTGCGTAACGGTTTTCCGTCCGGGATTGCGTAAAACAGAATACCCCGTTGCCGCGCGATTGAGGCAGAAATCCTGGCGTGGGCCGGCAATCCCCAGCTTCTTGGCCGTCGAGCCGTATCACGATCGATGATACGGATGACCCGCCAGGATCGTCGCTATCCGGTAAAGCTGCTCGCCCAGCATGACGCGCACCAGCTGGTGCGGCCAGGTCAGCGCGCCGAAGGACAGCACAAGGTCAGCCTGCTCGCGCAGGGATCTGTCATGGCCGTCGGCACCGCCGATCGCGACGACCAGCGCCTTGCGGCCGCCGTCGCGCAACTGGCCGATGCGGGCGGCCAGGTCTTCCGAGGAAAGAGACTTGCCGCGTTCGTCGAGCAGGACGAGAACGGTGCCGGACTGCAATTGCGCCTGCAGCTTCTGGGCTTCCTCGCGGCGGCGCTCGTCGGCGCTCTGTCCGCGGCTCTCGGGGATTTCGACAATGCCGGCAAACTCCAGCCCGACCGCGGGCCCGCTCTTGGCGAAGCGCTCGAAATAGCGGTCGGCGAGTTCTCTCTCGGGGCCGGTCTTCATCCGGCCCACGGCATGAACGGTGATCTTCATCCTCGCCCCGGCGAGCTTGTCCTAACGCGCACCGTGACGGTCACGGCACGCGGATCAAGGCTCAGTGCAGGGTCTCTTCCTCGAGATCCGGCGCCTGCCACATCTTTTCGAGATTGTAGAATTCGCGGACTTCGGGGCGGAAGACGTGGACGATGATGTCGCCCGAATCGATCAGGACCCAGTCGGCGCTGGCCAGCCCCTCGACGCGCGCATTGCCGAGGCCGGCATCCTTCAGCGCCTTGAGGAGATGATCGGCGACAGCCGAGACATGACGGTGCGATCGGCCCGAGGCGATGACCATATAGTCGCCGAGGCTCGATTTTCCCTGGATGTCGATTGAGACGATGTTTTCGGCCTTGGAGTCTTCCAGACTGGCAAGGACTGTGTCGATGGCGAGGGACGCGGCGTCGTTTCCGCTGATCCCTGCCGGCGAAGGCATGATGTCAGCCTTCTTCCGCAGTGCTGTTCTCAGTGTGTTTCCTTTCCCAACAAGAACAACCAAATCACCAGGCAAATCAGGTGACACCACTTAGATAGGCAGAGTTCCGTTGCAGTTTCAAGACGGGCGCCTTCGAAGCGTGATCTCCGCGCGATGTTGAGGAGGCGCTCCGCCAAGCCGCAAAAGGCGGGAACCGATGCCAGACGCACGGGTTATCGGCGCATTGACCAACGGGATACCCGCCATGCCCACCGACCCGCAAAGCGCCCTCATCACCATCCAGGCCGGGCTTGCACAGCTGAGCACGCTGATCGTCTCCTATTCCTTCTCGGCCGTCGGCGCCGTCATCCTCCTGGTTGTCGGATATCTCGTGGCCGGGCTTGCCGAGCGCTCGATCTATGCGGGCCTCGGCCACATCCACGGCTTCGATGAGACCTTGCGGCATTTCTTCTCGCAGGTCGTGCGTTACGCCATCCTGATCCTCGTCGTCATCATGGTGCTCGGCCAATTCGGCGTGCAGACCGCCTCCATCATCGCGGCAATAGGCGCTGCCGGCCTGGCCATCGGGCTGGCGCTGCAAGGCACGCTGCAGAACATCGCCGCCGGCATCATGCTTCTGGCGCTCAGGCCCTTCCGCATCGGCGAATATGTCGAGGTCGGCGCGATCGCCGGCACCATCGAGGAGATCGGTCTCTTCGCCACCAAGCTGCGTTCCGTCGACGGTGTCTATGTGATGGCGCCCAACTCGACGCTGTGGAACCAGCCGGTGCGCAATTTCACCCGCAACGGCGTGCGGCGCACCGACGTCACCTTGAGCATCGGCTCGTGGAACGACATCGACCGCGCGCAAAAGACGCTGCTTGCCATCGCCGCCGCCGAAAAGCGCATCCGGCGCGAACCGGCGCCGATCGCCTTCGTGGCCAGTCTCGGCGACACCACCGTTTCACTCACCTTGCGCTACTGGACGTCGGCCGCCGACTATTTCTCGACCCAGATCGACATGACCAAGCGCGCCAAGCAGGCTTTCGATACCGAGGGCATCTCGATCCCGCTGCCGCCTCCGGAAATGCCGGCGCCGGAGGCGCGCAAGCAATAGTCTCACCGGTTCTTCAGTGCCGGTTCTTCACTTGGAAGTGACCGACTCATCCTGCGCGAAGGCAAGCTCCACCGGCAGGGGCGTCTGCGCCGACATCGGCGCGAAACTGCCGCTTGTGGGCGCGGGTGTCGGCCGGCCGGCCATCACGCGCCACAGCACGAACAGGCAGAAGGCCGATGCGATGACGATGCCGACATAGATGAAGGTCGCGGTGCCGAAGACGGCGGAAAGCGCCGTCACGATGCCGGGCACGATGAAGCCGGCCAGCGACCAGGCGAACAGCATCGAGCTCGACAGCGCCAGAAGCTCGTCCTTGCCGGCGCGGTCGGCGGCATGCGCGCTGGAGAGCGCGTAGATCGATTCCGACGCTCCGTCCCAGATGAGATAGATCACCACCAGCGCCATCAGCGCGCCACCGTCGAAGACGATGGCAAGCACGCTGGCGATCGCCGCGAGCGCCGCCGCGCCCGCCAGCACGTAGCGCCGGTCGGTGCGGTCGGATATCCAGCCGAGCGGAATCTGCAGGATCAGCGTGCCGACCGGCATCGCCGACAACAGCAGCGCGACGTCGGCCTGGCTGTAGCCCTTGGCGGTGGCATGGATCGGCGCGAAGCCGGAGACGATCATCGACAGCCCGCCGACGGCGAGCATGCCGGCGACGCCGACCGGCGAGATGCGCCAGGCGCGGCGAAGCGCCACCGATGCGGCCTGCGGCGCCGGCGGCTGCGCCAGCCGCGTCATGCCGACCGGCAGGATGGAGAGCGCCGTGAAGGTGATGCCGATCAGCGCTGCCGCGGCTGTATGGATGTCGACCGCGGCGAGCGTCGCGTAACCCACGCCTAGCCCGGCGATATAGGCGACGTAGAACACCGCCATGACCCGGCCGCGGATCGAATTGGGCAAGGCGTCATTCAGCCAGCTCTGCGCGACGATGAACAGCCCGCAGATGGCGAAGCCGTAGAGCGCCCGCGCGGCGATCCATAAAAGCGGTATCGGCCCGGCGCCGATCGCCGCATTGGAAAGCGCGATCAGCGCCGAAAGCACCATGAAGGCGCGGGCGTGACCCACTCGCTTGACGAGCGGCCCGGTCAGGATGCAGCCGGCCAGCCCGCCGGCCGAAAGCCCGGTGACGATCAGCCCGGCCCAGGTCGGGTCGAACCCGTCGGCGCCGAGGCGCACCGGGATATAAGCGAACATCAGTCCATTGCCGATCGCGATCAGCGCCATCGACACGATGACGCTGGCAATGGCGATAAGCGGCGCCGATTGCGCGGCACGGGCGGGTTCGGTTGTGGTGGGGTTCTGCTTCAGCATGCTTGTGCAGCTTGGTCTACGGACAGGAAAAAAGCCGCCTCAAAAGCGACATGCCGCGCTTTCCCTTCCCCCCTTGTGGGGGAAGGTGGATTGCCGCGAAGCGGCAAGACGGATGAGGGGTGTTCCAGCGGAGTGAGACGCTTGCGATTGCGGCTTTAGTGAGCGCATTCGCCAAGCTGGAACACCCCTCATCCGTCGCCTTCGGCGACACCTTCTCCCACAAGGGGAGAAGGGGGAGCTCTTCTACCCCTTCGCCGCCTTGCGGAGCGCCGTGGATGACAGTGAGGAGCGCGGACCGTGGATGAAGGTCCAGGCCGGCGCCGGCATGCGGGCAAGCAGCGGCGCGTCGCCCTCGTCGATACGGGCATAGTCGAAGGTCTTGGCGACGACCGACGACAGGAAGGAGAGCGTGGCGCCCGGACGGTCGATGACCGCGATCGGGAAGGTCAGCACGATCTCGCGCCAGCGCTGCCAGCGGTGGAAGTCGCGCAATGAGTCCGCGCCCATGATCCAGACGAAATCCACGCCTGGGTTGCGCGCCTTGACCAGGGCAAGCGTGTCGGCGGTGTAGCGCGCATGCTGCGCCGCCTCGAAGGCGGTTACCTTGATCTTCGGGTTCCTGGCGATCTTTTCGGACAGCTCGACACGCTCGGCGAGCGGCGCCAGTTCGCGCGCGCTTTTCAGCGGATTGCCGGGCGTCACCATCCACCAAAGCTGGTCGAGCGCGAGCCTTCTCAGCGCGATCTCGGCGACCAGCGCATGACCGGCATGCGGCGGATTGAACGAACCGCCGAACAGCCCCACCGTCAGCCCTCTGGCGGCGTGCGGCATGCGGAGGTAGCGGGCGGGGACTGGCTGCTCAGCTTGGGAAAGCATGGTGCTAGCCCCCCCTCTCTGGCCTGCCGGCCATCTCCCCCTCAAGGGGGGAGATCAGATGTCGCCGCGACTTTCGCCAATCGCCGGCGTTGCAAGCCGAGCGCCGGCGCCGAAGCTGCCAATCTCCCCCCTTGAGGGGGAGATGGCCGGCAGGCCAGAGGGGGCGGCCTGGGCGCAAAGCCTCACACTCTAGCGGCAAGCGTCAAGGCCTCACCTGTCCAGACCCGCGCACGCGGTATTTGAACGAGGTGAGCTGCTCGACACCGACCGGTCCGCGTGCATGCATCTTGCCGGTGGCGATGCCGATCTCGGCGCCCATGCCGAACTCACCGCCATCGGCGAACTGCGTCGAGGCATTGTGCAGCAGGATCGCCGAGTCGATCTCGTTGAAAAAGCGCTCAACCGCAGCCGTATCCTCGGCGACGATCGCCTCGGTGTGGTGCGAGGAAAACGTCTCGATATGCTCGATCGCACCGGCGACGCCGTCGACCAGCTTCACCGCGATGATGGCGTCGAGATATTCCGTCACCCAGTCGGCATCGGTCGCCGGGCTGGCGTCGGCGAAGGCTTCCATCACCTCGGCATCGGCATGGATCTCGCAGCCGGCGGCGCGCAGCGCTTCCAGGATCGGCACCAGATGCGTGGCGGCCGCCGCGCGGTCGACCAGCAAGGTCTCGGCCGCGCCGCACACGCCTGTGCGCCGCATCTTGGCGTTGACGGCGATATTGGCCGCCATGTCGAGATCGGCCGAGCGGTCGACATAAAGATGGCAGATGCCTTCCAGATGCGCGAAGACCGGCACACGCGCCTCGGTCTGCACGCGTCCGACCAGGCTTTTGCCGCCGCGCGGGATGATGACGTCGAGATTGCCGCCGAGACCTTTCAGCATCTCGCCGACGGCGGCGCGGTCGGTGGTCTGCACCAGCTGGATGGATTCCTGCGGCAGGCCGGCGGCCTTCAGCCCTTCGACCATGCAGGCATGGATCGCGGCCGAAGAATTGATCGAATCCGAACCGCCGCGCAGGATCACCGGATTGCCGGCCTTTAGGCAGAGCGCGCCGGCGTCCGCCGTCACATTCGGGCGGCTCTCATAGATGACGCCGATGACGCCGAGCGGCGTGCGCACGCGTTCGATGCGGAGCCCATTCGGCCGGTCCCACGCCGCAATGGTTTCGCCGACCGGATCCTTGAGCGCGGCGATCTCGCGGATGCCGTCGGCCATCGCCTTGATGCGCGAGGGATTGAGCTTCAGCCGGTCCATGAACGAACCCGACAAGCCGGCCTCCTCGCCATTCGACGTATCGATGGCGTTGGCGTCGAGAATGGCCTGCTCGTTGCGCAGGATGGCGTCTGCCATGGCAACCAGCGCATCGTTCTTTGCCCTGGTGGAAGCGACGACCAACGGTCGGGCGGCGGCGCGAGCGCGACGGCCGATATCGGCCATCAGTGCCACAGTGTCTTCGCCGGACTTTTCATGCAGCTTCAGCATGGTTCATCCCTCCGCCCCATCTAGTCGTCGGCCAATACTTGGTCGCCGGCAACGCTTACCACAAGGTCGTCGCGATGGATCATCGCCGATCGCGCCTCGTAGCCGAGCACGTTTTCGATCTCGGCCGTCTTCAGGCCTGCGATCCTTACGGCATCGGCGGCATCGTAGGCAACCAGGCCGCGCGCGATCTCGCGGCCCTCCGGCGACAGGATCGCCACCGTATCGCCGCGCGAGAAATTGCCGCTGACCAGCTTGACGCCGGCAGCCAGCAGCGACTTTCCGGACTTCAACGCCCCGACGGCGCCGGCATCCACCGTGAGCCGGCCGGCCGGTTCGAGCTGCCCGGCGATCCAGGTCTTGTAGCCCTTCACCGGGTTGGCGCTGGGCTTGAAGAAGGTCGCGCGCTCGCCGCGTTCGATCGCCATCAGCGGCGAAAGCCTGGTGCCCGACGTGATGATCATGGCGGTGCCGGCGGCATTGGCGATCTTGCCGGCGTCGAGCTTCGTGCGCATGCCGCCGCGCGACAGTTCGGACGCGGCCGCGCCCGCCATCGCCTCGATATCCGGCGTGATGCGGTCGACCACCGGGATGAACTTCGCTTGCGGATCCTTGGCCGGCGGCGCCGTATAGAGCCCATCGATATCGGAAAGCAGCACCAGCAGGTCGGCGCCCATCATCGTCGCCACCCGCGCCGCCAGCCGGTCGTTGTCGCCATAGCGGATTTCGGAGGTCGCCACCGTGTCGTTCTCGTTGATGACCGGCACCGCCTTCATCTTGAGCAGGGTCGAGATCGTCGCGCGCGCATTGAGATAGCGGCGGCGTTCCTCCGTATCGCCGAGGGTCAAAAGGATCTGGCCCGATTTCAGCCCGTCCTTGCCGAGCGCGTCAGACCAGGCGCCGGCAAGCGCGATCTGGCCGACGGCGGCCGCCGCCTGGCTCTCCTCGAGCTTCAGCGCGCGTTTGCCGAGGCCGAGAATGGTGCGCCCGAGCGCGATGGCTCCCGAGGAGACGACGAGCACTTCGGCGCCCGCATCGGCAAGCACCGCGATGTCGCCGGCAAGCGAGGTCAGCCAGTCGCGCTTCAAACCGGTCGTGCGGTCGACGAGCAGCGCCGAACCGATCTTCACTGTGATGCGCCGGTATGATTTCAGCGATTTCATGGGTCTTATCGCCAGCGCGTGTCGACAGGAGCCGCAACGGCATCGCGCGCTTCTGCGACCACCGCCATCAGCGCGCGCAGCACGGCCTCGACACCTTCGCCGGTGACGGCCGAAAGCAGCATCGGCGCGCGGCCGGCGGCGCGCTTCAGCGAGGCCGCCTTCTTCTTGCGGGCGTCGGCGTCGAGGATGTCGACCTGGCTGAGCGCCACGATCTCGACCTTGTCCGTCAACCCATTGCCATAGGCATCGAGCTCGGCGCGAACCGTCTTATAGGCTTTGCCCGGGTTTTCCTCCTGCGCGGAGACGAGGTGGAGCAGCACGCGCGTGCGCTCGACATGGCCGAGAAAGCGGTCGCCGATGCCCACCCCCTCATGCGCGCCCTCGATCAGGCCGGGAATGTCGGCGAGCACGAACTCGCGGCCGTCGATGCGGGCGACGCCGAGGCCGGGATAGAGCGTGGTGAACGGATAGTCGGCGATCTTCGGCTTGGCCGCGGTGACGGCCGCAAGGAAGGTCGACTTGCCGGCGTTGGGCAGGCCGACCAGGCCGGCGTCGGCAATCAGCTTGAGCCGGAGCCAGATGCTCAGCTCCTCGCCCGGCAGGCCGGGATTGGCGCGCCGCGGCGCCTGGTTGGTCGAGGTCTTGAAATGCTGGTTGCCGAAGCCGCCATTGCCGCCCTTGGCAAGCAGGAAGCGTTGGCCGACGACGGTCAGGTCGCAGATCAGCGTCTCATTGTCCTCGGCAAAGATCTGCGTGCCGGCCGGCACTTTCAGCGTGATGTCGGCGCCCTTGGCGCCTGTCATGTTGCGTCCCATGCCGTGCATGCCGGTCTTGGCCTTGAAATGCTGCTGGTAGCGATAATCGATCAGCGTGTTCAGCCCGTCGACCGCTTCCGCCCACACATCGCCGCCGCGGCCGCCATCGCCGCCATCGGGCCCGCCGAACTCGATGAACTTTTCACGCCGGAACGACACCGAACCGGCACCGCCGTCGCCGGAACGGATGTAAACCTTGGCTTGGTCGAGGAATTTCATCGTTTCAAGTTTCTGCTATTGCACTTGCGGGATTGCTCTAAACCAAGGCAGGGCCGAGGGCGAGGCCGAATTGCGACTAAAGCGCCGGATGCCCTTTCGGCACGCACGCGGTAGCACTGGCGGGGACTAAAGGGGCGCGGGAATGAAGATCGTTTCCTACAACATCCAGTACGGCATCGGCCTCGATGGCAAATACGATGTCGGCCGCATCGCCAACGCCGTGCGCGGCGCCGACGTGGTCGCGCTGCAGGAAGTGACCCGCAACAATCCGCGCAACGGCGACCGCGACATGGTGGCCGAGATCAGCGAGGCGCTGCCCGATTATTTTGCCGCCTATGGCAGCAATTTCGAGGTCAATATCGGCTCGCGCCTGGAGAACGGCCGCGCCATCTCGACCTCCTTCCAGCTCGGCAACATGGTGCTGTCGAAGACACCCATTCATCTGTCGCGCAATCTCCTTTTGCCGCGCAGCCGCAGCCTCGAGGCCATGAATTTCCAGCGCGGCGCGCTCGAAGCGCTGATCGAGACGCCGCTCGGCTTCATCCGCTTCTATTCCACCCATCTCGACCACCGCAGCCCGGTCGAGCGCCAGAGCCAGATCCGCTTCCTGCGCCAGCGCCTCCTGAACTATGCGCTCGAAGGCGGCGGCCTGTCGGGCATTCCCGAGATCGGCCTGCCGGACCTGCCCTATCCGGAAGCCTTCATCGTCATGGGCGACTTCAACATGCTGCCGGGCTCGCCCGAATATGTCGAACTCGCCGGCCGCCCGGACCATGAGTTCGGCATGCCGCTGACCGCCGATCTTGCCGTCGACGTCGCCCAGCGCCTTGCCGTCGCCGACCTCGTCACCTGGGTCGACCCCGACCGCCCCGACGACAAACGCCGCCACAAATGCATCGACTACATCTTCACCAGCGCCTCGCTGGCCAGATCGCTGAAGCGTCTATGGTCCGACCGGGACGCCGTCGGCTCCGATCACCTGCCGCTCTGGGCCGAGCTGGGCTGAATTCTGAACTCCCCCTCATCCGGCCGCTACGCGGCCGCCTTCTCCCCGAGGGGAGAAGAGATTGGCGCCCGCGCTTACCTGCTCCTCTCCCCTTGGGGAGAGGCCGGATTGCCCCGAATTGCCCTTCGCAATTCGGCTGGCAATCCGGGTGAGGGGGCGCTTGCCCAGCCCTGTGAAGCAATCGTCAAAAATGAATCCAATTCCTCAGGCTCGTCCAGGTCTTCCTGTCGAGCCTGTAGCGCTCGACCGGCACCTGCCCCGCGACGATCGAGTTCAGCATGCCCTGGCCGGCATACTGGAAGCCACATTTGTGGATGACCCGGCGCGAGGCCGGATTGATCACCCTTGTCGAGGCATGCAGCACCTGGATCGAGGTCCGCTGGAAGGCGAGGTCGACCAGGGCGTGCGCGGCCTCGGTGGCATAGCCGCGCTTCCAGTAAGGCTCGCCGATCCAGTAGCCCAGTTCCAGGCCACGATCGGTGGTGTTGAGCCCGGCGCAGCCGACGAAGGTGCCGGTATCCTTGAGCGTCAGGGCATAGACGATGCCGGCGCGGCGCGACGCCGCCATGGCGAGGAAGGTGCGGCCCTCGGCTTCGCCATAGGGATGCGGCATGCGGGCCAGCATTTCGGCGACATGCCGGTTGTCGGCCAGCGCGACGAGTTGCTCGAGATCGCTCTCGCGCGGGGCGCGCATGGCCAGACGCTCAGTGGCCAGCACAGGGCAATCGATCGCGTAACTTTCGTCTTCGGAGTCTTCCGCTTCGGCAACCATTTTAGTCCTCCAGGGCAAGAAAAAATGAAAAAGGAGAGAGGGCAAACCCATCTCTCCTGATCCTTTTCCTGGCCTGGCCAGACACCGGTTCCCGAGATGGGCGCCGGTGTTATGGTGCGGAACCGGCTACTCCGCTGCTTTGGTAATCGGGTTCACCGATACGTAGGTTCGGCCGTTGGCTTTCTTGTTGAAGGTGACTGCGCCGGCTTCGAGCGCAAAAAGGGTGTGGTCCGTGCCCATGCCAACATTGGTGCCCGGATGCCATTGCGTGCCGCGCTGACGAATGATGATGTTGCCGGCGATGACGGCTTCGCCGCCGAACTTCTTCACGCCGAGACGCTTGGAGTGCGAATCGCGACCGTTGCGCGACGAACCGCCAGCTTTCTTGTGTGCCATTTGACTAACTCCGATGCGCCCTGAGGCGCTTGAATGGTCTTATGAACGCGTTCGCGTTCCGTTTCAAGTGCGTACCGGCGACCACGGTCGCCGGAGGATTACTTCTTCGCCAGTTCCTTGGCCTGCTCGCGCCAGTCCTTGATCTGGTCGGCGCTGAACGGCATGTGCTCGTCGATCTTGGCGACATCCTTGTCGGTGAGCTTGGCGAGCTGCGCGAAGGTGACGATGCCCTGTTCGGCGAGGTCCTTCGCCGCGACCGGGCCGATGCCCTTGATCACGGTCAGGTCATCCGGCTCGCCCTTCGGCGCCTTGAACAGCGGCGCGGCCTTTGCCTCTTCGCCGGAAGCGGCCTCAGACTTGGGCTCCTTCTTGGCCTTGGCCTCTTTCGGAGCGGCTTCGGCCTTTGCCTCGGCGGCGACTTCCGCCTTGGCTTCGGGGGCCTTGGCCTCTGCCTTGGCGGCGGCCTTCTTCGACGGCTTGGCGCCGCCCAGCAGGATCTCGGCGATCCTGACGGTGGTCAAAAGCTGGCGGTGGCCGATCTTGCGGCGCGAATTCTGGCGGCGGCGCTTCTTGAAAGCGATGACGGTGCGGTTCTTGCCCTGCTCGACGACTTCCGCCGTGACCAGAGCGCCATCGACGAACGGCGCGCCGAAGGTGACATTCTCGCCCTCGCCATGCGCGAGCACATTGCCGATCTCGACGATATCGCCGACCTTGGCTTCGAGTTTCTCGATCTTCAGGAGATCGTTGGCGGCGACGCGATACTGCTTGCCGCCCGTTTTGATGACTGCGAACATTTTTTGCCTTTCGCTGTTCGGTCGGCCTCGATGAACCGCCTCGGGCGGTTCGGCCGTCTTTTTGTCAGTCTGCGGGTTCAAAAAACAAGCGGCGCGGAAGAGCCTCCACGCCGAATGCGGGCTGTCCCTAACCGAAGGTTGCGCCGGAGTCAAGGCAAGCGGCTTGTCCTTGGAGAGGCCGCGAGCGCGTTGCCGGCAAATATCGGTCCGTCCCGTCACAATCGCTTTTTGCGGAAGCTGGAAATCGGGCGAATAGGGCCTTGTAACCGGAGCAGTCAGCCGTTATCTAGTGCGCCGCGCCGGCAACGGCCGACCATGACCTCGCGGAGAGGTGGCAGAGTGGTCGAATGCACCGCACTCGAAATGCGGCATACTCGCAAGGGTATCGGGGGTTCGAATCCCTCCCTCTCCGCCATCCTGCTTCGCTCTCCGAGCTTGGCAGGACCAGCGCAGTCTTCCGCGCGAAGCAGGATGCCCTCCGAAGCTTTAGCGAAGGAGGGCGGCTCGGAGCTTTCCCTACATCCCCCTCACCTGGCCCATCGGCCTGCGGATGAAATCCCGTGGCCCTCGGGTGACAAAAATCCGACCGTGATCGATAACAATATGATCTCACGGGTTGTTGCGTAGAGGACCGCATGCGCTCGGGGCGAAATCTAACAATGCCCGGTCGCGGCTTCACAACGGGGGACAAGATGATCGCGCGAACAATTGCGGTTGCCCTTGCAATTGCGTTTTCCCTTTCACCGTCGCATGCGCAACCACGGCATCGTTTGCCGAGCGGCTACAAATGGGGCCGCTGCCTGCTGGTCGTTCATGGTGAGACCCGCATCTCCGGAAGATGCTCCTACCAAATCGAGAAGGGCGGCGATTTCAATATCCAAGGGCCTCGTCAGGTTTTTGCGGGCATCGACTATCCCGACACGCATAGCGGGGCCGGTGAAATGTCGAAGGATTACTGGGCAGTTGTCTACAAGGACGGCGATCTTTGGGCAGGCTATGCGAACGCGGACATTCGCGACACGCACGGCGAGGCAGGCGATTGGGGAGAACTTCGCCGCGAAGGCGCCTGCTATGTCGGTAAGGACGTCAAGGTTTGCCTTTGGCGTTAGCCGGCTCCCTTGCAAGACCTATCCCAGCGCCACCAGGCGTTCGAGGAAGCGCCCCTTCCCTGCGTGGCGCTCCCGGAGCGACTGAAGCCGGAGACGGAAATCCTCGGTGCTGCCCTGTTTTTCGGCAAGCGCCAATAAATCGGAAAGGAGCGCCGCTGCTTTATCGTAGCCGGCGGGGTTGCGCCGCCCGATCTCGACCTCGACCTCTTCCCAGACATTTTCACCCCGCTGGCGAAGGACCTCGACCCGGATATCGCGGGCCTTCTCAGCCGCTTCCGCTTGCAGTCGCCGCTGCGCTTCCGCCAGCGCCGCCTCGGCGCGCTTGCGGGAAAGGCGGATTTCTTCGGCCCGCGCCTGCAGATCCGCTGCTGTGCGCAAAGGGCCAGGCGAGATTGTCGTTTCGGGTTCCAGACGTGCCCGAATCGTGGCCCGCAACTCGGCGGACATATTCGGCTCGCCATTGAAAACCCGCATGAGTAGACTGGTTTTCTCAACGTCGCTCATCGCCGCGACCACCCGCCGGGCGATATCCGGTGCCGCGCCATCGGGACCTGTTGTCGCGCTTCGCTCAGCCGCCGCCTGGACGAGATCGCGGTCGATGCCGAAGAACTCGGCGAACGCTTCGAGCGCCTCGGTCAGCGGTCCGATTCCCGGCATCGGTTCAGGCTCATCGGGTTCAATCGCGCCCGCTTCGACAGCCATCAACCAAAGTAGGTAGAAAAGCCGAAGATCGCCGGCGAGCAAGTCGGCCCGCAACGGCGCCAAGGCCGAGAGCCAACCTGAGTCGTCGTCGTCCAGGTACTCGAACTCCAACTCGTCGCGCGCGATGCTTATAATGATGTTCTCACCAGCGACCCTGAGCATGACGTCGTCGGTCGCTCCAAGGAAGGCGTCCACGCGATCCCGATCAACCAGCCGAGCCGGCAGCTTGATCATCAGGCGGCGGGAACCCCAATTGGCCCAATAAAGATGAAGATCGAACCAGCGCTCCATGAGCTCGTCCGGATCGCCCTTGAAATCCCCCCACTCGTAGAAATTGGTGAAGCTTGCGGCGGTGATCCGCGCCCGCGATGACAAATCGCGAAGCACGTGGCGATCCGCGTTGCCAAGGGGACGGTCGACCGCCTGGAATTCATAATATTGGTATTCGCTCATCCTCGCTCTCAGGATTGACACAAGTGTGTGGCTGGGGGATCGGTAGCATACCGCCGGGCCGGGGCTCCATCGACGCGACTGGACGCGATGAAAAAAGAAGATCTGGAAAAGCTGCTTTCCGACGACAGCAGCGACTTCAAACTGTTTCCGATAGACCGCTATCTCCATGCCGTGGCGACTGAACGGCAGGTGCCGGATCTCGCAATCGCGGTCTGCACGATCAGGATAGAAGAATCAGCGCCTGCGCTGCGCATGGTCCTTGAACGCGCCGCCAACGGACAGCCTTTGTCGGACGATGAAGAGATGCTGCTCTTCAGGGGCGTGTATATCCTCGGCGGCGCCCGCGACACCCAGGCATGCCAAGCTTTGCTGCGTCTGCTGCGCCGCCCTGGGAAGGAAGCCGACCGGCTGCTTGGCGACGCCATAACCGAAACCTTGTCGCGCATCATCGTAGGCGTATTCGACGGCGACGCCGGCGCGCTGTTCGACATCATTGCCGACCGCTCCGGCGACGAATTCATCCGCGATGCGGCGTTTGGCGCGGTGACCTTTTTGACCTGGGAAGGTCGCATCGAGCGCGACCGGACAAGGGATTTCGTGGAACGGTTCTACAGGGAGAGGCTGGCCGACGACTGGGATTACGTGTGGGTCGGCTGGCTGCAAGCCATCGCGATGCTTGCCTTGCGAGACCTCGTTCCGCTTGCCTACAGCGCTTGGGATGAGGGCCTGATCCCGGAAGATGCGCTTGAACGCAGTGATTTCGAAAGCGACCTGCGGGAAGCCGAGCAGCAACCGGGCGACATCGGCCGGTTCGATCGCGCCAGTCTGAGTTACATCGAGGATGTCCTTGTGGCGCTGGATTGGACCCGCGGCCTTGACGATGACGACGACTTCGAGTTCGGCGACGACGAATTCGATCTTGACGAGGACGAGGATGGGCAAGCCTCACGGCTGGACCTGGCCTTCACCAGCGTCACACCGGCCACCAACCCCTGGCGCGACGTCGGGCGCAACGATCCGTGCCCTTGTGGAAGCGGCAAGAAATTCAAGAAATGTTGCCTTGCCAGCTGATTGGCGATCCTTCGCGAAGATGGCCTCCGAAGCCTTGGCGAAGGAGGCCGCTTATTCATTTCAGGTTACGCATTCGCGCGGCGCCCTTCGCAGGACTGACATCCTGAGCCCGAAGCAGGATGCGGCATAGGAAGCCGGCGTCGGGCAGGTGCGCCCCTGACGGCCGCAAACGCCGGTGATCCGGCAGTCCGTCTTTGTGCCCTCTACGAGCGCGCTCATGCTGCCAGCCTCTGCATGGCTTCGGCCATCTGAGCCGAGACACGGCGGTCGTAGTCCTCGGCAAGCGCCCGCAGGGCCGCAGCCCCGTCGCCGGAAAATGACGGGCCATGCATGAGCGCCAGAGTGCGTGGCGCGAGCTTGGCAAGCTCGCGGATGGTCGTGCCCATGCCGGGATTGAGTGCCGAATATTTGAACAGATCCTCGGCGGCGATCGCCGGGCCGACAACATCGCCGTCGGTCAGCGCGCGGTCGTTGCCGAGTTGGGTGAACAGATCGCCGCAGAGCAGGGTGCCGGTCGATTCCTCGTACATGACGCCGGCGTCCCAACCATGCGGCGTGTGCGGTGTATCGATGAAGCGCACGCGCTTGCCGCCGCCGATGTCGATCACCTCGCCATCCTTCAGCACCCGCGGCGCACGATCCGCGAAATCGTTGAGCGACACGTAGACGCCTGTCTGTCCGTGCGCGGCCGTTGCTTGCGGCGCAACGGTGAGCCATTCGTTCATGGCGCCGCATTCGTCGGATTCGAAATGGCCAAATCCAATCCAGCGAAGACGCTCCGGCGGGATGATGCGGGCAAGCGCGTCGCGGTTGAGCGCGAACATCTTCCGCAGACCGGTGTGGAACATGAGCGGCTCATCGCCCATGACCAGGAACTGGTTGAAGGTGAAGCCGACGGGCGGAGCAATGTCCGATACATAGGTCGATAGGCGGTAGATGCCCTCGGCGATTTCGTCGATTTTCGTTTCCATGGAATCTCCTCCAAAACAATGGTTGCGTTCCCTCTCCCGGTTACCCAGGGCTGGACTTCGATCAAAATCGAAGTACATATGTGTGTAGCGAAATATTTGAGCCCTGTCAACAATGGGTGCACACTCATGTGCATTTAAATAGATGACCCGCAAATACACCCTTAAACGGCGTGCCGAGCAGCAGGCGGAAACCCGGCGGCGCATCGTCGAAGCTGCGATCGACCTGCACGGTAGCGTTGGTCCCGCAGCAACGACCTTCAGCTTGGTCGCCGAGCGTGCCGGCGTTCAGCGACACACGCTCTACGCCCACTTCCCCGACGAGCGCAGCCTGCTGCAGGCCTGCTCGAGCACGCACATCGAGACGCATCCGCTGCCGAGCCCGGAGCCGTGGCGAGTTGTGGCCGACCCAGGCGAACGGATGCGGATCGGGCTGCTGGCGATCTACGAGTGGTACGGGCGCAATGAAAGCGTGGTGGCCAGCGTGTTGCGCGACGCCGAACATCACCCGCCAACCCGGGAGGCTGTCGAGACGAGCATCGGCCCGTATTTCGCGACCTGCCAGGCAGTGCTCGGCGAAGGCCTTGGCGGCAGCCAGCGAGCGATGCTGCGCGTGGCGCTGAGCTTCTTCACCTGGCGCACGCTGGTGCGCGAAGCTGGCCTCCAGCCCGTTGAAGCCGTAAACGCCATGGTTCAGGCCGTCCAAGGCGTGGGTTGAGACTCCGGCGGCAGTAGGCTGAGATATACGTCTTGTCAGCTTTCTGACGGGTGCGCCGCGATCGCACTCAAGAACGCCTCGCCGAACTCCTTGAGCTTTGCTGCACCCACGCCGTTCACCTCGGCGAAGTCGTCGAGGTCGCGCGGACGGCGCTCGGCCATGTCGATCAGGGTGCGGTCGGAAAACACCACATAGGCCGGCACCTGGCGTTCCTTGGCGAGCCGCAGCCGCAGCGTCTTGAGCGCGGCCAGCAAGGAAGTGTCCACGCTCTCGCCCGTGGCAGAGCCTTGCGCGGCACGCTTCCTGCCGCGCGCCAGACGGTCCCGACCTTCGACACGATACTCGAACGCAACCTCGCCGCGGCCGAGCGCGCGGCCGCTTTCCGAGATGGCGAGGCCGCCATGGCCGTCGGGATCCGGCACCAGAAAGCCGCCGGCGACAAGTTGCCGGATGAGCGACAGCCAGACCGGCTTCCGATGCATGATGCCGGTCCTGAAGCTGGCGAGCTGCTGATGGCCTCTGGCCAGCACCTTTTCGGTCTCGTGGCCGAGCAGGATATCGATGACATGGGCGGCGCCGAAGCGCTCGCCGCTCTGCGCGACTGCCGCGAGGATGATCCGCGCCTCCGTCCCGCCGTCGGCGCGCGGCGCCTGGTCGAGGCAGTTGTCGCAATTGCCGCAGGCTTGCGCCTCCTCGCCGAAATAGCCGAGCAGCACCTGGCGCCGGCACTGCGCCGTCTCGCAATAGCCGATCAGCGTGTCGAGCCGGCGATGCGCCCGTCTTTTGTGCTCGGGCGAGGTATCCTCGTCGTCGATGAACATCCGGCGCGTGCGGATGTCGCCGGCGCCGTAGAGCATGTGCGCTTCCGCCGCTCGGCCGTCGCGGCCGGCGCGGCCGATCTCCTGGTAATACGCCTCGAGGCTGCCGGGCAGGTCGGTGTGGAAGACATAGGCGACGTCGGGCTTGTCGATGCCCATGCCGAAGGCGATGGTCGCCACCATGACGACGCCCGACAGGCTCATGAAGGTGTTCTGGTTCGCCTCTCGCGCGTCCTTGCTCATGCCGGCGTGGTAGGCGAGCGCGCGCACGCCGTTCTTCTCCAGGAAAGCCGCCATTTCTTCCGTCTTGCGGCGCGACAGGCAATAGATGATGCCGCTCTTGCCCTGGTGACGCTCGATGAAGCGCAGCAGCTGGCGCTTGCTGTCCTGCTTGGGCTCTATCGCCAGCTTGATATTGGGCCGGTCGAAGCCCAGCACCAGGGTTTCGGCGCGCCCGGCAAACAGCCGCGCTTCGATGTCGGCGCGCGTGGCCTCGTCCGCCGTCGCCGTCAGCGCGATGATGGGCACCTGCGGAAACACGCCGCGCAACTGCGACAGGTCTTCATATTCGCGCCGGAAGGCCGGTCCCCATTGCGAGATGCAATGCGCCTCGTCGATGGCGATCAGGCCGACATCGAGCCGGGACAGGGCTTCGAGCATCCGCTCCGTCATCAGCCGCTCCGGCGCCATATAGAGCAGCCGCGTCTGCCCGGACGCCACGCGGCGCCAGGCCGCGACATTGGCGTCGCGGTCGAGCGAGGAATTGATGGTGTCGGCGGCCACACCGGCAAGGCGCAAGGCGGCGACCTGGTCCTGCATCAGCGCCACCAGCGGCGACACCACGATGGTAAGCCCGCCTTTGACCAGCGCCGGAACCTGATAGCAGAGCGATTTGCCGGCGCCTGTCGGCATCACCGCCAGCACATGCCGCCCGGACAGCAACGCCTCGATCACGGTCGCCTGCCCGGGGCGAAAATCGTCGAAGCCGAACACATCCTTCAGGACGCGCCGCTTGTGATCCTCGGCCCGGATGCTCACTGCCTGCGCCGGCATCACCGCGCCGTTCCCGCGTTCAAGGTGTAGGCCGGCATTTCGTAGCCGAATTCGTGGCAGAAGCTCTCCACGCGGGCGAGGAACGCCGCTGGCAGGCC
The DNA here is from genome assembly GCF_020165275.1 of Mesorhizobium sp. Ca11. NCBI lineage: Bacteria > Pseudomonadati > Pseudomonadota > Alphaproteobacteria > Hyphomicrobiales > Phyllobacteriaceae > Mesorhizobium > Mesorhizobium sp. Ca11. Next base: position 48,981 of record NZ_JAIUHU010000012.1, on the reverse strand, counting down.
ATGCAGGTAGGTCTGGAATTCTTCATTGCGCTCCCATTTTCTCAGCGACGTCGGCCGTATCGGATTGTCCGCATCGCGGCTGTAAAGCGTGACCGGTGAAAGACCGAACGACCGGGCGATCCTGCCCTGGACGATATCGGGTTCGGCGATCAATTCCTCATAGCGCAGATAGAAAACGGCTCTTTCGGGTTGAGCCTTTCTAAGGCGCGTCAACCCGTCATACTCCGCCTCCCAGCGCTCGGTCGTTACGTGAAAACGCCGTTCGTTCACCGTCTCTGGATGGGAGCTTGTGAGCACGTCGAAAGGATGCCGCACGCAATAGATCAATCCGACCGAGCCAGGCAGATGCTCGATGTCCTTATGGCTCTCATAGGTGCGTTTGACGACCAGATTGACTTCGGGGCGATCCAGTTCGAGCAGCGCCTGATACGGCGCTTCGTCCCTATGAACATAGATATCGTCGAAACACGCCATCAAACGACGGCTTAGCGTGGTTCCGCTGCGAGCACAGCCGGCAATGAAGATTCTTTTGCGAAACGTCATTGCAGAGGGCAGCCGGGGCGCAGCCTTGCGCAATCGCCAGAACAGTCGTCTTGCGCCACGGCGCAGAGTGGTCGCCGGCATCCGGGCTGCTTTGCCAGGAACGTCCCTCGACGTGATCTCGGCCAAGGCGATGCCGTTCTCTCCGGCAACGGCGTAGAGCAGCCAGGTGCGGCCTCTCTCCTCGAAAATCGCAGGATCGCGCAACGCGTTCTCCGCGCCTTCGGCCGGTCCGTCCCGGCTGGGGCAAACCGGCAAGCCCGCGCCTTCGAAGTCCGTCTGCGGTCGCAGCAGTTCGGTCTCGCCTTTGACCGTCCAGCCTCTCCAGTCCTCGGCGAGATCGATCGTGCCGTGAAGTATCCGTTCCGGCGCGTCGCCCCTGCGCGTGTAAAAGACCCGCAGCCAGCGACCGGATTTCTGCAGTGCAAGATGCCTCGGGGTGGGAAGATGCTTCATGCCGGACAGAACGACCGCACCCCGTTCGAAATCGGAGATGCCGGTCCTGGAGCGGAAGACGGTGATGGCTCCTGTCCCGAGAAGACCGTACCACCACTGATCGTGGCGGAAGAACCGGGCATAGGAAGGCCCGAGCGGCTCGGAAAGCGGATTGAAATGAAGGCCGTCACCGGATGTCGCGGCAAAGGTCGTCTGGCCTTCTCCGCCTTTTGCCGGTCCGTGAAAATACATAACGAAGCGGCGATTCCGCTGATCGACATGAACGTCGGGAGACGCGATGTGGCCTTTGATGAACGGACATTGAGCGAGGGACAGTACCCCGCCGGGATGGATGCGCCACGGGCCTTCGATCGAATCGGCGTAGGCGAGGCGAATATAGGAACCCCCGTGATCGGCGAAATAGAGATAGTAGGCGCCCAGCCGCCCCGGCGCCCAGTCCGGCATGCCGATCAGCGACGGCCCGTTGATGTTGATCCCATCGCCGCCGGGCAACATGTCCGGCGTCACGATAAGCCCAAGCCGGCTCGCGGTGAGAATGGGTGGCGCGATCATGCGGCAGGCTGCTTCCGGTCGCCGATTCCATCCTGGCGACAAGCGCGCCTGTCGTGGAGCCTGCACGTTCCAGCCCAGCATCGCCGGGTCTCACATGTCGCTTGCTCTTCCAAGCCAGCCCCCTTGATCTTGCCGCCGCCTGGGGCAGGCGCCTTGGCTCGATTGCCGATCCGGCATCGTTCGGCCTTGTCGTTTCGATACAACGACGTGCATTGAAACGAAAGGTCAAAGCAATGCCGCGATCCATTCGCGGCGGCTTCGAACGACAGAGCTGTGGGGATAGCGTGCGCTTGCGACTAAATCACCGAAGCCTGGAGGGCCGTCACGACATTCCGCTCGAATCGCGGCGATCCCGACTTCGCCGCCCGAGAGTTCCCCCGGCCCGTTCTGCGGTGCTATAACGCCGAGCCGCTCCGAATGAAGAGCGGCGCCCGACGCAAAAGGAGCCTTGGCATGATCGATCCCGCGACGCTCGTCACCTACATCGCGGTCGTGTTCGGCTTCGTCTTCATCCCGGGGCCGGCGACGCTGCTCACGGTCGCGCGGGCGACGAGCTCGGGCACGAAGGTCGGCATCGCCACCGGCGCCGGTGTCGCGGCTGGCGACGTGATCCACACCGTCATGGCCATCGTCGGCATCTCGGCCGTCATCGCCGCTTCGGCGATGCTGTTCAGCATCGTCAAATATATCGGCGCGGCCTATCTCGTTTATCTCGGCATCCGCGCCATTTTCGAAAAGGCGCCGGCTGACCTGGCGGCCACGACGCTCCCCATTTCCGCGGGCCGGGCCTTCCGGCAGGCGATCCTGACCGAAGTGCTCAATCCGAAGACCGCGCTGTTCTTCCTGGCCTTCCTGCCGCAATTCGTGCACCCGCAAGGTGGTTTCGTGGTGCTGCAGCTGATGCTGCTGGGCATCATCTTTGTTCTGCTCGGGCTCTTCAGCACGGCCGTCTTCGCCGTAAGCGCGGGCGGCCTGGGTTCCTTCCTGCGCCGCAATCCGGCGGTGCTGAAATGGCAGGGCAAGGTGGTCGGCGGCATCTATTGCGCGCTCGGCATACGCCTGGCGCTGCAGCAGCGCTGAAACGCTTCACCCGGCGGCGCCGGTCCCAGGCAGGCATGTCATAGCTAAATTTGCGACAGAAGGCCCGCATGGCCGGCGTCGGCGGAGTGACGAGATCGGGCTTTCTTTATAAAAGAAACCAAGCATATTCTTGCAGAACTCAGCCGGGGGCTTGCTGATATTATTCTTCCGCAGTCGTCCTGCTTCTCCGACACCACAGCAATGGAATCCGTTTTCGCCATGGATTCATCCGCGCCCGTGCTGATCTTCTATGCCCGCAACGACGCGCTTGGCGACGGCTTGCTGCGGATTCCGGCCCTGCGGGCGGCAAGGACGGCCTTTCCGCAATACCATATCGTCTACGGCGCCATGCGCGGCTCATCGCTCTCGCATGTGTTGCACAAGCATGTCGCGCATCTCGTCGATGACTTCAGGACGAAGACGCCGCTTTCCGCCATCCTTGCCGAATTCGCGCCGCGCGGCCGCAAGACCATCGTCGTTGATCTGCGCACCGGCGTGCCGGGCCTCATGCTCACGGCTCTTCGACTTGTGGGCCGGGGCATCCGCTACGAAGCGAACTTTGCCGGCCATCTACTGTCGCTGCGCTGGGGCACGCGGTTGACGCTGCGGCCCGAACACAATGCCTGGCGCTACCATCGGCTGGTCGAGCGCCTGGCGGGGCGGCATCTGCCTTTCGATCACAGGCTCGATGTGCCGGACGCCGCACGGACACTGGCGCGCCAGCTGCGCGGCGGTTGCGGCCGTCCGCTCGTCCTGCTTGGCGGCAATGCCCAGGGCAGGAAGTGCATGAGTGAAGATCAGGTGGTGGCCGTTGCCGGCAATCTGATCGATGCCGGCTACCGGGTGCTGTATCTGGCGACCCCTGGCGGCGGACCGACGCCACCGGCGCTCCTCGCAAGGGAAGGCCGCCTCCAGGTAGCCGGTCCGGAACTGGCGCCGGACATCACGAGCTTCGACGATCTCCTGCTTGCGCTGGGCGAGATGGCGGTCGCCTATATCGGCATGGAGGGCGGACTGGCGCATCTGATGGCCTCCGTCATGACGCCGGCGGTGATCGTCAACAACGGCGCCAATATGGAGCGCTGGCGCCCCCTTTCAAATGCGGTCGAAGTCGTCACGGCGCCAAGGCGAGGCCGTTCGGCCTATGTCGCCGACGCGCCGGTCGAGGCCATGCTCGATGCCGCGCATCGCCTGCTCGCGGCAGGCCGCCGCGATCACGCGGCGGTCGCGGCGGTTCCGGAAAGGCGTGAAACCGCTCCGGTCCAATCGGCGTTCGATAGAGCCGCCGACCTGTCCTAGCCGAGGAAATCGGCCCGGCAAGGCGCAAAGCTGTCGACCAGCCGCCCGGCCTTCAGCGCCTTGACGCCATGCACGAGATTGGACGGAACAATGAAGCTGCTGCCTGTTTCGAGGATCTCCGATCGGCCGTCGATGGTAACCTCGAAGCAGCCCTCGGCGACATAGCTCGCCTGGACATGCGGATGCGAGTGCAGCGCCCCGACTCCGCCCTTGTCGAAGGCGAACTCGACCATCATCAATTCATCGGTATGCACCAGCACGCGCCGCCTGTTGCCGTCCGGCGTCGGCTCCCAGGCTTTTTCGCCCGCATGGGAAAAGATATCGGTCATCGCTCAGCTTCCGTTCGGCTTGTAAAGCAAATCCAGGAAAGGTCCGGCGCGGTCTTCCGGCGGGAGACGGTCACCGCGCCAGCCAGCCGCCATCGACCGGCACCACCGCGCCATGCATATAATCCGACGCCCGCGCCAGCAGGAACACGGCCGCGTCGCCGATGTCGTCGGGCCGGCCCCAGCGCGCCGCGGGGATGCGCCCGAGGATGGCCGCGCTGCGGTCCGGATCGGCGCGTAGCGCCTCGGTGTTGTTGGTCTCGATATAGCCCGGCGCGATGCCGTTGACGTTGATGCCTTTCGCCGCCCATTCGCAGGCGAGCAGCCTTGTGAGGCCGAGCACGCCGTGCTTCGAGGCCGTATAGGAAGCAACGCGGATGCCGCCCTGGAAACTCAGCACCGAGGCGATATTGACGATCTTGCCGCGCCGTCCGGGCTCCGCCAGCACACGCCTGGCAAAGCTCTGGCACAGGCGAAAGACCGTCTTCAAATTGATGTCCATCACCTCGTCCCAATCGGCTTCGGTAAGGTCGACCGCATCGGCGCGCCGGATGATGCCGGCGTTGTTGACGAGGCCGTCGAGCCGGCCGCTCTCGTCCCAGACCTGGTCTAACATCGCGGCCGCCTCGGCCGGGTCGCCGAGATCGGCCTTCACCGCTTCGAAGCTGCCGCCCGCGGCCGTAACTTTCGCGGCGGTGTCATCCATCGCCGATCGGCCGACGCCGACCACCAGGCCGCCGGCGCGCGCAATCGACACGGCGATGCCTTGGCCGATGCCGGTGTTGGCGCCGGTGACCAGGATGCGCTTGCCCGTGAGGCTGAAGGCGGAAAGGTCGCTCACCGCAATTGATCCATCGCCACCTGGTCGACGTCGGTATAGTCGACATTGTCTCCGGCCATCGCCCAGATGAAAGCGTAGTTGGATGTGCCGGCGCCCGAATGGATCGACCAGCCCGGCGACAGCACCGCCTCCTCGCTGCGCATGACGATGTGGCGCGTCTGGTCCGGTTCGCCCATGAAGTGGAAGACGCGCTGCCCTTCCGGCAGATCGAAGTAGAGATACGCTTCCATGCGCCGGTCATGCACATGGCAAGGCATGGTGTTCCACACCGAGCCTGGCGCGAGCTGCGTAATGCCGACGACGAGCTGGCAGGTCTTGACGCCGTCGGCGTGGATGAACTGGAAGATCGAGCGTTCGTTGCTGGTCGCCTGGCTGCCGAGGTCGAGCCGTCTGGCGTCGCCGATGCGGATCAACTGGCTGGGATAGGGCCGATGCGCCGGTGCGCTAAGCAGGTAGAATTTTGCCGGCTTGTCGGGCTCCGCCGAGCCGAACGACACCTGCTCACCGCCCATGCCGAGATAGACCATGTCGCGCGCCGCCAATTCGTAAGCCACGCCGTCGGCCGTGACGGTGCCGGCGCCGCCTATGTTGACGGCGATCAGTTCGCGGCGGTCGAGGAAAGCCTTGGTTCCGGTCGGCTTGATCGCTTCGAGCGGCAGGATCTTGTCGATAGGCATGGCGCCGCCGACGATCATGCGGTCGTAATGCGTGTAGGTCAGGCTGACGAGGCCCGGCTGGAAAAGCCCCTCGACGTGGAAATGGTGGCGCAGCTCGTCTGTTCCCATGGCCGCGGCGGTGATGGGATCGATGGCGAAGCGCGAGGAAAATTCGGTGTGTGTATGGTCCATTTCTAGGCCTTGTCTGATGGTCACTCGGTCGATGCGGCTTTCAGCGAATTTGCATAATAGGCCTGTCTGGCCTGCAGCCGCTCGCGGTAGCGCTGCTGGCTGCGGGTCAGATGCGTGCGCATCGCCTCGCGCGCGGCCTCGGCATCGCCTGCCGAGATCGCATTGAGGATGACGAGATGCTCGCGCTGCAGGCCGCGCTGGTACTCGTCCGACTGGACGAGCTCTGTCGACCAGGGCGAGGTCACGTCGCAGGGAATGGCGCGGCGTCCCAGCACATCGAGCATCTCGACATAGAACGGGTTGTTGGTGGCGCTGGCGATCGCGCGGTGGAAGGCGAGGTCGGCCGGGCCGGTCGGCTGGCTGGCGAGCAGCAGCCGCTCGAACTCGAAGAAGGCCTCCTGGATCGCGGCCTCCTGGGCGGCGTTGCGGCGGATGGCGGCCAGGCCCGCCGATTCGATCTCGATCGCGAGACGGACCTCGAGCACGTTGAGCGCGACCGAATCCTTGGCTCCCATGTCGGCGGCCAGAACGCCGAAGCTCGTCGAGATGTGCTCGCTGACGAAGACGCCGGCGCCTTGCCGCGCTTCGACCAGGCCATCGGCGGCAAGCTTGGCCAGCGCCTCGCGGATGACCGTGCGGCTGACGCCGAAAGTCTCCGTCAGCTGGCCTTCGGTTGGCAGCTTCTGTCCGGGAGGAATCTCGCCCGCCAAGAGCTGCTTGCGGATCGCCGCGACCACAGTCTCCGATAGTTTCGGCTTCCGTTCGACCCTGAGGTCGGCAACTGTTTGAGACACGTGGTGCCCTCCTAGTGAAACAGGCTCGGCAGCCACAATGAGATTTCCGGTATGTAGGTGACAAGCATCAGCACCATGAAGGCCGCTCCATAGAACGGCCAGATCGAGCGCATTGCCGTCCAGATGGGAATGCGGCCGATGGCGCAACTGACGAACAGCACCGCGCCGACCGGCGGCGTGCAGAGGCCGATGCCGAGATTGAGGATCAGGATGACGCCGAAATGCACGGGATCGACGCCATAGGCCATCACCACCGGCAGGAAGATGGGCGTGGTGATGATGATGAGCGGCGACATATCCATGAATGTGCCGAGGATGAGCAGGACGACATTGATCAGGAGCAGTATGACCAGCTTGTTGTCGGACACGGACTGCAAAAACGCGACAAGCGCTGCCGGAACCCGGAGATAGGCCAGCAGCCAGCCGAAGGCCGCGGCGCAGCCGATGATCATCAGCACCATCGCTGTCGTGCGCACCGCGGCCGTGGTCGCGGTGACGAAATCGTTCCAGCTCATCGACCGGTAGATGATCAACGTCACCAGGAAAGCATAGACGATGGCAATGCAGGAGCTTTCGGTGGCGGTGAAGACACCGGAGCGCACGCCGCCAAAGATGATGCCGATCAGGATCAGCCCGGGAATGGCGGCGACAAGCAGCTGCAAGGCCCGGCCGAAACCGGCAAAAGGTTCCGTCGGATAGCCGCGCCGGCTTGCCACCAGATAGGCGGTGACCATCAGCGACAGGGCCAGCAGCAGCCCCGGCAGAACCCCGGCGGTGAAAAGATCCGCTATCGAGATGCGGCCGCCGGCCGAGATCGAATAGATGATCATGTTGTGCGACGGCGGGATCAGCAGCGCGATGATGGCGCCGACGGAGGTGATGTTGACGGCATAGTCGACGCCGTAGCCGCGCGCCTTCATCTGCGGGATCATCAGCCCGCCGACCGCTGAGGCATCGGCCACCGCCGAACCGGAAATTCCACCGAACATGGTCGACGCGGCAATGTTGACTTGTCCCAGACCGCCGCGCAGGTGGCCGACCAGGGACCCGGCCAATGCCACCAGGCGGGCGGCGATGCCGCCGCGAACCATAAGGTCGCCGGCGAAGATGAAGAACGGGATGGCCATCAGCGAAAAGACGCTGATGCCGGAATTGAGCCGCTGGAACACGACGACGGGTGGCAGGCCGATTGTGAGGATCGTCGCGAAGCTGGCGACGCCGAGGCAGAACGCGATCGGCGTGCCGATAACCAGCAGGAAGACGAAAGTGCCGAAAAGCACGATCAGCGCCATGGTTCAGAGCTCCTCGCCGGTTGTGTAGATGTCGGCATCGACTGGCAGCCCGGCAAAGCGCCCCGCCAGCCGCTCGAGTGAAAACAGGCAGACCAGCGCGCCCCCCATGATGACCGGCAGGAAGCTGACGCCGCCGGGCAAGGCGAGCGACGGCATCACCGTGTTCCAGGTCAACCTGGCGAGCTGCACGCCATAGACGATCATGCCGGCGCCAAAGGCCAGCACGACGAGATCGGAAATGCTGCGCAGCACCGCCTTGGCCGAGGCAGGCAAGACATAGAGCAGCACGTCGAAGCCAAGATGCGTGCGCTCGCGCACGCCGACGGCGGCGCCCAGGAAGATGAACCAGCCCATCAGCAGCACGGATGAGGACTCGGTCCAGCTCGGCGAACGGTTCAGCATGTAGCGCGAGAAGACCTGCCAAAAGATGATGACGGTCATCAGCGTCAACCCGGTGCCGCTGACCCACAAGGCCAGCCGCGCAAGCCCAGAAAGGGCCCGTTCCACCCGCAGCCAGAACCCTTTCGTACCCGACCGGCTGGGTGGCAGCACGGAAGCCTCCGTGCCACCGGGCCTGTTGCCGATCCCGGTCATTTCGTCGCCTGGATACGGGCGGCGAGGTCCTTGAGCTCGGGCGTCGACAGATATTTGTCGTAGACCGGCTTCATGGCGTCGATCAGCGGCTGCTTGTCGATCTCGCTGATCTTGACGCCGGCCTTCTCGACGATGTCGCGCGACTTCTTCTCCTGCGCGTCCCATAGCTCGCGCATCTTGACGACGCTGTCCTTGGCCGCCTGGCGCACGATCGCCTGGTCTTCCGGCGCCAGCTTGTCCCAGCTTGCCTTCGACATCACCAGCACCTCCGGCACGATCTGGTGCTGATCCAGCGTGTAGTGCTTGGCGACCTCGTAATGCTTGGCGGATTCGAAGCTCGGCCAGTTGTTCTCGGCGCCGTCGATGACGCCGGTTTGCAGCGCCGAATAGACCTCGCCATAGGCCATCGGCGTGGCGTTGGCGCCGAGCGCATTGACCATGTCGACGAACACGTCCGACTGGATGACGCGGAACTTCATGCCCTTCATGTCTGCCATCGAGGCGATGTCCTTCTTGGTGTTGTAGAAGGAGCGCGCGCCGGAATCGTAGAAGGCGAGTCCGACAAGGTCATGCGCCTCGAACGCCTTCAGGATCTGGTCGCCGATCGGCCCGTCCATGACATGGCGCATATGCTCGACCGAGCGGAAGATGTAGGGCAACGACGGCACGGCGGTTTCCGGCACGATGCCGTTGAATGGCCCCATGGAGACGCGATCGAGGTCGATGACGCCGGCCTGGGTCTGCTCGATCGTATCCTTTTCCTCGCCGAGCTGCGCCGAATGATAGACCTCGATCGAATAGCGCCCGTTGGTGCGCTGCTTGATCAGCTCGCCCATGTATTTGACCGCCTCGACTGTCGGATAGCCGTCCGGATGGGTGTCCGAAGAGCGCAGGACGGTTTCGGCCTGCGCGGCTCCGATCATCAAGGATCCGATGGCGAATGTCGCCGCCAGCAATCTCGAAATACGCAACATGTCTTTCCTCCCTTCAAAAATCACGAATATTCCGGCTCAGAGTCGGTACGCCTTCTTGGCAAGCGAGTAGGCAAGCTCCCGCGCCAGCTCATGCGCCTCCTCCTCCCGGAGGCGATGCTCGGCGACCAGCCGCGCCAGAAAGGCGCAGTCGACACGCCGCGCGACGTCGTGGCGCGCCGGGATCGACGGGAAGGCGCGCGTGTCGTCGTTGAAGCCGACGGTGTTGTAGAAGCCCGCCGTCTCCGTGGTCATCTCGCGGAAGCGGCGCATGCCTTCCGGGCTGTCGTGGAACCACCAGGCCGGCCCGAGCTTGAGCGCCGGATAGACGCCGGCGAGCGGCGCCAGCTCGCGCGCATAGCTCGTCTCGTCGAGCGTGAACAGGATGATCGTGAGGTCGCGCTCCAGCCCGACGCAATCGAGCAGCGGCTTCAGCGCCGACACATAATCGGTCCGCGTCGGGATATCGAAGCCCTTGTCGCGGCCGAATTTCCGGAAAATGGAAGGCGAATGATTGCGCCATGATCCAGGATGGATCTGCATCGCCAGGCCGTCGTCACGGCTCATCTTGGCCATCTCAGTCAGCATCTGGGCTCGGAACAGTTTTCGCTCGCGCTCATCCTCGGAGCCGCGCCGGATGCGGTTGAACAGCTCCTGCGCCGCCGCGTCGGAGAGATTGGCGGTCTCGGCCGTCGGATGGCCGTGATCGGATGAGGTCGCGCCGAACTCCTTGAAAAAGGCGCGGCGCTTTCGATGCGCCTCGAGATAGCCGGACCAGCTGCCGGTGTTGCATCCGGTGATATCGCCGAGCCTATCCAGATTGGCCGCGAAGCCCTCGAAATCGGGATCGACGACGGCGTCCGGCCGATACGCGGTGACGACGCGGCCCTTCCAGCCGCTGTCGCGGATCGTCCGGTGCCATTTGAGGTCGTCGAGCGCGCCTTCGGTCGTCGCGATCACCTCGATGTTGAAGCGTTCGAACAGCGCGCGCGGCCGATAGTCGTCGCGTTGCAGCAGCGCGGCGATCGTGTCGTAGATGCGGTCGGCGCTGGCTGCGGTAAGCGGCTCCCCGATGCCGAACAGATGCTCGAACGCATGATCGAGCCACAGCCGTGTGGGCGTGCCGCGGAAGAGATAATAATGCTCGGCGAAGCGCCGCCAGATCGCCCGGCCGTCGGTTTCGACGGGTGCGCCGTCGAGCGTCGGGACGCCGAGTTCCTCCAGCCGCACGCCTTGGCTGAACAGCATGCGGAAAATGTAATGGTCCGGCACGATCAAGAGCTGCGCCGGGTCGGAAAACGGTTCGTTGAGCGCGTACCAGCGCGGTTCGGTGTGGCCGTGCGGACTGACGATCGGCAGGTCCTTCACACTCGCGTAGAGGGCGCGCGCCAATGATCGCGTTTCCGGCGCGAACAGCAGGTCCGGATCGGTCAATACGGCCACGCAGCTCCTCCCAGGCTTCGCTATTGGTAGATCGGCCAGAGATAATGTCAACATACAAATATTATGCAGTTGTATGATGACTTTCGAAAGGAACGTGGCCATTGTGCACGGCGACAGCGGGTGTTAGGTCGCTGCCGTCGTTTTCCGATCGGAGACAAGCTTCCATGAACGGCCGTCTGTCCAACGCCACCCTTGCGGAGCTGCAGGCCGAAGTTCTGGTGCCTCGCTATGACCGCAAGTCCGTCGCGCCCGGCATCGTCCATCTTGGCGTCGGCGCCTTTCACCGTGCCCATCAGGCCGCCTATGTCGATGCCTGTCTGGCGGATGGCGAGAGCGATTGGGGTATCATCGGCGTCTCCCTGCGCAGCCCCGACACGCGCGATGCGCTGGCGCCGCAGGACGGGCTCTACACGCTGGCAATCCGCGACAGCGCCGGCGAGCAGCTGCAGGTGATCGGCTCGATCCAGTCCTTGCTCGTCGCCCCGGAGGACCCCGGCGCGGTGCTCGCCGCGCTCACCGATCCTCGCACCCGCATCGTCACGCTCACCATCACCGAGAAGGCCTATCTCAGGGCAGCCGACGGCACGCTCGACAGCGCGCACCCCGAAATTGTCCACGACCTCGCCAACCCCGGATCGCCGAAGACGGCGCATGGATTTCTCGCCGGGTCGCTCGCGCGCCGCCGCGCCGCCGGCACGCCGCCCTTCACGGTGCTCTGCTGCGACAATCTGCCGGCCAACGGCGCGACGCTGCATCGGTTGTTGGTCGAGTTCGCGAAATTGCGCGACGCCCAGACAGGCTCCGGCGACCGGCCGTTGGCAGGCCATATCGCCGATGAAGTGGCCTTCCCGTCCTCAATGGTCGATCGCATCGTGCCGGCGACCACGGACGCCGATCGCGCCCGCATCGCTGGCGAACTCGGCATCGATGACGCGTGGCCGGTGATGACCGAGCCGTTCCGGCAATGGGTGATCGAGGACCGCTTTCCCGCCGGGCGGCCGGCCTGGGAGAAATTCGGCGTCACCATGGTCGAGGATGTCGGCCCCTTCGAGGACATGAAGCTGCGGCTGCTCAACGGCGCGCATTCGGGCATCGCCTATCTCGGCCTGCTCAGCGGCCACGCCACCGTCGACCGCGCCTTTGCCGATCCGTCGATTCGGCAGTTCGTCGATTGGCTCTGGGCCGAGGCCATTCCAACCCTGCCGCAGCAGGCCGGGCTCGACACAGGCGCCTATACGGCCGAGCTCGCCGAGCGCTTTTCCAACACGGCGCTCGCCCACCGCACTGCGCAGATCGCCAATGACGGCAGCCAGAAGCTGCCGCAACGCATCGTCGCCTCCGCCCTCGCCCGGCTGGAGGCCGGCTTGCTGCCGGAACATCTGTCGCTGGTTGTCGCCGCTTGGATCGCCGCCTGCGCCGCGCGCGGTAGCAGCTTGCCTGAGGGCCATTTCACCGACCCGCTCGATGCTGCCCTTAACGAGCTGTTCGGCCGCAATCTGCCGACGGCAGAAATGACGGCGGCGGTGTTCGATCTCGCAGGATTTGCCAAGGGTCACCCGGAACGGCGGAAATTGATCGAATTTGTCGCCACACATCTCGTCCATTTAAAGCAGGGCGGTTCGCAGCTGGCTCTCGCCGCGCTCGGCATCGGCAACAAGAGTGGAACGGTTGGATAGCGTTTGTGCCCGGCATGGCTCGACGGTGCGCCGGGACGGATTCACTGTTTGCCGACCGACCCGTTCACTACCTGCAGCGCGGGCATGATCGACCCCACTCGCATTCGGGACTGTTTCGCAAACGGAAAGCACCAACAAAAAAAGGCGGGGCAAGCAAGCCCCACCTTTCTCAATCGCTTATCGGCAGCCGAAATTACGCCGGCAGCAGCGCGCCTTCCAGCGTGGTGAGCTGGCTGAGGAACTGCTCCGCCTTGCTGCGGCTCTCGTCGTCCTTTGCGTCGGCCGCGTCTTCCTTGGCCTCCTGGATGCGACGAGCAAGATCGGCGCGATCGATGTCGTTCACATGCGTCGCCGATTCGGCAAGAAGCGTGCAGCCGGAAGGCAGGATGTCGGCGAAACCGCCGAACACGACGAAGCGCTCTTCCTTGCCGCCCGCGGTCTTTATCGTGACGACGCCGGGCTTGATGGTCGTCATGACCGGCGCGTGCTGCGCCATCACCGTCATCTCGCCTTCGGCACCGGGTATCACGACGGACTCGACCTGCTCGGAAACGAGCAGCCGCTCCGGCGAGACCAGTTCGAACTTGAAAGCTTCAGCCATGTAAACCTTAGCAGGTAGGGAATAGTGAGTAGTCAGTAGTGAAGGGACGCAACGGCCCGGATCACACCGCTATTCTCTACTCACTACTCACTACTCCCTATTCGCTTTCTTATGCCGCTTCAGCCGCGAGGCGCTGCGCCTTCTCGACCGCCTCGTCGATGCCGCCGACCATGTAGAAGGCGGCTTCCGGCAGGTGGTCGTAGTCGCCGGCGCAAAGGCCCTTGAAGCCCTTGATGGTGTCGGCAAGGTCGACCAGCTTGCCCGGCGATCCCGTGAACACTTCCGCGACGAAGAACGGCTGCGACAGGAAGCGCTCGATCTTGCGGGCGCGGGCAACCGTCTGCTTGTCCTCTTCCGAAAGCTCGTCCATGCCAAGGATGGCGATGATGTCCTGCAGCGACTTGTAGCGCTGCAGGATCGACTGCACCTGGCGGGCAACCTGATAGTGCTCCTCGCCGACGACCATCGGGTCGAGCATGCGCGAGGTGGAATCCAGCGGATCGACGGCCGGATAGATGCCCTTTTCCGAGATCGCGCGGTTGAGCACGGTCGTGGCGTCGAGGTGGGCGAAGGAGGTCGCCGGCGCCGGGTCGGTCAAGTCGTCGGCCGGCACGTAAATCGCCTGCACCGAGGTGATCGAGCCCTTGGTCGTGGTCGTGATGCGCTCCTGCAGCGCACCCATGTCGGTCGCCAGCGTCGGCTGGTAGCCCACGGCGGAAGGAATGCGGCCGAGCAGCGCCGACACTTCCGAGCCCGCTTGCGTGAAGCGGAAGATGTTGTCGACGAAGAACAGCACGTCCTGGCCCTGGTCGCGGAAATATTCGGCGACGGTGAGGCCGGTCAGGCCGACGCGGGCGCGTGCGCCCGGCGGTTCGTTCATCTGGCCGTAGACGAGCGCGGCCTTGGAGCCGGCACCGCCGCCCTTCTTGTTGACGCCCGATTCGATGAACTCATGATAGAGGTCGTTGCCTTCGCGGGTGCGCTCGCCGACGCCGGCGAACACCGAGAAGCCGCCATGCGCCTTGGCGACGTTGTTGATCAGTTCCTGGATCAGCACGGTCTTGCCGACGCCGGCGCCGCCGAACAGGCCGATCTTGCCGCCGCGGGCATAAGGCGCCAGGAGGTCGAGAACCTTGATGCCGGTGACCAGGATCTGCGCTTCCGTCGACTGGTCGACATAGGCCGGAGCCGGCTGGTGGATGGCGCGCATTTCGACGCCGTCGACCGGGCCTTCCTCGTCGACCGGCTCGCCGATGACGTTGATGATGCGGCCGAGCATGCCGGGACCTACCGGAACCGAGATCGGCGCGCCGGTGTCATAGACCTCCTGGCCGCGGACCAGGCCTTCGGTCGAGTCCATGGCGATGCAGCGCACGGTGTTCTCGCCGAGATGCTGGGCCACCTCGAGCACCAGGCGGTTGCCGACATTGTCGGTTTCCAGCGCGTTCAGAATGGCCGGCAGGTGATCCTCGAACTGCACGTCGACGACGGCGCCGATGACCTGGCGGACCTTGCCGGCGGCGCCGACGCGCTTGGCCGCAACGCTGGCTGCGGAAGCCGCGGCCTTGGCCGGAGCGGCCGCCTTCTTCGCCGGAGCGGCGGCCTTCTCGGCGGCTGCCGGGGCCTTCGCCGCCTTGGGGGCCGGTGCCGCCTTGGCGGCGGTCTTCGGGGTAGCTGCTTTCGCCATCGTCTTTGCCCTTTTCGTCTATCCGTTGTTCACGCCGCTCGCCGGGTGTCCCGCGCGGGGCGTGATTAGAGCGCCTCGGCGCCCGAAATGATCTCGATCAGTTCCTTGGTGATCTGCGCCTGCCGCTGGCGGTTGTAGGTGATCGACAGCTTGTTGATCATGTCGCCGGCGTTGCGCGTCGCATTGTCCATCGCGCTCATCTTGGCGCCCATCTCGCCGGCCGCGTTTTCCAGCAGCGCGCGAAAGATCTGCACGGCGATGTTGCGCGGAATGAGGTCGGAGAGGATCTCGCCCGGCTCCGGTTCGTATTCGTAGACGGCATTGCCGCCACTGGTCGCCTCGGGAGCGGTCGACCCGGCGGCCGCCGGGATGATCTGCTGCGCCGTCGGGATCTGGCTGATCACCGACTTGAACTGCGAATAAAACAGCGTGCAGATGTCGAAGCCGCCATCGTTGAAGAGATGGATGACCTTGCGCGCGATCGCATCGGCATTGGCGAAGCCGAGAGTCTTCACCTCGCGCAGGTCGACACGCTCCAGGATCATCGAAGCGTAGTCGCGGCGCAGAATGTCATAGCCCTTCTTGCCGACGCAGATGATCTTCACCTGCTTGCCGTCGGCCAGCAGCCTGCGGATGTGGTCGCGGGCGAGGCGCGCGATCTGCGAGTTGAAGCCGCCGCACAGGCCGCGCTCGGCCGTGCAGACGATGAGCAGATGCACGTCGTCCCTGCCGGTGCCCGTCATCAGCGCCGGAGCATCGCCGCCGCCGCCGATCGCCTGGGTGATGTTGGCCAGGACCGCGCCCATGCGCTCGGAATAGGGTCTGGCTGCTTCCGCCGCTTCCTGTGCGCGACGCAGCTTCGCCGCGGCGACCATCTGCATCGCCTTGGTGATCTTCTGCGTCGCCTTGACCGAGGCGATACGGTTACGAAGGTCTTTTAACGAAGCCATGCTTCAAACCTGATCCCGTCCAGCTTCGTTCAAGCGAAGGTCTTGGCGAAGGCGTCGATCTCGGCCTTGAGCTTGGCGCGCAAATCGTCCGACAGCGCCTTCTCCTTGCGGATGCCGTCGAGCACGTCCTTGCCGGCCGAGCGCATATGGCTGAGCAGCCCATGCTCGAACTTGCCGACCTGGTTCAGCGGCAGCTTGTCGAGATAGCCGTTGACGCCGGCGAAGATCACCGCGACCTGTTCCTCGACCTTGAGCGGCGAGAATTGCGGCTGCTTGAGCAGCTCGGTCAGGCGCGAACCGCGATTGAGCAGACGCTGCGTTGCCGCGTCGAGATCGGAGCCGAACTGCGCGAAGGCAGCCATTTCGCGATACTGCGCGAGCTCGCCCTTGATGGAGCCGGCGACCTGCTTCATCGCCTTGATCTGCGCCGAGGAGCCGACCCGCGACACCGACAGACCGACGTTCACCGCCGGACGGATGCCCTGGAAGAACAGGTTGGTTTCGAGGAAGATCTGGCCGTCGGTGATCGAGATCACGTTGGTCGGGATGTAGGCCGACACGTCGTTGGCCTGCGTCTCGATGATCGGCAGCGCGGTCAGCGACCCGTTGCCGTTGTCGTCATTGAGCTTGGCGGCACGCTCGAGCAGGCGCGAGTGCAGGTAGAAGACGTCGCCCGGATAGGCTTCGCGGCCCGGCGGGCGGCGCAGCAGGAGCGACATCTGGCGGTACGCGACGGCCTGCTTCGACAGATCGTCGTAGCTGATCAGCGCATGCATGCCGTTGTCGCGGAAATATTCGCCCATGGTGCAGGCGGTGAACGGCGCCAGGAACTGCATCGGCGCCGGATCGGACGCGGTGGCGGCGACGATGATCGAATATTCGAGCGCGCCGCGCTCTTCCAGCACCTTGACGAACTGCGCGACGGTCGAGCGCTTCTGGCCGACGGCGACGTAGACGCAGTAGAGCTTTTCCTTCTCGGGGCCGTTGTCGTGCACCGACTTCTGGTTCAGCATCGTGTCGAGGATGATGGCGGTCTTGCCGGTCTGGCGATCGCCGATGACCAGCTCGCGCTGGCCGCGGCCGACCGGGATCAGCGCATCGATGGCCTTGAGGCCGGTCGACATCGGCTCATGCACCGACTTGCGCGGGATGATGCCGGGCGCCTTGACGTCGACACGCTTGCGTTCGGTCGCCTTGATCGGGCCCTTGCCGTCGATCGGATTGCCCAGCGCGTCGACGACGCGGCCGAGCAGGCCCATGCCGACAGGCGCGTCGACGATGGCGCCCGTGCGCTTGACGGTGTCGCCTTCCTTGATGTCGCGGTCGGCACCGAAGATGACGACGCCGACATTGTCGGCTTCGAGGTTCAGCGCCATGCCGCGGATGCCGCCCGGGAATTCGACCATCTCGCCGGCCTGGACGTTATCGAGGCCGTAGACGCGGGCGATGCCGTCACCGACGGACAGAACCTGGCCGACTTCGGAGACCTCGGCCTCCCTGCCGAAATTCTTGATCTGGTCTTTCAGAATTGCGGAAATTTCCGCGGCGCGGATGTCCATCAGCCGACCTCTTTCAGTGCAAGCTTGAGCGAATTGAGTTTGGTTTTGAGCGACGTATCGATCTGGCGCGAGCCCATCTTGACGATCAGGCCGCCGAGCAGTGACGGATCGACGGTCATGGTAATGGCTACGTCCTTGCCGGCGATGCCCTTCAGCGTCGCCTGGAGTTCAGCCTGCTGCGCCGCCGTCAGCGCATGCGCCGAGGTGACCTCGGCCGATGCCTCGCCGCGATGGTCGGCTGCGATCTGGCGAAATGCCTTGATCATGCCGGGTACCGCGAACAGGCGGCGGTTCTTGGCGACGACGCGCAGGAAATTGCCCACCAGGCCGGTGATCTGGGCCTTGTCGGCGATGGCGGCGACGGCCCTTGCCTGGTCCTCGCCGGAAAACACCGGGCTGTTGATCAGCCGCGCGAGATCGTCGCTGCTGTTGAGCATTGCCTCGAAGCTGGCCAGGTCGGCCTCGACCTTGGCGACTGAATTGTCCTGTAGCGCTAGCTCGAACAGCGAGCCTGCAT
Source organism: Mesorhizobium sp. Ca11 (assembly GCF_020165275.1). Lineage (NCBI taxonomy): Bacteria > Pseudomonadati > Pseudomonadota > Alphaproteobacteria > Hyphomicrobiales > Phyllobacteriaceae > Mesorhizobium > Mesorhizobium sp. Ca11. The sequence goes on along the minus strand of NZ_JAIUHU010000012.1, from coordinate 30,955 downwards.
AGCGTTCGGCGACAGCTGAGATTGGCGATGACGATTGGGCCACGGACCGTCTTTTCTCTTGTCTGACAGGCCGCAGATTGTTGGCGCGAGCGAGAACTCTGGCTAAATCTTTGACCTTACTGCATTTTTCCAAGCACGGAGGCGCGGCTTCCGCTATCCCCGGTCGAAAGTCGATTGCCGTCTAGCACAGGCTTTTTAAGACCGCAATGCATCGTCCGGCATGGTTTTCAGGCACTTTTGTCGCATCAGGCGGCTGGCGCCGATCCCAAGCGCCGGATTCACGGTACAAAGCCGAAGGCAAAGGCCAGCGGCAGCGCCGCCAGCGCCAATTCAACCACGATCGACACCCAGTTGAAAGGGGTGTTGGCGCCGTCCGACATCATCGACAGAAGCCGGCCGAAGGCGGTGAACAGCCAAGAGAAGCCCAGCGCCATGTAAAGCAGCGGCTGCGCCAGAAGAATGCAGCACAGGCTGACGCCGAGATAAAAGCCCGACATGCGGCCGCGTCCCTCGGCGATCGCCGCCGCTTTCTCGGGCCTCGGCTGCAGGCGCAGCGCGCGAAACGCAAGCCCGGGCGCCAGGAACAGGAATAGGCCGAGCGCCAAGGTCACGACGGCGCTCGACCAAGCCAGCCACTCACCCTGGCTGGCGGGCCACGGAAACGCGAAGTCCATAAAATCCCCCTCTTATTTCTTGTTCTGAAACAGCGGCATTCTAGCCAGGGAATGAAGGCGCGCCAGAGGACGGCGGGCACATTAGGTACAGCGCATCAGGCGAGCGCGAAATCGACCGCGGCCGCGGCATGGATGCGCGTCGTGTCGAAGACCGGAATGTCGAAATCGCCCTGGCCGATCAACATGGTGATCTCGGTGCATCCCATGATGACGCCGTCCACCCGGTCGGTGCGCCGCATCCGGCCGATCTCGTCGAGATAGGCGGATTTCGATTCGGACCGGACGATGCCCTGGCAGAGCTCGTCATAGATCACCCGATGCACCATGTCGCGGCCGCCCTGGTCGGGCACGATCGGCTGCAGCCCGTATTTCTCCGCGAGCCGTCCCTTGTAGAAATCCTGTTCCATGGTGAAGCGTGTCGCCAGCAGCGCCGGCCGCTTCACTCTGGCATCGAGGACAGCCTGCGCCGTGGCGTCGGCGATATGGATGAGCGGGATCGATATGGCCGCCTGCACCGTGTCGGCGAGCTTGTGCATGGTGTTGGTACAGATCACCAAGCCCTCGGCCCCGCCCGCCTCCAGCTTGCGCGCGGCTTCCACCAGAAGAGCGCCGGCGCCTTCCCAGTCGCCGGCATGCTGGCGTTCGGCGATCTCGGCGAAATCGAACGACCACAGCAACAGCTTGGCCGAATGCAGCCCGCCCAGCTGCTCGCGCACGATCTCGTTGAGCAGGCGGTAATAGATCGCCGTCGATTCCCAACTCATGCCGCCGATCAGGCCGAGGGTTTTCACAAGCGACCACTCCGTTGGGGCTGTCTCTCCCGGTTATAAGAAGCTCTGCGGGTCGATGTCGACCTGCACCCTGACCGAGCCGCGCAGCTTCGGTCCATTCGCCAACATGGCCCGAATAAAGCCTTGCATGTCGGCGCGGCGTTCGCCTTGCACCAACAGCCGGAAGCGGTGGCGGCCGCCGATCAGCGACAAGGGCGCCTCGGCCGGGCCGAGCACGAAGAGGTCGGTAGCCTGCGGCGCCGCGCGCCTTACCCCCCGCGCATGGCTTTCCGCCTCGCCGCGTGTCGCGGCGCTGACGATGATGCCGGCGAGCCGGCCGAAGGGCGGCAGCGCCGCCCGTTCGCGCTCGGCGATCTCGCGCTCGTAAAACGCTTCCGAATCGCCGGAGACGATTGCCCGCATCACCGGATGGTCCGGCTGGTAGGTCTGCAGGAGGCCGAGGCTCTTCTTGCCGGTGCGGCCGGCGCGCCCCGTCACCTGGCTGAGCAGTTGGAAGGTGCGCTCGGCGGCGCGCGGATCGCCATTGGCCAATCCCAGATCCGCATCGACCACGCCGACCAGCGTCATGCCGGGAAAATTATGACCCTTGGCGACCAGCTGCGTGCCAATGACGATATCGGCCTCGCCACTGGCGACGGCCTCGAGCTCGAGCCTGAGCCGGCGCACGCCGCCCAGAAGATCGGACGACAGCACGATGGTGCGGGCATCGGGAAAATGCCCGACCACTTCCTCGGCGATGCGCTCGACGCCTGGGCCGCATGCCACCAGATGGTCGAGCGTGCCGCATTCCGGACAGGCTTCGGGCCGCCGCTCATTGTGGCCGCAATGATGGCAGACGAGCTGGCCGCGAAAGCGATGCTCGACCAGCCAGGCCGAGCAGACCGGGCAGCCGAATCGATGGCCGCAGACGCGGCAGAGCGTCAGCGGCGCATAGCCGCGCCGGTTGAGGAAAAGCAGCGACTGCTCTTGTCTCTCCAGAGTGCGCTGCATCTGCTCCAGGAGGACAGGCGACAGGAAGCCGCCCCGCGCCGGCGGCGCGCGTCGCATATCGATCGACTTCAGGTCGGGGAGCGCCGCCTCGGCAAAACGGGCCGACAGCACCGCGCGATGATAGCGGCCCTGGCTGGCGTTGACCCGGCTTTCAACCGAGGGCGTCGCCGAGGCGAGCACGACCGGGAAGCCGCCGATATGGCCGCGCACCACGGCCATGTCGCGCGCATTGTAGAAGACGCGGTCTTCCTGCTTGTAGGCGGGATCGTGCTCCTCGTCGACGACGATCAGGCCGAGTTCCTTGAACGGCAGGAACAGCGCCGAGCGCGCGCCGGCGACGACGCGCACGCCGCCCTCGGCCACCTGACGCCAGACGCGTTCGCGCATCCGCGGCGGCAGGTCGGAATGCCATTCCGCCGGCTTGGCGCCGAACCGGTCCTGGAAACGTTCCAGGAAGGCGTGCGTCAGCGCGATTTCCGGCAACAGGATCAGCACCTGTCTGCCCTTGTCGAGCGCCGCTGCCACCGCTTCGAAATAGACTTCCGTCTTGCCGGAGCCGGTGACGCCGTCGAGCAGCGTGACGTTGAAAGCGTCGGCGGCGACCGCGGCGCGCAGCTTGTCCGCCGCCGCTTTCTGGTCAGGCATCAATTCCGGCACGGCATAAGAAGGATCGGGCGCCGCCACCACCGGACGCGGCGGGATCATCACCGTCTCGAACACGCCCTGTGCCCGCAACCCGTCGATGACGGTCGAGGAGACGCCCGCGGCATGTGCCAGCCCCGAGCGCGTCCAGGCAAGCCCGCCTTCGGCCGTCTCGAGCACGCGCCGCCGCGCGTCGGTCATCCGGTCGGGCCCGGCCAGCGTGCGCTGCAGCCCTTCGATCCACGGCTCGGGGTCGAAAGCCTCGGGCGCGCGCAGCAGCATACGGGCCACCATGCCGGGGGCAGAGAGCGTGTATTGCGCGATCCAGTCGACGAAGCGGCGCATCGCCCTGTCGATCGGCGGGCAGTCGAACACCTCCTCGATCGGCCGCAATTTCTTCGTATCGACGGTTTCGACGGCGCCGTCCCAGACGATGCCCGCGACCTGGCGCGGCCCGAGCGGCACGCGCACGATCGAGCCCGGCACCACGCGCATGCCAGGCGGCACGGCATAGGTGTAGGGCCGCTCGGCCGGCATCGGCACCAGCACGGGCGCGGCTGCGACAAAGGGCGAATCTTCCATCATCAGGCGTGACCTTGCCCTGACTTTGGTCTAGATCAAAGGGGACCCTCGCATCTGCCTGGCTGGCGCCCGGCAATCCCCAAGGAGACCGCCATGAAATTTTTTGTCGACACCGCTGACATCAAGGAAATCAAGGAGCTCAACGATCTGGGGCTGCTCGACGGAGTCACCACCAACCCCTCGCTGATCCTGAAATCGGGTGGTAAGATTTCCGAAGTCACCAAGCAGATCTGCGACATCGTCGAAGGCCCGGTCTCGGCCGAGGTCGTGGCGACCGAATACAAGGACATGATGGCCGAGGCCGAGGTGTTGGCCAAGATCGCGCCGAACGTGGCCATCAAGGTGCCGCTGACGCTGGACGGCCTCAAGGCCTGCAAGACCATCCGCACCGAAATGAACCGCATGGTCAACGTGACGCTCTGCTTCTCCGCCAACCAGGCGTTGCTCGCCGCCAAGGCCGGCGCCTCCTTCATCTCGCCTTTCGTCGGCCGCATCGACGACACCGGCTCGGACGGCATGGAGCTGATCTCGGAAATCCGCACCATCTACGACAATTACGATTTCAAGACCGAGATCCTGACCGCCTCGGTGCGCACGGTGAACCACGTCAAGCAAGCCGCGCTGATCGGCGCCGATATCGTCACCGCGCCGCCGGCGACGCTGAAGGCGCTGGTCAATCACCCGCTGACCGACAAAGGCCTCGCCGCCTTTCTCGCCGACTGGGCCAAAACCGGCCAGAAGATCGGCTGAGGCCGGAGCAATTCCAGGAAAAGTGTGTAACGATTTTCCGTCCGGGAATTGCGCAAGGCAAAAAGCAACTGAGTAGGAAAGAAGGCCGGGCACCGGCCTTTTTTCGCGGCAAAGTGCCTATGCCTTGCCAGGTCACCTGCCTTGGCGATTGGCCGGAACGCCCATCGCGATCGTCATCCACGGGCGGAGCAAGGAGCGAAGCGACGCGCGCAGACCCGAGGATCCACTCCGTGACATACGAGCGTCGCAACGGTGCAGAATTCTGCTCCGCCGCACCTTCAGGCCGAGGTAACGGAATGGATCCTAGGGTCTGCGCGACGCCGCTTCGCGGCTGCTCCGCCCTAGGACGACGAAGTTCGGAAGGCTTCAGCCAATCTCCGGCGAGGAACTAGGCCTTTTTGCCGTGCCTGGCCAAATCCTGGGCGATGGAAAGCCGCAGCAGGTCGGCCAACTCACGCGCAGCGCGGTTCTCCGCATCGATCTGCGCACGATAGGCCGCGAATTCCTGGCGCGGCCGGTCGAAGGACGAGGGGATCGAGCGCTTGCCGACGGCAATCACCGTGTTGGTCGCGGTGTCCCTGAGCACGTAGTTGGCGGTCAGCGTGACCGTGCCCGCCGTCGGCTCGTCCTCCTGGGTCTGCACCTGCACGATGGCCGCTGATTCGACGAGCTCGGTGACGCCGAGATCGAGCGTGTAGGCCGGCGAGGCCGGCTCGCCCGAGCCCTGCCCGAAGGCGAAGATCAGATTGTTGCGCACCTGCTGCGCGTAGCGGGTGTTGACCGGCTTGATCGAGATCGAGCCGAGCTCGGCGGATGCGCTGAGCTGCGATCCGGGCGACAGCGGCTGGCTGGAATAGAGCGGCCGCACGGTGCAGGCCGAAACCAGCGCAAGCGCGGCGACCATGCCGCAGACCGCCAGGCGGCCGCGCAGGCGGACCGGTTGTGACTTCACCGGATCAGGCAACGACATTGACGATCCTCTGCGGGATGATGATCACCTTGCGCGGAGCCTTACCTTCCAGTGCTTTTTGCACGAAGTCGAGAGCCAGCACCGCTTTTTCGACGGCACCTTGATCCGCGTCGCGCGCAATTGTCAAATCCCCGCGCTTCTTGCCGTTGACCTGCACCGGCAGCACGATCTCGTTGTCGACCACCAGCGCCGGATCGTAGACCGGCCAAGGCCGCTCGGCGACCATCTCCGTGCCGCCCAGCGCCTGCCAGCATTCCTCCGCCAGATGCGGCATGACCGGGGCGATGATGTGCACCAGGATTTCCACCGCCTCGCGGCAGGCGCCCTTCAGCGCGGGGTCGGCCTTGCCCTCGGCAACGTCGTTGAGCGGTGCAGCCAGCACATTGGCGAGCTCATAGATGCGGGCGATCGCGCGATTGAAGCCGAGCTTCTCGATGTCCTCGCCAACCGCTTTCAGGATCTTGTGCGCGGCCTTGGAAATCACGCCCGCCTCGCCATCTTTCGCCGCCGCGGGCTTGATGCCGGGCAGAGATTCGGCCGCTATCTGCACCAGGCGCCAGATGCGCTGCACGAAGCGGTGCGCGCCGGCCGCACCCTCGTCGGTCCATTCGACGTCGCGCTCCGGCGGCGAGTCCGACAGCATGAACCAGCGTGCCGTGTCGGCGCCGTAGCCGTCGGTGATCTCTTCCGGGCTCACCGTGTTCTTCTTGGACTTCGACATCTTCTCCAGCGCGCCGATCGTCGCCTCCTCGCCGGTGGCGATCTCGACGGCGCGGCGCTTGCCGCCGACGTCCTCGATCCTGACCTCGCCCGGCGACAGCCAGCGTCCGTTGTTGGACGGGCCGCCGACGCGGTAGGTCTCGTGCACCACCATGCCCTGCGTGAACAGCCCCTTGAACGGCTCTGCCAGATTGAGGTGACCGGTCTCGCGCATGGCGCGGGTGAAGAAGCGCGAATAGAGCAGATGCAGGATCGCGTGCTCGATGCCGCCGATATACTGGTCTACCGCCAGCCATTCGTCGGCCGCTTTCGGCTCGGTCGGTTCGTTTGCCCAGGGCGCGGTGAAGCGCGCGAAATACCAGGACGAATCGACGAAGGTGTCCATCGTGTCGGTCTCGCGCCGCGCATCGCGGCCGCATTGCGGGCATTTCACATGCCGCCAGGTCGGATGACGGTCGAGCGGGTTGCCCGGGCGGTCGAACTCGATGTCGTCGGGCAGCTTGACCGGCAGGTCGGCCTTCGGCACCGGCACGACGCCGCAGGCCTCGCAATGGATCATCGGGATCGGGCAGCCCCAATAGCGCTGGCGCGAAATGCCCCAGTCGCGCAGGCGGAAATTCACCTTGCGCTCCGCCATCGGCCGGCCGCCGATGCTTTTCTGCTCCAGGAGCTTCGCCACTTCATCGAAAGCCCTCTCGGGCTTCATGCCGTCTAAGAAGCGCGAATTGATCATCACGCCGTCGCCGTCATAGGCCTCCTCGATGATCTGGAAGCTCCCTTGGGTTTCGCCTTCCGGCATCACCACCGGAATCACGGGCAGGCCGTATTTGTTGGCGAAGTCGAGGTCGCGCTGGTCGCCCGACGGGCAGCCGAAAATGGCGCCGGTGCCGTATTCCATCAGCACGAAATTGGCGACATAGACCGGCAGCGTCCAATTCTCGTCGAACGGGTGGACGACGCGGATGCCGGTGTCGAAGCCCTTCTTTTCGGCCGTCTCGAGCGCCGCCACCGAGGTGCCCATGTGGCGGACCTCGTCGATGAACTTCGCCAGCTCGACATTGCTCTCGGCGGCTTTTCTCGCCAGCGGATGGTCGGCGGCGACCGCCATGAAGGAGGCGCCGAAGATGGTGTCCGGCCTTGTCGTGTAGACTTCCAGCTCATGCATATCGCCGACGGGCTTTGCCAGCGGCCAGCGGATCAGCAGCCCTTCCGAGCGGCCGATCCAGTTGTGCTGCATCAGCTTGACCTTTTCCGGCCACTCTTCGAGTCCGTTGAGCGAGTCCAGCAGATCTTGTGCGAAGTCGGTGATCTTGAAGAACCACTGCGTCAGCTCGCGCTGCTCGACCAGCGCGCCCGAGCGCCAGCCGCGGCCGTCGATGACCTGCTCGTTGGCGAGCACCGTCATGTCCTCCGGGTCCCAGTTGACCTTGGAGGATTTGCGCGTCACCAGCCCCTTCTCGACGAAGTCGAGGAACAGCATCTGCTGGCGGTGGTAATAGTCGACGTCGCAGGTCGCGAACTCGCGCGCCCAGTCGAGCGACAGGCCCATCATCTTGAGCTGCTCGCGCATGACCGCGATGTTTTCGTAGGTCCAGTCCTTGGGGTGGACCTTATTCTGCATGGCGGCGTTTTCGGCCGGCATGCCGAACGCGTCCCAGCCCATCGGATGCAGCACGTTGAAACCCTTGGCGCGTTTGTAGCGCGCCACCACGTCGCCCATCGTGTAGTTGCGGGTGTGGCCGATATGGATCTTGCCCGATGGATAGGGGAACATCTCGAGCACGTAGTATTTCGGCTTCGGATCGTCGTTGCGGGCCTCGAACAGCTTCTTTTCGGCCCAGGCCTTCTGCCATTTGGGCTCTGACGTGCGCGGATTGTATCGTTCGGTTGCCATCGGATGTTTTTCACTTAAAAAGCAGGTGCGCGGTGCTGGATTAAGGCGTGTCGATATTCAGGTCAGGCCGAGCCGAAAATGGCGGGTTCCGAGAACCGGAGCGAAGCGTACTTAAGTACGTGAGCACCGGAAGCGCAGGAAACCGGCATTTGCAGGCCGGCATCACCTGAATATCGACACGCCTGGGCCGGCAGCCGAGACAATGTCGTCGCGGTGTTCACCATGGATTGCCGGACCCGTCAACTGCGGCGAGCCGGCCGACCATGAAAACTATAGGCAGGATAGTGGCATGACGAACGCCGTAGAGCAGCTTCACGCGGTCAGGGCGAAGATCGCGAACGCCGAGCGCGAGGCGAAGCGAGCGCCCGGCGCCGTCACGCTTGTGGCGGTGTCGAAGACCTTCGCGGCCGAGGACATCCGCCCCGTCATCGAGGCAGGCCAGCGCGTGTTCGGCGAGAACCGCGTGCAGGAAGCGCAAGGCAAATGGCCGGCGCTGAAGGCGGCATTCGCTGATATCGAGCTGCACCTGATTGGCCCGCTGCAATCCAACAAGGTCAAGGAAGCGGTGGCGCTTTTCGATATCATCGAGACGGTCGACCGTGAGAAGATCGCCGCCGAGCTTTCAAAAGAAATGGCGCGGCAGGGCCGGGCGCCGAAACTCTATGTCCAGGTCAACACCGGCTCCGAGCCGCAAAAGGCCGGCATCGAGCCGCGCGAGGCGGTCGCTTTCGTCAAACGCTGCCGCGACATGCACGGTCTCGCCATCCAAGGCCTGATGTGCATCCCGCCGGCCGATGAAAACCCCGGCCCGCATTTCGCGCTGCTGGAAAAGCTCGCCCGCGAGGCCGGTGTCGCGAAGCTCTCGATGGGCATGTCCGGCGATTACGAGACCGCCATCGCCTTCGGCGCGACCAGCGTCAGGGTCGGGTCGGCAATCTTCGGCAACCGGTGACGCCGTCACCCGCTATCTTTCCGTGGGGTTGATTGATGATCCGCTGCCGCCACGCTATATCTAGCCAAGCTAGCTAGGAGCTGCGGATGAACTGGCATCTTCAGGACGCGAAGAACAATTTTTCAAAAGTGGTCCAGCGCGCGCGAACAGAAGGGCCGCAGACCGTGACGCTTCGCGGCGAACGGGCTGCGGTCGTGCTGTCCGCCGAGGACTACGACCGCTTGGCCGGGAAGAAGAAATCGCTCGCTGAATATCTTCTGACCGGCCCCGGCTGGGACGATGAGTTTCATAAGGAAATCACCCGCCGCTCGGATACGATGATCCGGGACGTCGACCTCTGATGTATCTGCTCGATACGAACGTTGTTTCAGACGCGCAGAGGCGACTGCCGAAACCAACCGCCTGGCTGGCTTCGGTTGATCCGACCTCGATCAGTCTCAGTGTGATCACCATTGGTGAGATCGAACGTGGGACCGTCAAGCAGCGCAAGACCGACCCCGACAGGGCAGCGCGGCTTGACGTCTGGCTGCGGGAACTGCGCCGAGACAATGCGGACCGCATCCTGGCGATCACGGAAGAGGTCGCCCTCGCGTGGGGCCGTACCACGGCCGGACGTACGCGAGGGAACGCCGACACCCTCATTGCGGCAACCGCCCTCGTGCACGACCTGATCCTGGTCACTCGAAACGTGGCCGACTTCGAAGGCATGGGCGTGACGGTCGTCAATCCTTGGGAAGTCTGACGTTTCAAGATCCGCTGATTGGCAACTTCACATCAAGTTGACCACCGCGCTTGCGCCAGAACTTGAAACGAAACGGACCGTTCCTATTTGCTTGGTGCATATTCACTCCTTTCTCGGGGAATCTCACCATGCGTTATAATCAGCTCGGCAACACCGGCCTGTTCGTTTCCGAACTCTGCCTCGGCACCATGACATTCGGCGCCGCCGGCGAGAATGCCCAATGGGGCCTGATCGCCAGTCTCGACCAGAAGGGCGTCAACGAGATCGTCGGCCGCTCGATCGCCGCCGGCGTCAATTTCTTCGACACGGCGGATGTCTATTCCTTCGGCCAGTCCGAGCAGTTGCTGGGACAGTCGCTCAAGGACCTCGGCGTGAAACGTTCGGATGTTATCATCGCCACCAAAGTGCATGGGGCCATGGGCAACGGGCCGAACGAGCGCGGCTCCTCGCGCGGTCACATCATGGATTCGGTCGACGGCAGCCTTAAGCGGCTGCAGCTCGACCATATTGATCTATACCAGCTGCACGGCACCGACACGGTCACGCCGATCGACGAGACGTTGCGCGCGCTCGACGACCTCGTCGCCAGCGGCAAGGTCCGTTACGTCGGCGTCTCCAACTGGCAGGCCTGGCGTATCGCCAAGGCGCTGGGCATCGCGGAGCGCAAAGGTTATGCCCGCTTCGAGACTATCCAATCCTACTACTCGATCGCCGGCCGCGATCTCGAGCGCGAGATCGTGCCGCTGATCAACGAGGAAAAGCTTGGCCTGATGGTCTGGTCGCCGATGGCCGGCGGGCTGCTTTCCGGCAAATACGGCCCCGGCGCGCCCGGCAATGGCGAAGGCCGCCGCGCTTCCTTCAACTTCCCGCCGGTCAATGAGGACCGCGCCTGGGCGGCGGTTGCGGTCATGCGCGAGGTCGCCGGAAAGCACGATGTCAGCGTCGCCACGGTGGCGCTGGGCTATGTGCTGGCCAAACCTTTTGTGATGAGCGTCCTCATCGGCGCCAGTCGCATGGACCAGCTCGAGCAGAACCTCGCCGCGACCGGCTTGAAGCTCGACGCCGACGACCTCGCCAGGCTCGACGAGGTGAGCGCGCTGCCTGCCGAGTATCCCGGCTGGATGCTGGAGCGGCAAGGCGCCGGCCGGCGTCCCGCGCCGTTCGTGCCGAAGGCGTAATTCCGCTCGGGCAGACAGGTCGGAGCCGCGTGCCATTGGCGCGCGGCTCTTTCCTCATTCAGAGACGAACGCTTTCCGCGAGAAAATCGAGGAACGCTCGGACGCGGGCCGGCAGATGCTTGCCCTGACCGACATAGACGGCATGCGTCGGCTCCTCGTCGCCGGGATTGAACTCTTCCAGCAACGGCACGAGCAGCCCAGCGGCGATATCGGGTTCAACATGCCAGCGCGCCAGCCGGGCTATGCCGGCCCCTGCCAGCGTCGTTCGCCGCATCGCTTCGCCGTCGGTCAGCGACATGTTTCCGACAATCGGCATGATGATCGATTTGCCTGTCGCATCGACAAACGGCCAGCCCTCTATGTGCCTGGCGAAGCCGAAGGCCAGCATGTTGTGGCGAGCGAGGTCGGACAATGCGCGTGGCCTGCCGCGCGCTGCAAGATACGCAGGCGACGCGACCAGGACCATCCGGCTCTGGCCGAGCTTGCGCGCAACCAGGCGTGACTCGCGCAGCGGCCCGGCGCGGATGGCGACATCGGCGCGCTCTTCCAGAAGGTCGATGACACTGTCGGTCAGCACGGCTTCGACGAAAATCTCGGGATAATTTTCCAGGAAGCGCGGCAAGAGCGGCATCAGCCGGTGCTGGCCGAACGGCACATAGGAGTTGACCCTCAGCCTGCCGCGCGGCGCCGCGCCCGCCGCCGCTTCGCGCTCGGCCGCGTCGAGATCGGCGAGGATGCGCAGGCCGCTGCCATGGAAGGCAGCCCCTTCCGGCGTCAGCTGCAGCTTGCGCGTCGAGCGGCTGATCAGCCGCGCGCCAAGCCGCGCCTCCAGCCGCGCGATCAGCTTGCTCACGGCCGACGGCGTCATGCGCAGCGCCCGCGCCGCGGCCGAGAAGCTGCCCGCCTCGACGACGCGGACGAACACTTCGACCTCGCCGGAGCGGTTGATGTCCGGTCTCGCCATTCGTGAATCTATTTCACAGAAAATATGCCCGATGCAAGGCTGGTTCACAGCTTGGCGGATCACGATCTTGCGTGTCGGGGCGCGGGCCTGAGCGTCCTTCAGCACCAAATGGACCATCGCCAATGCCTCTTGCTCTTTATGCCCTCACCGCCGGCGCCTTCGGCATCGGCGTCACCGAATTCGTCATCATGGGCCTGCTGCTCGATGTCAGCGCCGATCTCGGCGTCTCGATCTCGGCCGCGGGCCTGCTCATCTCCGGCTATGCGCTGGGCGTCGTCGTCGGCGCGCCGCTGCTTGGCGCCTTGACCGGACGCCTGCCGCGCAAGACCCTGCTGCTTGCCCTGATGGTGGTCTTCACCGTCGGCAACCTCGCTTGCGCGCTGGCGCCCGACTACTGGACGCTGATGGCGGCCCGTGTGCTCACCGCCTTCGCCCATGCCTCCTTCTTCGGTATCGGCTCCGTCGTGGCCACCAGCCTTGTCGCGCCCAACCGTAAGGCCTCGGCCATCGCGCTGATGTTCACCGGCCTTACCGTCGCCAACATCCTCGGCGTGCCCTTCGGCACCTGGCTTGGCCAAGCCTATGGCTGGCGTTCGAGCTTCCTGGCCGTCACGCTTATCGGCGTCATCGCCTTTGCCGTGATCGCGCTGCTGGTGCCGCGCGACGAGCCTACCGCCACGGAGGAAGAGGAGACCTCCGAAGGCACGCTCGCCGTGCTCGGCCGCCGGCCGGTGCTGCTCGGCTTGTTGACCACGGTGCTGAGTTGGGTCGGCGTCTTTGCGGCCTTCACCTATCTGGCGCCCATCCTCACCCGCGTCACCGGCTTTTCCGAGGCAGCCGTGTCGCCGATCCTGCTGGTTTTCGGCGGTGGCCTGGTGGCGGGCAATCTGCTTGGCGGGCGCCTTGCCGACCGCCATCTGGTGCCGACGGTTATCGGCACGCTGGTCGCACTTTCGGCGATGCTGTTCGTGATGGCCGCGGCGATCCACCAGCCGGTGGCAGCGATTGTCGCCGTCGGTCTGCTCGGTGCCGCCGCCTTCGCCACCGTCGCGCCGCTGCAGATGTGGGTGCTGGAGAAGGCCGAGGGCGCCGGCCAGGGCCTGGCCTCCTCCTTCAACATCGCCGCCTTCAATCTCGGCAACGCCATCGGCGCCTGGCTTGGCGGCTTCGTCATCGACCACGGCCCCGGCCTCGGCGCCGTCCCCCTTGTGGCCGGCTTAGTGCCGCTCGCCGCGCTCGGCGTCGTGTTCATGGCGCTGCGTCTCGAACGCGGCCGGGCGATCGGCAGGCCGGTCACCGCGCAGTGCTGAGCGCTGACTCCCTTCGACATCCAATCAGGAGAAAAAACATGGATTATCGACCTCTCGGCGCCTCCGGCCTGAAAGTGCCCGCCCTTTCCTTCGGCGCCGGAACTTTTGGTGGCTCCGGCCCGCTGTTCGGCCATTGGGGCAACAGCGACGCGAAGGAAGCGCGCCGCCTGGTCGACATCTGCCTGGAGGCGGGCGTCAACCTCTTCGACACGGCTGATGTCTATTCGAACGGCGCTTCGGAGGAGGTGCTGGGCGAGGCCATCAAGGGCCGCCGCGACGCGGTGCTGATCTCGACCAAGACGTCCCTGCCGATGGGCGATGGCCCGGCCGACTGGGGCTCGTCCCGCTCGCGCCTGATTCGCTCCGTCGACGCGGCGCTGAAGCGCCTCGGCACCGATTATATCGACTTGCTTCAGCTCCACGCCTTCGACGCCTCGACGCCGATCGAGGAGGTGCTGTCGACGCTGGATCACCTCGTGCGCTCCGGCAAGCTGCGCTATGTCGGCGTCTCCAATTTCTCCGGCTGGCAGGTGATGAAATCGCTCGGCCTGGCGGAAAAGCACGGCTATCCGCGCTATGTCGCGCATCAGGTTTATTATTCGCTGGTCGGGCGCGACTATGAATGGGAGCTGATGCCGCTCGGCCTCGACCAGGGCGTCGGCGCCTTGGTATGGAGCCCGCTCGGCTGGGGCCGGCTCACCGGCAAGATCCGCCGCGGAAAACCCTTGCCGGAGAAGAGCCGGCTGCACGGCACCGCCGATTTCGGCCCGCCGGTCGAGGACGAGCAGCTTTTCAAGGTGATCGATGCACTGGAAGCGGTCGCCGCCGAGGCCGGCAAGACCGTGCCGCAGGTCGCCATCAACTGGCTCCTGCAGCGGCCGACCGTAGCATCGGTGATCATCGGCGCGCGCAACGAGGAGCAGCTGCGCCAGAATCTCGGCGCCGTCGGCTGGGCGTTGACGGCGGAGCAGATCGCGGCGCTCGATGAAGCAAGCGCGGTGACGGCGCCTTACCCGTACTTCCCCTATCGCCGCCAGGAAGGCTTCGCCCGGTTGAACCCGCCGGCGGTGTGAAGCCAGCGCTGAAACTGCCAATCTCCCCCTTGCGGGGGAGATCAGCTGTACCGCCGCCTCAGTGCACCCGAAACTCCCCATCCACCTTCCGCCACTCGTTCGGCGCGATCAGCTTCTGATGCGTGTAGGTGACCGAATGCAGCGGGCCGTCGAGCTTGGTCTTCCAGAACTCGATGAAGCGGATCAGCACCGGGAATTCCGGAGCTAGGTCATAGTCCTGCCAGACATAGCTTTGCAGCAGGTGCGGGTGATCGGGGTAATGATAAAGGATCTTAGCCGTAGTCAGCCCGTATCCCCTGAGCATCAGATCCATTTCGGAATTGTCGCGCATTGCGTTTCCTTGGTTGATTCTCCTTCCTCCCAACGCTGAATTGTGCCCACGGTTGCTTAACTGTCTATGGATTTCTTCGAGACTCTGCAAAATTTTTGTCGTTAAAACAGGCGGTTAGCAGCCGCGAAGCGAGAGTGCTAATGGCTGGTCCAATTGCCCCTGCGTCATCCCGCCACGCGAATCCAACGTCTAATGTTGCCGTCACCGCGGAACTGTTAATAATGCCCGCGAATTCGCGGCCGCTTCGCCGCGATGGCGCCGGCGGCGCAAGCCGGTGGATGGTTTGGGAGGAAAGCAAAGAAATGTCCGATGTGCATGTCCACCGCGTCCAGCCGGCGTGGAAGAAGAACGCGTTGATCGACAACGACACCTATCTCAAATGGTATGCCGACAGCGTGAAAAATCCGGATAAGTTCTGGGGCAAGCACGGCAAGCGCATCGATTGGTTCAAGCCTTTCACCAAGGTCAAGAACACCTCCTTCGACGGCAAGGTCTCGATCAAGTGGTTCGAGGACGGCCAGACCAACGTTTCCTACAATTGCATCGACCGGCATTTGAAGAAGCGCGGCGACCAGACCGCCATCATCTGGGAAGGCGACAACCCCTATGACGACCGCAAGGTCACCTATAATGAGCTCTACGCGCATGTCTGCCGCTTCGCCAACGTGCTGAAGAAGCATGGCGTCAAGAAGGGCGACCGCGTCACCATCTACATGCCGATGATTCCGGAAGCGGCCTATGCCATGCTCGCCTGCACGCGTGTCGGCGCGATCCATTCGGTCGTGTTCGGCGGCTTCTCGCCCGATGCGCTGGCCGGCCGTATCGACGACTGTAAATCGACCATCGTGATCACCGCTGACGAGGGCCTGCGCGGCGGCAAGCCGATCCCGCTCAAGGACAACACCGACAAGGCGATCGACATCGCCGCCAAGGCAGGCACCAAGGTGGAAAAAGTGGTGGTCGTGCGCCGCACCGGCGGCAAGACCGGCTGGGTGCCTGGACGCGACGTCTGGTACCATGAGGAGGCCGCGACCGTTAAGGCCGACTGCAAGCCGGAGAAGATGAAGGCGGAGGACCCGCTGTTCATCCTCTACACCTCCGGCTCGACCGGCAAGCCGAAGGGCGTTCTTCACACCACCGGCGGCTACCTCGTTTATGTCTCGATGACGCACCAGTATGTGTTCGACTACCATGACGGCGACATCTACTGGTGCACGGCCGATGTCGGCTGGGTGACCGGCCACAGCTACATCGTCTACGGACCCTTGGCCAACGGCGCCACGACGCTGATGTTCGAAGGCGTGCCGAACTACCCCTCGCAGTCGCGCTTCTGGGAAGTGATCGACAAGCACAAGGTCAACATCTTCTACACCGCGCCGACGGCGCTGCGCGCGCTGATGGGCGCCGGCGACAGCCACGTGAACAAGACCTCGCGCAAGTCGCTGCGCGTGCTGGGCACGGTCGGCGAGCCGATCAATCCGGAAGCCTGGGAATGGTATTACAACGTCGTCGGCAACGCCAAGGTGCCGATCGTCGACACCTGGTGGCAGACCGAGACCGGCGGCATCATGATCACGCCGCTGCCGGGCGCCACCGACCTCAAGGCCGGCTCCGCCACGCGACCCTTCTTCGGCGTCCGGCCGCAACTGGTCGACGGCGAAGGCAAGGTGCTGGAGGGTGCGGCCGACGGCAATCTCTGCATCGTCGATTCCTGGCCGGGCCAGATGCGCACCGTCTATGGCGACCACGACCGTTTCGTGCAGACCTATTTCTCGACCTACAAGGGCAAATACTTCACTGGCGACGGCTGCCGGCGCGACGCCGACGGCTATTACTGGATCACCGGCCGGGTCGACGACGTCATCAACGTTTCCGGCCACCGCATGGGCACGGCCGAGGTGGAATCGGCGCTGGTCAGCCATGAAAAGGTGTCGGAAGCCGCCGTCGTCGGCTACCCGCACGACATCAAGGGCCAGGGCATCTACTGCTATGTCACGCTGATGGCCGGCACCCAATCGAGCGAGGAATTGCGCAAGGAGCTGGTCGCGCATGTCCGCAAGGAGATCGGCGCCATCGCCACGCCCGACAAGATCCAGTTCGCGCCTGGCCTGCCGAAAACCCGTTCGGGCAAGATCATGCGGCGCATCCTGCGCAAGATCGCCGAGGACGATTTCGGCGCGCTCGGCGACACCTCGACGCTCGCCGATCCGGCCGTGGTCGACGATCTCGTCGCCAACCGGCAGAACAAGAAGGGCTGATGACCGGCAAGGCAATCCTCGGCACCGTCAGCCAGCTCTGGCGCTATCCGGCGAGTTCGCTCGCCGGCGAGCGGCGCGATGCCATCTCCGTCGGGCTGAGGACCGTCGACGGCGACCGGCTGTTCGGACTGGTCGACGCTTCCGACGGCGAGATCGCCAGGCCCGACCGCGAGGCCAGATGGCACAAGGTGCCGCTGATCCGCACCAGGCTGAGCGAGGCCCCGGTGAATAGGGAATGGCAGCTCGAAGTGGCGGTGCCCGGTGGCGAATGGCTGCCGGCGCCGGATCCGGAAAGCGACCGCGCGGTATCGGCCTTTCTCGGCTTCGAGGCTTCGATCCGGCCGTTCGGCGCGCAGAACGCGACGCCCGGCTACGCCGGCCCGCTGACCGAGGCCCGCTATGCCAAGGCACCGATCCATCTGCTCACCACCGCCTCGCTGGCCAGGCTGAAGACGCTGCATCCCGAGGGAACGCCCGATCCGCGCCGCTTCCGCCCCAACATCGTTGTCGAGATGGACCCGGTCGAAGGCGCCTTTCCGGAGACGCAATGGATCGGCAGGAAGCTCGCGGTCGGCGATCTGCTGCTCACCGTCTCCGAACCCTGCCGCCGCTGCGGCTTCACCATCATCGCCCAGGACGGCTTCGACACCGACCCCGGCATCCTGCGCAATTTGGTACGCCACAACGCTCACAATCTCGGTGTCTACTGCACGGTCGACCGGCCCGCGCGGATCGAGCTCGGCGCGCCGATGCGCTTGATGGACTGAAGCGGGTCGGGTCTACCGGTACAAATCCGCCCGTGTCGGCGGCAGGCCGCTCGGGCCGCGGGCGCGCCTGGTGGCGACGGTCTGGAAAATCTGCGCCGAGGCGCGCTCGAAGGTGATCGAGCAACCCGTCAGATAGAGCAGCCACAGCCGCGCTTTGGGCTCGCCGACCTCGGCGACCGCCTCATCGAAGCGCGCACTGAGGCGCTCCGCCCACAGGCGGCAGGTTTGCGCATAATGCTCGCGCAGGTTTTCCACGTCATAGACCAGGAAGCCGAGCGCCTCGAGATTGCCGAGCGTCATGCCGATCGTGTCGAGCTCGCCGCCGGGAAAGATGTATTTGATCAGGGCCTTGTATTCCGGCCCCTTGCGCAGGGTCTTCTTCAGGTCGCCCTTGCTGCGCCGGGTGATGGCATGATGCAGATAGATGCCGCCGGGTTTCAGCAGGCGGTGGACAGTCGAGAAATAGGCAGCGTGGTTGGCGATCCCCAAATGCTCGAACATACCGATCGACGAGATCTTGTCGAAGCTGCCGGAGAGCTCGGCATAGGACTTTATCTCGATGGTGATGCGATCCTGCAGCCCCTCGGCGCGAATGCGCTCGCGGGCAAGCTCGGTCTGGGCCTGCGACAGCGAGACGCCGTGGCCGACGACGCCGTAATGTTTCGCCGCATGGATCAGCATCGCGCCCCAGCCGCAGCCGATGTCGAGCAACGTTTCGCCCGGCTTCAGCCTGAGCTTGCGGCAGATATGGTCGAGCTTGTCGATCTGCGCCTGGTCGATGCCGTTGGCGAAATCCCTGAAATAGCCGCAGCTGTAGACCATGCGCTCGTCGAGGAAGAGCCGATAGAAGGCGTTCGAAATGTCGTAATGGTGCTGGATCGCCTCCTTGTTCGACCCGCTGACATAAGGGTTGCGGCCGGAAAGATCGCTGCGCGCCGTCATTTGTTTGCGCGAGAAAAGCACCGCCGGCAGGTCGCGCAAAATCGCCAGCTTCGGCAGCGATCTGAGCTTCGCCTTGAGCTTGCCTTGCGAAGGCAGCGCGTAGAAATCGAACAGCGTGCCTTCTTCGATGTCGATGGTCTTGGAGATCCACATCTCGACCAGCGTCGAGAAGCGCGGCCGGCGCAGCAATTGCCAGACGATATCCTGGTCGTTGATGGTGAGCACAGGACCGCCGGCGGGACCGATGCGCTCGCCGGTCCAGAGCTTGACCGCGAAACCCGGTTTCAGCGTCTCGACGACCGTTCGTGCGATCCGCGCGGCTTTGTCGGCGGCGTCCATTCTCACCTCCCGATGCGTCGAATGCGGGCCCTCCCGGGCGCCACTGTCATCCAACTGGCCTGCGTAGCGCAATCCCGATCTGTTGCCCAAAAACACCGCGGGCAGGGATTTCCCGCTTGCCATTCCGTCGCGGCACCTTGCCATTTGCCGCGACGCACCCCATCATCTGTGTGTGTTCAACGAACTGAAAGGAGGTGATCCGATGTCGAGTGATTTCGTTTTCCATAACGTGAGCTCAGCGGATTGCACTTTCGGGAAGCAGTCTTCCCGTTAAGGCGCGAGACGCGCGGCAGGTAGCCCGATGGGGTTGCCGCCGGAAGCCGCGTCATGGACGGAAACACGGAAGGCCGCCGGCTTCGTCAAGAAGCGGCGGCCTTTTCCTTTTTGGGGTCGGCGCTGCAGTTCAGCGGCTGATTGTAAGCTTTTCGATATTACGGCTGATTTCGCCGAAGGCCTGTTTCAATTCGGCGCCGTTGGCGGCCTCGTAGTAATGCTTGAGCGACGAGGTGTCGTCAGTCGCGCAGTTCTTCAACAGGGACTTGGCCTGATCGCGTTCGGTCGCGGACATAGCCGGGTCGTTGAGATCGAAGCCGATGGTGAATATCTCGATGCTGTCGCGTTTCATGTTATCGCAGATGGCTTCGGCATTGGCGCGCGACTTTTGACCTTGATCCTGCGACCGCGACGCGCCGCGTCCGCCGGCAAAGGCGGTGTTGAACTGGCCGTCCGTCATCAGAATGGCGATCTTGGCCACCCTGTTCCGATCGAAGTTGGCGGGGCCGGCACCCAGGCGGGCGCTCGAGATTGCCGTGCGCCAGGATGGCGAGAGCATGTAGTAGCCCCATTGCGCGGCAATGCCGCCTGCGGTCACGCCCCCAGCCTGAAAATGATCGATCGCCGTCAGCAGCTTGTCCTCATCAGCAGTCAGCGGAACCAGGGCAGCCGTAGGGCATAGCGTCATGCGGTAGTCGCGGTTGACTTTGGCCAGATAGATCTTGCCCTGGTTGTCCCGGCGTTGCGTGTAGGGCCCGTCCGATGAATAATCGGCGTAGCCGTCCTTGTCCTTGCGCTCGGTTGCGCAATGATCGGAGACCGTAGTGGAAACCGCTACCGGGGCATCGATCGGCGGCGGCACTTTCGGCCCCGTCTCGGTCTCGACGAAGACGGTATCGGCCAGGCCGCCGGTGTTGACGGCTTCGGCGTAGGGTATGATCGATACCCGAATCCGGGGATCGTTGGGATCCCGGTTTTGATCCAGGAGATCCTTTACCGTCTGTGATGCGGCTGCCTGCAGGTCGCCGATCTTGTTGGTCTTGGTGCGCCAGTCGGGCCTCATCGAACCGGTGACGTCGAGCATCATCGCCACCTCGACGGTCTTGTCGGAATAAAGCGCCGAGGTCGAGGCGGTCACGCGGCGCATGGTGCTGGTGCTGAACAGCGGAAAATAGAGGCCGACATCGACATGCGCATCCGCCTGTACGGTGTTGGCCGTCCTGTTGACCGTAAGCCTGTCGAGCACGATCTGGTTGGCCTGCAGGATGCCGGCCGTGCTGTTGGCCTCGAGAAACGCCTGCACCGTTTTGTTGGCATCGGTTTCCGTGATGACGCCGAGGGTGAGATCGCGGGCCGTCGAGGTCACGGCGGCGTCGACGACGCCCTGCAGGCTCGACCTCGCATTGTAGAGTTGCGAGATATTGACGGCGAATCCCACACCCAGCGCGAGGACCGATGCGGCAGCTCCGAACAGTACCGCGAAATTGCCTTCGCGGTTGCGGGCAAAGCCGTCCACCCCACGAACGACACCTCTGAACTGCCGCATCCCTTCCGCCTCCACTGTCCGCGGCACCGTGCCGCTCGGCAGAGGCGTTGCAGGATTTCGGCCAGAAGCCGCCGTAAGGCGATTAACAAGAGGTTAATCCGTTGTTTTTGCTGACTTTCGGCAAATCTGAAGGTGAACCGGAAGTAAACGAAAATGCCTTGGAAACGCGACCTTCATGAAGCGCTTACCATAGTCTTGAAGACTGTCGCGGTCGTTCTCTCTTCGGCACAATCGAACTGTGCCGAAGCGGGTCAGCGGCTCCGGTGAAACATGGCGCAGCGCAGGGTCTGTTGAGATTCGGGTCAGCCGAGTCGAGAAGGGCGGCTTCCGAGAACCGGAGCGGAGCGTGCTTAAAGTACGTGAGCACCGGAAGCGCAGGAGGCCGTCCTTCGCAGGCCGGCCTCACCTGAATATCGACAGAACCTACCCCAGCATCTGCGCGCTGGCCGTCCGATCGACGCCGTGATGCGGGGGATTGAAGCGGTTGCCTTCCTGCTCGTAGGTCCAGACCTTGAACAGGGTGAGCCGGTGCGGGCCGAAACTGTGCAGCAGCGGCACGTCGGTGGCGTCGCGGCCGCGCGCGATGACGACGCGGCCGATGCGGGGCCGGTTGTGGCGCGGATCGAACGTGTACCATTTGCCGTCGAGGTAGACTTCCATCCAGGCCGAGAAATCCATCGGCGCCGGGTCGGCCGGCACGCCGATATCGCCGAGATAGCCGTTCACGTAGCGCGCCGGAATGTTCATGCATCGGCAAAGCGCGATCGCCAGATGCGCGAAATCGCGGCACACCCCGACACGCTCCTCATGCGCCTGGGCCGCCGTGCGTGTGGCGCGCGCATAGCCGTAGCCGAAGGAAAGCCGGCTGTTGACGTAATCGACGATCGCCTGGACGCGTGCCCAGCCGGGCGGCAGCTGGCCGAAAAGCTGCCAGGCGGTGTCGCTGAGATGGTCGGTCTCGCAATAGCGGCTGCCGAGCAGATAGACCAGCACATCGTCCGGCAGTTCCGCGACCGGCGTTTCGTGCGCCAGCGTGTTCACCTCGTCGGTCTCGCCGCTGTCCTCGACCGCCGCGTCATAGAGGATGCGGAAGTTGCCTGCCGGCGCCGTGAAACGACGGCAGATATTGCCGTGGCGGTCGCGATAGGTCCGGGTCGGCACCGAGGGCGAGGTCAGAACCCGCGTCTGCCGCTTGATGTCGGCATGGCGGTCCGGATGGATGTCGAGAAGCGAGATGATCGGCGTCACGGCCGCGCATTCGATGGCGATTTCATAGCCGAGCCGGATCAGCATCGCATGCCCCCCTTGATGATTTTGGAAAGACTGCCCGTTCAACGCCGCGAGCCGGAGCTTGTTCCCGTGCCGGGATGAAATGGTGGGCCTCTCGCCTTCTCAGGCGGTGCCGGCCGGTCTAAACTGGGCTTTGCGTTTCGCCCCTCCCGAAAACGATTCTCCAGGACATTCGATGTTTGCAGGCTCAAAATTCGCTGCCTTCCTGTTCGACATGGACGGCACGGTGCTCAACTCGATCGCCGCGGCGGAACGGGTGTGGGCAAAATGGGCGGAGCGTCACGGCCTCGACGTGGCGAGCTTCCTGCCCACGATCCATGGCAAGCGCGCGATCGAGACGATCGCGGGACTGAAGCTGCCGGGCGTCGACGCCGTCGCCGAAGCCGATGCGCTGCTCAAGGCCGAGGCGGAGGACCTCGAAGGCATCGTCCCGATTCCTGGTGCCATCGCGTTTCTGCAATCGCTGCCGCCGGAGCGCTGGGCGATCGTCACCTCGGCGCCGCGCGAGCTGGCGCTGCTGCGCATCGAGGCGGCCGGTATTCCGGTTCCCGCCATGATGGTCACGGCGGAAGATGTCACCCATGGCAAGCCGGCGCCGGACTGCTTCCTTTTGGCGGCAAAGCGTCTCGGCGTTGAGGCGCGCGACTGCCTGGTCTTCGAGGATGCGCCGGCGGGCATCGCGGCAGGCGAGGCCTCCGGTGCGTCGGTGGTGGTGATCAGCGCCACGCATGTCCACCCGCTGGTCACGCCGCACCCGACAATCCGTTCCTATGAGGAAATCGGCATCGCTACGGACGTCAGTGGCTGGATCGCGCTCGCGCCCGAGCGTGCGGTTGCTTAGAAGTCGGTGGCGAGCCCCTTCACCTCCCAGTCGCCGTAGCGGCCGGGCTCCTTGCCGCCGCGACCGCCGATTTCCTTCGGCAATTGCGCTTCGGCCGCTCGGTAGTTCCGGCGACGCGCTTCGGCTTCGGTCAACGCGCGCTGCGCCGCTGGGGTTAGCGTTTTTTGCGGCTCTTTGGTCGTTGCAACTGCTTCGGGTTTGCTGGGTTCTTCAGTCATGCGATACTCCCGCCGATTGAAACGAAGACCGGCGCCTCCCATCATATAGCCATGACGACAGAAGGATCGACCTCTATTCGCCACCTCCTCCGCCATCAGACCAGACGGATGAAACGATGAACACGCTTCGCACCGCCATGCTTCTCGCCGCGATGACGGCGCTGTTCATGGGCGTCGGTTATCTGATCGGCGGCTCGGGCGGCATGGTCATCGCGCTTCTGGTCGCCGCCGGCACCAATTTGTTCAGCTATTGGAACGCCGACAAGATGGTGCTGTCGATGAACCGCGCCGTCGAGGTCGACGCGAAGAACGCGCCCGAATATTACGCGATCGTGCAGGCGCTGGCCAAGCAGGCCGGCCTGCCGATGCCGAAGACCTATCTGATCGACAACCCGCAGCCCAACGCCTTCGCCACCGGCCGCAATCCGGAAAATGCTGCCGTTGCGGCGTCCACCGGCCTGCTCGAGCGGCTCTCCCATGAAGAGGTCGCGGCGGTGATGGCGCATGAGCTTGCCCATGTGCAGCATCGCGACACGCTGACCATGACGATCGTGGCGACGCTCGCCGGCGCCATCTCGATGCTCGGCAATTTCGCCTTCTTCTTCGGCGGCAGCCGCGAGAACAACAATCCATTCGGCTTTGTCGGCGTGCTTGTCGCGATGATCGTTGCGCCACTCGCCGCGATGATCGTGCAGATGGCGGTGAGCCGCACCCGCGAATACGAAGCCGACCGGCGCGGCGCCGAGATCTGCGGCAACCCGTTGTGGCTGGCTTCGGCGCTCAACAAGATCGCGCGCGGCGCCGAACGGATCCCCAATGAGGATGCCGAGCGCAATCCGGCGATGGCGCATCTTTTCATCATCAATCCTCTGCATGGCGAGCGCATGGACAATCTGTTCTCGACCCACCCGAGCACCGAGAACCGCATAGCCGCGCTGCAGGAGATGGCGCGCGCGATGGGTGGCGCATCGCCGGTCGCCCGGCGCCGGGCTTCTCCGCCACCCATTCAGCCCGAGGAGCCGTCGGCGGGGCCATGGGGCAAGCCGGCGGACCCGCCGCCAGCGGAGGCTGAGCCGGCGCCGCCAAAGCCCAATCCCTGGGGCCGCAACCCGACCGGACCGCGCAATGTCCGGTCGAAGGGTCCCTGGTCGTGACGCCGCCGAGGCGCGGACATTCAGGCAATCCGCAACACAAGGCTGGTGACGAGAACGTCGCCGGCCTTGCCGCACGCAAGGCGGCGGCGCGGCTGCTTGCCGCCGTCATCGATGCCCGCACGCCGCTGGACGGGTTGACCGATAACGAGCACGGCCATCCGCAATACAAGGCGCTGGACGGCCGCGACCGGGCGCTGGTGCGCGCCATCCTGGTCACGGCGCTGCGCCACCGCATGACCATTGCCGGGCTTTTGTCCAAGCGCCTGGAAAAGCCGCTGCCGGCCAACGCCACGGCGCTCTCGCATATCCTCAATGTCGCCGCCGCGCAGATCCTGTTTCTCGATGTTCCCGACAGCGCCGCGGTCGACCTTGCCGTCACCCACGCCAAGTCCGATCCGCGAACGCTGCGTTTCGCCGGCCTCGTCAACGGCGTGCTGCGTTCGCTGGCGCGCGCCAAGGAGGCTGAGCTTGCCCCGGCGCTTGCCGCCACCAGCGAGGCGCCGCAATGGTTCTTCGAGCGGCTGACCGCTGCTTACGGAGCCGACAAGGCGCGAGCCATCCTTGCCGCCCATCGCCACGAGGCGCCGGTCGACTTCACCGTCAAGGCCGACCCGGTGATCTGGGCCGAGCGTCTCAGCGGCATCGTGCTGCCGACTGGCACCGTGCGCGTCGAGAAGCTTGCCGCCAATGTCATCGACCTCCCCGGTTTCGCCGACGGCGCCTGGTGGGTGCAGGATGCGGCGGCAAGCCTGCCGGCACGCCTGTTCGGCGACATCAGAGGCCAGCGCGTCGCCGACCTTTGCGCCGCGCCCGGCGGCAAGACGGCGCAGCTTATTCTGGCCGGCGCCGAGGTGACCGCGCTCGACACCTCGAAGAACCGGCTGGCGCGGCTCAGTCAGAATCTCGAGCGCCTTGGCCTGACCGCCGAGCTCGTCCAGACCGACCTCCTGGATTACCGGCCGGCACAATTGTTCGACGCCGTGCTGCTCGATGCGCCCTGCTCCTCGACCGGCACGGTGCGCCGCCACCCCGACGTGCCATGGACCAAGACCATGGCCGATGTCGAAAAGCTCGCCGATCTCCAGCGCCGGCTGCTTGCCCATGCCGTCACCCTCGTCAGGCCCGGCGGACGGATCGTGTTCTCCAACTGCTCGCTCGACCCGATCGAAGGCGAGGAGCTTTATCGCGATTTCCTCGCCGGGAGCCCCGGCATCGTCGCCGATCCGATCCGGCCTGGCGAATTTGCCGGCGTCGATCCGTTTCTGACCCCGGAGGGTATGTTGCGCACCACGCCGGCCGACCTCGCGCTGGAATCGCCCGGGATTTCAGGCCTGGACGGCTTCTTTGCCGCGCGGATGAGACGGGCCGATTGAAACGTTATCTCATAAAATTTGCTGACTTTTTTAGCGACGGCACGGGCAAGGCGGCGTGAAGCGGTTCACTTCGGCGAAATCCGCCTTCGCATAAGTTCTTGAATCGCATAAGCTTGTGCTCGGGTTATGGGGACATCAGGAGGGCTATTGGCACTTGTTGCCGGCAGCACGACGCGTCTTTGGACGCTTGTCGCGAGGGAGTTCTGGCGCAAAACGCGCCGGCGCCTCCGCGCCGGGCCGGTCTATCGCTGGCGCTATTCCGGCCGCACGCCCGAGCGCGTCCTGATCGCGCCGCCGGATCTGCGGCTCGCCGACCCGCAGATCGCGCTGGAGATCTATTACGGCCGCTACCCTCTGTCGGGCCATTTGGTCGAGACCGGCGGCAAGTCGCCCTTTCAGCTCGACGTGCCCAATCGCGGCTGGCAGAAATCGTTGCATGGCTTCCGCTGGCTACGCCACATGCGCGCCACCGGCACCGAGCTCGCCGCCGCCAATGCGAGAGCCCTGGTGACCGACTGGATCGCCATGCATGGCAACCAGATCTCCGGCATCGCCTGGGAGCCGGGAACGACGGCCAAGCGGGTGATCGCCTGGCTGCAGCACTCCTCGGTGGTGCTGCAGGGCGCCGAATTCCCTTTCTATCGCGCGTTCCTGAAATCGCTCGCCGTGCAGATCCGCTATCTCCGCTCGATGGTGCGCGAGATGCCCGATGGCGAGGCCAGGCTGCGCGCCCGCATCGCGCTCGCCTTCGCCGCGCTGTCCCTGCCGGCGCCGGCCTCGGCGCTGCGTGCCGCGACACGCAACCTGGCCGAGGAGCTCGAGCATCAGATCCTGCCTGATGGCGGCCATATCTCGCGCAAGCCGATGGCGGTGCTGGAGCTGCTGGCCGACCTTCTGCCGTTGCGCCAGACCTATGCCAACCAGGCCGAGGCGCCGCCGTCGGCCTTGATCGGCGCCATCGACCGGATGTTGCCGGCGCTGCGTTTCTTTCGCCATCAGGACGGCAGCCTTGCCCGCTTCAACGGCATGGGCGCCACCATCCACGACCGCATCGCCACCATCATGCGCCATGACGACACGGTGGGCGCGCCGCTGCTGCACGCGCCGCATTCCGGCTACGAGCGCCTGTCGATGGGCGGCGTGACGGTGATCGCCGACACCGGCCTGCCGCCGCCGGTCGACGTCTCCAACGCAGCACATGCCGGCTGCCTCGCCTTCGAGCTCTCCTCCGGGCGCCAGCACTTCATCGTCAATGCCGGCATCGACACCTACGGCGCCCCGGAATTCCGGCCGCTGGCCCGCGCCACCGCCGCGCATTCGACCGCCACGCTCAATGACACCTCGTCGGCGCGCTTCAGCCACTCGCTGCGCGTCAGCGACCTGTTGGGTTCGCCACTGATCGGCGGCCCGCAGCATGTGCCCTGCAAGCGCCTCGACCAGAAGGGCATGCAAGGCTTCGTCGCCCGTCATGACGGCTATGTCCAGCAGTTCGGCTTCCTGCATGAGCGCGAGCTGAAGCTGACCAGCAACGGCAACGTCCTTGCCGGCCGCGACCGCTTCCTGCGCCCGGGCAATGCCGCGATCCGCAACAACGGCCGCGACTTCGTCACGGTGCGCTTCCACGTTCATCCCGACATCAGCCTGCTGCAGGACGACCACGACCGCCTGACGCTCGCCGGCGCGCAGGGCGACAGCTGGGTCTTCACCTGCGCCGAAGTGGTGCCGGAGGTCGAGGAATCGATCTACTTTGCCGGCCTGAGCGGGCCGCGCCGCAGCCGGCAGATCGTGCTCGCCTTCAAGGCCTCGGAAATTGCCGAGGTCCACTGGCAGCTGACCCGCACCATTATTTCCGGCTATTCCGAAAACAACTGAGGCTGGCTGGCAAACGGCTGCGCGCCTGATCCCGGACTCACTTGATTTCCGGGGCTCATATGCTAGGGCCGGCCAACGTCCCTGCCAACAGCTCTGAAAGGCCGCCCGCCATGGCCGTGCCCACAAAAAACATTCCGGCGCCTGACCTCGTTCCGGTGCGTCGCGCGCTGCTTTCCGTCTTCGACAAGACAGGCCTGGTCGATTTCGCTAAGGCGCTCGCCGCCGCCGGCGTTGAGCTGGTTTCGACCGGCGGCACGGCAAAGGCCCTCGCCGGGGCGGGCCTGGCGGTCCGCGACGTTTCCGAGCTCACCGGCTTTCCCGAGATCATGGATGGGCGGGTGAAGACCTTGCATCCGTCGGTGCATGGCGCGCTGCTCGGCATCCGAGACGACGCCGAGCATGCCAAGGCGATGCACGACCACAACATCGAGCCGATCGATCTCGTCGTCTGCAATCTCTATCCGTTCGAGGACGTCCGCCGCTCCGGCGCCGGCTATGCCTCGATCGTCGAGAACATCGACATCGGCGGGCCGGCGATGATCCGCGCCTCGGCCAAGAACCACGCCTACGTCGCCATCGTCACCGACCCGGCCGACTATGCTTCCGTCGTCAACGCGCTGGAGATGAATCTGGGCTCGCTGTCGCTCGATTTCCGCAAGATGCTGGCGGCCAAGGCCTTTGCCCGCACCGCCACCTATGACGCTGCGATCTCCGGATGGTTCGCCGAGGCGCTGGAGATCGAGCACCCGACATGGCGCGCGTTCGGCGGCCGGCTCGACCAGGTGATGCGCTATGGCGAGAACCCGCATCAGGGCGCAGGCTTCTACCTGTCGGGAGACAAGCGGCCGGGCGTGGCAACGGCAAAGCAGTTGCAAGGCAAGCAGCTCTCCTACAACAACATCAACGACACCGACGCCGCTTTCGAGTTGGTCGGCGAGTTCGATCCGGCGCGCTCGGCGGCGGTCGCTATCATCAAGCATGCCAACCCCTGCGGCGTTGCCGAAGGCTCATCGCTGAAGGCGGCCTACGCCAAGGCGTTGGCCTGCGATCCGGTCTCGGCTTTCGGCGGCATCGTCGCCATGAACCGCATCCTCGACGCCGAGGCGGCGGAAGAGATCGTCAAGACCTTCACTGAGGTCATCATCGCGCCCGATGCCACCGACGAGGCCGCCGCCATCGTCGCGGCGAAGAAGAATTTGCGCCTGCTGGTCACCGGCGGCCTGCCCGATCCCCGCGCCGCCGGCACGACGGTGAAATCCGTCGCCGGCGGACTGCTGGTGCAAGGCCGCGACAATGCGGTCGTCGACGATATCGAGCTCAAGGTGGTGACGAAGCGCGCGCCGACGCCGGCTGAGATGGCCGACCTCAAATTCGCCTTCCGCATCGCCAAGCATGTCAAGTCCAACGCCATCGTCTATGCCAGGGACGGAGCGACGGTCGGTATCGGCGCCGGCCAGATGAGCCGCGTCGATTCCTCGCGCATCGCCGCCCGCAAGGCGCTCGACGCTGCCGAAGCGGCGGGCCTCGCCGAGCCGCTGACCAAAGGCTCGGTCGTCGCCTCGGACGCCTTCTTCCCCTTCGCCGACGGCCTCTTGTCGGCAATTGAAGCCGGCGCCACGGCGGTCATCCAGCCCGGCGGCTCGATGCGCGACGAGGACGTCATCGCCGCCGCCGACGAGCACGGCATCGCCATGGTGTTCACCGGGGTGAGGCACTTCAGGCATTGATGCGCTTCTTCCTTCTCCCCTTGTGGGAGAAGGTGTCGCCGAAGGCGACGGATGAGGGGTGCTCCAGGGAATGAGGCGTGGGCGATTGCAGCTTTCGACGGGCATGTTCGCCAAGCTGGAGCACCCCTCATCCGTCTCGGCGCTCCGCGCCGATCCACCTTCTCCCACAAGGGGAGAAGGAAAAGTCGCGCTACCTCTTCGGCTTATCCGCCGGATAGGGTGTCCCCGCCAGGATCGCCATGCCGATGCCGAGGAACAAGATGATCGCCGCCATGCCGAGCCGCGGCGAATCGCTGATGGTGGTGATGCTCGCCACCATGAACGGCGCCAGGAAGCTCGTCGCCCGGCCGGCCAGCGCATAGATGCCGAAATAGCGGCCGGACTCGGCGGCGGTCACGCTGCGCGCCATGTAGGATCGCGATGACGCCTGCACCGGACCGAAGGCAAGCCCGATCAGCAGGCCGTAGAGGATATAGGCTTTCTCCGCAGCTGTGCCGAACAGGCCGCCGGAATCGGCGGTCGGCAGCGGGACCAGGCCGAGCAGCGTGAAGCCAGGCCCTGTCGAGACGACGCCGATGGTGGCGACCGACAGCATCACCAGCGCGATCATCACCACATGCTTCGAGCCGAGCGCAGTATCGAGCCGCGCCGCGATCCAGCAGCCGAAGATGGCGACGACATTGAGGATGATGCCGAACAAGCCGATCTCGGTGATCGACCACTGGAACATGCCGGCTGCGAACGTGCCGCCGAGCGCCAGCAGCGCATTGACGCCGTCCTGATAGATCATACGGGCCAGGAGAAAGCGCAGGATGCCGCTGCGCTGGCGCACTTCCACCAGGGTGGACTTCAGCTCGGACAGGCCCTCGCGCACTGCCGGGCCGATCGGGATTCCCTTAATGGCGTCCGGCGTGAACAAGAACATCGGCAGGATGAACAGGAAATACCAGCCGGCCGACATCGGCCCGGTGAAGCGCGCGTCCTCGCCGAGTTTCGGATCGAGTCCGAACAACGGATCGAGGCCGATGAGCGTCTTGCCGGTTTCGAGATTGCCGGCCAGGAACAGCACCACGAAGATCAGCGCGATCAT
Organism: Mesorhizobium sp. Ca11; assembly: GCF_020165275.1. Lineage (NCBI taxonomy): Bacteria > Pseudomonadati > Pseudomonadota > Alphaproteobacteria > Hyphomicrobiales > Phyllobacteriaceae > Mesorhizobium > Mesorhizobium sp. Ca11. The sequence continues at coordinate 702 of NZ_JAIUHU010000012.1, read as the reverse complement.
GCCGCCGAGATAGCCGAGCCCCCAGGCCATGTTGGAGATCCGGCCGATCTCTTCCTTCGGCACCAGCCGCGGCATCATGGAATCGTTGAACACGGTGGAGAATTCGGCCGCCACCGAAGCCAGCGAGAACAGGAGCACGACCAGGAAAAGGTTGGACCCCGGCGCCGCGAACCACAAAAGCGTGAGGCTGGCGATCTTGATGGCCGCGAAAAAAGCGATCCACGGCTTGCGCGGCCCGGTCTGGTCGGCGATCGAGCCGAGCACCGGCGACAGCACCGCGATGACCAGGCCCGCGGCGGCAATGCCGTAGCCCCAGGCGGCCTGCCCGGCAGTCGGATCGCTCGCCATGCGCGAGACGAAATAGGGTCCGAAGATGAAGGTGGTGACAACGGTGAAGAAAGGCTGCGCCGCCCAGTCGAAGAACATCCAGCCCCAAATGCCGCGCCCCGATGCCCGCTGCACTGTCTCTACCGCCACCATGCTGATTCCTCTGGCACCGCTCGCGTCGGGCGCCATGTCTGCATGTTTTCGGGCAGCGATGCAAATGGACAAGCGGCGCCGTTCGGGTTCCTCGCCCCACGAAGTGGGCTACGCTATGCACACATCTTCTGTGACTGGCGCAACTGATCAGGCCGAGGCTTGATTGCCACGTGGTTCCCCCAATCCGTCGCTGCTTCGCAGCGCCACCTTTCCCCCCTCCGG